>JAAYAT010000380.1 GCA_012719225.1 Verrucomicrobiaceae bacterium
AACCAAGAGGAACATCATCGGGTCAAATCGTTCCGGGAGGAGTTGATTGGGTTTCTCAAGAAATCCGGCGTCGAGTTCGAGGAGCAATATCTCGATTGACCGTCCCGTCCGTTCCGCTGTCGGCGGCATCTCAACATGCAGCCGGTGTTCGGGCGATCCCGATGCCTGCGGTATCGCATCGTGTAGCCGGTTGGTCGAGCGATCCCGATGCCGGAGGCATCACATCTTGTAGCCGGTGGTTGAGCGAAGCGACACCACCGGATCATCGTCGCCCCGAATTCCGCACCCCGGCAGGGGTGCCAGCCATTCCTGGTCCGCCACCGGGGGATGGCATCCCTCCGGGATGCGGATTTATTTGTGTTCCGTAGCCCGGTGGTGTCGCTCGTGCCTCGCTCAACCACCGGCTACAGGATGACATCCCTCCGGGATCTCTCCGCCAACCTGCCGCTTCCTTCCAAATGACCACGCCCCAAAATATCACCGTCGCTCCGGAAGCCGGAGTCTTTCCATTCATTCGCCGGTGGTTGCGCGATCCAGATGCCGGAGGCATCGTATCTTGTAGCCGGTGGTCGAGCGAAGCGATACCACCGGATCACCGTGGCCCTGAAACCCGCACCCCGGCAGGGGTGCCATCCTCCCGCAGCCGCAGCACCAGGGCGGGCGGGGGCAGGGTGACGTGCCGGGAGCTGGCGATGGCGTGGACGAGTCCGCCGCCGCGGACTTCGCTGGTGTCGCGCACGATGACGAGGGAGGCCCGGCGGTTGGCGTCCGCGTTGAGAAAGGCGGCGAGCTTTTCCCCGTGAATGCCGAAGGAACCGGACTGGATCCCCCGGGGAAGAACGAAGGACCCGAGTTCGGTGACCTTTTCTGCGACGAGGGCGGTGCCGCTGTCGGGATCGTTCGCCGGGGCGGTGGTCCAGTCGAGTTCGCCGCCGGACCAGTCGTCGAGGCGGTCGTCGCGGATGCCGTAGACGGTGAACCCGGAGTCGCCCAGATTCGAGGCGAGCCCCCATCCGGTGGGGGTGAAATGCAGTTCCAGCCGGGCTTCGGCAATAGTGCCGGGAGGGATCGGGCTGAGGTCGAAACGGAGGTAGGATTTCCGGTGCGGGCCGTTTTCGCCGAGGGCGTTTTTCAGGAGCAGGAGCGTCTCCGAGTCGTGCCCGCCGGTCTCGCTGGAGCAGGTGTAGGCGTCGGCTCCGCCCGGAGCGGCGGTGGTGAGGGTGAGGGCGTTTTTCTCCTGCGGCCCCTCGGCGCCCTCGGGGAGGGTCCAGGTGGCCTCTTCGATCGCCGCGCTGACGGCACCGAGGCTGCCACCTTCGGTGACGCTGCGTTGACCGGTCCGCAGTGCGAGGCTTTTCCCTCCGTCGGGGAGGGCGACTTCTACGAGTCCGTCGAAGACCTGGGTCTGGGTGGCCCCGCTGACCGGGTGGACATTGACGGCGAAGCGGGTCCCGTGATCGATGACGCGGGCGCTGGGAGTGCGGATCGTGAATCCCTCGGCCGATTCGCCGACTTCGGCGACGGCGGTGCCGCTGGTGAGGACGCAGTTCATCGCGTCGACGAGAGTGAGGCGGGCGGGGGCTTCGAGGATGACTTCCGCCCCCGAGTCGAAATCGAGCGTGGCGATTCCGCGGACGAGAAAGAGTTCGCCGGCCCCGAGCCGGGCGCCCTCGGCGGTGGGGAGCGGACCGCTTTCCCAGCGGGCCGCTTCGGTCCGTTTCATCGTCGCAAAGGTGGGGGCGGGAGCCGGCGGACGGAGCAGGAGCAGGCTGAGCAGGGCGATCAGCGCGGCCGCCGCGAAGCCCTGCCAGAGCGAGGGAAAACGGGAGTAGCGATAGTCGGAAATGTCCTCGATCTCGTCGATGTCTTCGTCCGCGATGCCGTCGCCGCGTTCCCCGTCCCGCCCGATCTGCTCCCAGTGCAGCGTGGCGTGGTCGTGCATGAAATCGACGTAGACGCGCCGCGCCTCCTCGCTTTCCGAGAGCAGGGTTTCCAGCTCCGCGATCCGGGCGCTGTTGAGGGAGCGTTCGATGTAGCCGTGGGCCAGCTCGAGGAGGCGGTCGTGCGGAGGGTTCGGTGGCGCTTCGTTCATGCCTGGCTGAGTTCCTTTTCGACGCATAGGTAGAGGTTTTTGCGGAGGCGGCTGAGGAGCCGGTAGATGGCGCCCTCGGTGCGTTCGGTGCGCCGCGAGATACCCTCGATGGAGGACTCGTCGCGGTAGCGCAGCTCCAGAATTTCGCGATGTTCCCCGGAGAGTTTTCGGACACAATTCTGGAGGGCTTTTTCCCGCTTCTGCCAGCGCCGTTCTTTCATCGCGCTCTCGGATTCTTCGCTGAGCGTCTCGAGGAGCCGGTCGCTGAGCGTTTCGGATCGGTCACGTTTGCTCCTGCGCCGGAAAGCGAGGATCTGGTAAAAGAGGATCTTCCGCGCCCAGGCCGCGAAGTTGGTCCCGAGTTCGAACTGCGGGAACTGCCGCCACATCACGATTTTGCCCTCCTGGAGAATGTCCTGGGCGTCTTGCGGACAAGCGATCAGACCGGTCACGTAGATCGCGAGCCGTCTTTCGTGTTCGGTGAGGAGTCGCAGGAAAGCTTCGGTGCGATCGCTTTCCGTGCTGGGGGTGGAATCGGCGTTCATGGGCATCTCCCTGAATAAGGCCGAAGGCGGCGCGATTGGACAGGGAATTTTCGCGGTTCGGAAATTCGGGGCTGCGATGTCACGCTGTGATCGGCTCGACACGCCGTCTTGGTCTTGACGGAGGGCTGTGTTGTGGTTTGCTGTGAGGGCGATTTTGCCCGTTGCGTTCCCGCCATCGCAGCGCCCGCCGCCGTTCTGCCATGTTCCGCTTTCTACACACCGCCGATCTCCTCCTCGACAGTCCGCTGCGCGGCTTGAGGAGCCGGGACGAAGAGGGTGTGGAAGCACTGCTCGGCGCCAGCCGCAAGGCTTTCGAGGCGCTCATCGATCTGGCGATCTCGGAGGCGGTGGATTTCGTGGTGATCGCCGGAGATGTCTATGATCGCGACTGGAAGGGCTACGAAACGGGACTCTTTTTCCGGCGGGGCATGGCGCGTCTCGATGCGGCGGGCATCTCCGTCTACTTGATCTCGGGCAATCACGACGCGGCGTCGGTCATTTCCAAACAGTTGAGCTTGCCGGAGAACGTCCACGTGTTTCCGAGCAAGAAACCCGCGACGGAACAACCGGACGCGTGGCCGGTCGCGATCCACGGGATGAGTTTTCCCAACCAGGCGGTGGACGAAAACCTGGTGCCGCGTTATCCGACGGCGGTGGCGGGCAAATTCAATCTGGGGCTGCTCCACACGAGCCTGGCCGGCGGGGAAGGACACGACACCTACGCGCCCTGTTCGGTGGCCGACTTACTGGGCAAGGGCTACGACTACTGGGCGCTGGGGCACATTCACCAGCCCCGAGTGGTGCATGAGGATCCGTGGATCGTGTATCCCGGCAATCTCCAGGGACGTCACATCCGCGAGTGCGGTCCCCGCGGCTGCCGTCTCGTGACGGTGGACGACAGCCTCGCGGTGGCGGTCTGCGACTGGCATTCGCTCGATGTGGCGCGCTGGGCGGAGCAAAAAGTGGACTTCGGCGGAGTCGCGTCGTTCGAGGAAGCCCTGCCCCGCCTGCGCGCGGCGATGGGCGAGGCGGTCGAAGCGGCCGAGGATCGTCTCCTCGCCCTGCGCGTCGTGGTGGAGGGAGTCACTGCGATCAACGGGGCCTTGCGCGGACGACCGGACCGACTCGAAGCGGAAGCGGATTCCATTACCGGGGATTTCGGGGAAGGAGCCGTCTGGATCGAAAAGATCAAAATCGCGACCCGTCCGGAGGTCAGTCTGGAGAAACTGGCGCAACGTGACGGACTCACCAAGGTGGTGGTGGAAGCCACCCTGGGCACTCCGGCGGAATCCGATCTCGTCTCGGTCCTGCCCGCGGAGGTGGGGAGGATGCTGACCGCGCTTCCGGACGACATTCGGGAGGAACTGAAGAAGGGATGGACGTCCGAGGGCCTGCGCGAGATCCAGGACGACGCCCGCAATCTCATCCTCGAGCATCTCGTGTCGAAAGGAGGCGAGGCATGAGGTTCCGACGCATCGAGATTCCGGCCTACGGTCCCTTCATCGATTTCTCGGCGGAGTTCCCCGGGGAGGGGAGTGACTTTCATCTCGTCTACGGTCCGAACGAGGCGGGCAAAAGCAGTTTGCTGCGGGCGATGCGGGGTTTTCTCTTCGGGATTCCCGCCCAAACGCCGGACAACTTCCGGCATGAATACAAGAAGCTCTGCGTCCTCGCTGAACTGGAAGGCGAGGACGGGCAAAGCCGCGTCTTCAAGCGCCGCAAGGGAAATCAGAACACCCTCCTCGATGAGGACGGCAGCCCTGTCGCCGAAGGAGAGCTGCGAGCGATGCTGGGCGCGGTCGACGAGGCGTATTTCAGCAGTCTTTTCGGACTCGGGTCCGAGGAACTGCGCGAAGGGGCCGACGAACTGCTGCGCGGCGAGGGACGTCTCGGCGAGGCGCTTTTCTCGGCCAGTCTCGGCGGCACTCCGGTGGATCGGGTCATCGCGGCACTGGAGGAGGAGGCGGGAGAACTTTTTTCAGGAAATGCACAACGGCGGATCCGGACGGCGATCGGGGAGTTCAAAGAGCACCAAAAGGCAACAAAGCATCACCTCATCCCACCGAACGCTTGGAAGGAAGTCGAAGAGGGGTTGGCGGAACAAGACGCCCGGCTCGCCGAGCTGACGACGAAGCGCGGCGAACATCGCGCCCGCCGGGAATGGCTGGAACGTTGCCTGGGGGCGCTCTCCCTCGTGGGACAACTGGCGGACGGACGTCGGCAAATCGAGGCGCTGGCGGGTTTGCCCGAATTGTCGCGGAACTTCCCGGAACGGATTCGGGAGGCGTTGGCGGCGCGGGACGGTGCCGCGAGGGAGGTCGAGCAACTCGCCGCCGAGAGACTCCGCCTGGAAAAAGCTCTGGCGGACACCTCGCCGCGTCCGGATATTCTCGCCGAGGCGACGGTGATCGACCGCCTCCACACCGACCTAGGCACCTATCGCGAAACGCTGCGCACCGTGGAGGCGGGAAACGCGGAAGCCTCGCTGAAGGAGCAGGGCGTGACGGGAATGTGCCGGGATCTCGGGATCGACGTTCCCCTGGCCGAGATCGAAGCGTTCCGCGTCACCTCTCCCCGGTTCCACGAAGCCGAGCAATTGGCTGGCCACGCCACCGCGGCGGACGAGGACGTCACCGCCCTGACACGGATGATCCGGGAGCGAGAAGGCGAATTGGTCCGGCTCCGCGCGGAACCGGACCGAGACAACGCGGCGGAGCGGAAGAGTTTGTCGGAATTGGTCCATCGCGCCGCCGCCGTGGAACCCCTCGCCAAAACTCTCGACGCTCGGACCGAGGCGTTGGCTACTTTGGAAGCGGAACTGCGTGCTCGGCATCGCGAACTGCGGGGAGCGCCGGAGGATTTCGAGGCCACCAGTGAACTCCCGGTGCCGTCGCGCGCCACCATTGACCGGTTCCGCGAACAAATCGAGGAGAACCGGCGCTCCGTCGAGAATCTCCGGGAGGAGGAACGCAAGGCGGGCGAGGAGATCCGCGGGATCGAGGCGGAGATCGAACGATACTCCCGGCAGCGGGATCTCCCGAGCCTCGACGATCTCACCGCCAGCCGGGAGCGACGCGATCATCGATGGGGATTGGTGCTGGAGGCGTGGAAAGGCACCAACACCGGGGAAGACCGGATCGAAGGCAAGCCTCTTGAGGAAGCCTATCCCGAAGCGGTGGTGACCGCTGACCGGATCGCCGACCGATTGCGCGAGGAAGCCGAGACCGTCGCCCGAATGGAGGAATGTCGCGCCAAGCTCAAGGTTGAACGCGAGCGGCAGACGGATCTGAAGACCCGGGTGAGCGAGGGGCAAAAAGAGGGGGAGGAACTTGCCGAACAGTGGAAGTCCGCCTGGGAGCCATGCCATTTGGAACCGGCCTCGCCCCGAGAAATGCTCGAGTGGCGCGAAAACTGGCAGGAATTTTCCCGGAAACGGACGCAATGGTCCCAGGATCGCAAGCAGATTGCGACGGACCGGGAGGCGGTCGATGCGGTGACCGCCGCGCTCCGCGAGGCCCTGGGGTCCGGGAGCGGCGATTTCGTGGGAAGTTTGGCGGGAGTGAGGGAGCGCCGGGACGAACTCGATGCCGCTCGCGACAAGGAGAGCGCGAGGGCCGCGAAGATCGGCGAGCTCGAGGCGGATCTGAAATCGGCGCGGGAATCCCTCCCCGAAAGCGAGGAGGCCCACAAAAAAGCACGGGCGGCGTGGGAAGCCTGTTGCGAAGCCCTGCGCCTCTCCGCCCCCATTACCCCCGCGTCTTCGCTGGAAGGGCTGCGTTCCCGCCGGGAGATGTTCCGCGAATACGACTCGTGGCGGACGCTCTTGCAACAGATCGAGGAGGGGAGGGAGAGGGCGAACCGTTTTGAAGAGGAGGTCCGCGCCCTGGGAACCACGCTGGGGATAGAAGCCACCACGACGGAGTTGCAAGAAGCCGCGCTCTGGTCAGCTCTCGGGGAAGCCGAGAAAGCGCGGACCGCACACGACGGATTCCGGGACCAAATCGCCGAAATCGACCGGCGTCTCGCGGGGGCGAGGCAGGCGCTCGCCGCCGAAGAGGAGCGGTTCGACGGCCTGTTTTCGCAGACCGGTCAGGCCGATCCTGCGGGCTTGGAAAGCTTTCTTTCCCAGGTGGAAAAATGGTGGAGTCACCAGGACAAAGTGAACGAGTGGCGGGATCACCTTGCCGGCCAGGCGAGGGGACGTCCGGTCGACGAGTTCATTGAGAAAGTGCAGGCGGAGAACCCCGAGACGCTCGACGAGGAGATCGCCGAACTCGACGAAACCC
>JAAYAT010000381.1 GCA_012719225.1 Verrucomicrobiaceae bacterium
CTCGATTTTTTTAAGCGGCTTCGCTACCTCTTGCTTCCGCTTTGTCTCCTTCTGGTCCCCGCGTTGTCCCGTGAAATCGAAAGAAAACAATGGCGCAGGGACGCGTTGGTGGTGGCCTGGTTGTCCTCGATGGGCCTGGCGATCGTGGTAGGATTCATCACTTGGCGGAGCGGGGTGCATCCGTTTCGTTATATTGATCCGATTTACACATGGCGACTGTCCGGCTTCCTCGGACATACCATGACCTTCGCCTATACCCTGCAGTTTTCCGTCGTCGCGCTCGCGGGATTCGTGATGGTTCCATCCCTCTGGAAGGAGGTCACCCGGATTCCCTGGTGGGTTGCCGTATTTTCGTTCGTGATCGCGTGCGGAGCGATGTATCTGACCTACACGCGGGGGGCGATGCTGGGCGTGGTCACCGGCTTCCTGGCGTTCGTCATACTGCGCTCTCCCAAACTGCTTTTCGCTTTGCTGATCATCGGGGTGGCGGGGGGCATCTACGCGTACACCGATGATTCCCGGTATTTCTATCTGGAGGATCCCGTTCGGGTGAACCAGTGGACGGCGGCGGCGGTGAGTTTCCTGGAGCGTCCGATGTTCGGTTTGGGATTCCGCAACTTCGAGACCTACTCGGTGGTGCTGAAAGAGAGGTATGGCTTCGCCATGGACACCGTGGATCTTCAGGGGAACCCGGTTTTCTTCAAAGGCCACGCCCACAACAATTTTCTGGAGGCGTTCGCGTCCACCGGACTGTTCGGGGGGATCGCCTTGCTCGGCTTCTGCTATCATTGGGTGAGAGAGTCCCTGCGCGGCCGGTATTCCCTGATATTTGTTCCCCTGATCGCCGCCTTCCTCGTCTCAGGCCTCTTCGAGAACACCTTTTACGATTCGGAGGTGCTGAACTGCATTTTGCTGATCTATCTCTTTTCCCAGTGGACGGGGCGGGGGCGGGAAGGTGAAAAGTAAAAGGTGGGAAGGTGAAAGGTAGGGCGAACAGTCGGACGGGTTTTAGGTTTTAGGGGTTTTAGGTTTTAGGAGCGGGGGAAGATTGGCATCTTCCTCTTCGGCTAAACAGCAAAACGGCTACCTCGGCCCCAAGGAGGGGCGCTTTTCTAGCGCCCTGCACAAGCTCGGGCGGGTAGGCTTCGTCGGGGCTAGAAAAGCCCCGTTCCTTGGCTGGCGAGGGAATCACCTCTGGCGAAGATCGGACGCGGGGAAGATTTGCATCTTCCTCTACGGCTAAACAGCAAAAGGGCTAAAAGCTAAACAGCTACCTCCTCACTCCGCCGGCTCGGCGGCGGTGGGCTTGATAACGACATTGACCTGCTTCTCGGCGGTGAGGAACTCGGCGGCGAGGGCGTTGACTTCGTCCACGGTGATGTCCCGGTAGTCGGCGACGAAGCTGCGGGCCCAATCGAGGCGCTCGGGGTATTCCTGGGAGGATTCCAGCACGCTCCGCATCCAGTAGCGGTTGGTCCGGCGCATCTCTTCGATGGAGGTGACCTGGGGCTTCTTGGCCCGGTCCAGCTCGTCTTCGGTGATGCTGTTCCCGGTGGCGAGGTCTTTGGCGATCTCGGTGACCACTTCGGTGACGGAGGCGGCCTGGGCCGGGTCGACGGTGACCGAGGCGAAGAGGTAACCGTAGTCCGTCCAGGTGTCGCTGGGGAGGTTGTGGGCGAAGGGGCTGTAGGCGTCGCCGAGCTCTTCGCGGATCTTCACGCGGAGGCGGTCGTCGAGGATGGCGGAGAGCATCCCGAGCCGACGGGTCCGGGTGATGTCGAAGATGTCGAGGGTGGGCCAGTGAACCACCGCCATCGCTTTGGGGATCTCGGAGTCGAATTCGAACACTTTGCTGGTCGCGGCCGGAAAACCAACCACCCGCTCTTTTTCGAGAGCGGGTTTTTTTGCGTCCCGTTCCGCGAGATTTCCGAAGGTGGCGGCGACCCGGGCGACGGCGGTCTCGGGATCGATGTCGCCGACGAGGGTGAGTTCGAGGTAGCCGTCGGTGAGAGCGGGGAGGAGCCAATCCCTCGCCTGGGCGGAGGTGAGGGCCTCGACGGCGGCCCGCGGCGGGTAGCCGAAGCGGGCGTCGCCGCCGTGGAGAAATTGCGCCACTTCGTCCTGGGCGAAGCCGCCGGGGGTGCGTTCGAGCTGCTGGTAGAGATAGTCGAGAGCCCGCTGGAATTCCGTCACCGCCTCTTCGCGGAAGCCGGGGTGGGTGAGGTAGGCGCGCATCAGGGTGAGTTGGTCGGCGAGGGCGTCGGGGGTGGTCTCCCCGGAGAGGACGAAGGCGTCGTCATCGACCGAAAAATGGATCGCGACCGATTTTCCGGCGAAGAGCGCCTTAAGGTCGTCGTGGCTGTGGGCCTCCAGTCCGCCTTTGGTGAAAATGCTGCCGAGAAGAAAGGAGAGGCCGGGGGTCGGTTCGGTGAGCAGACCCGCACCGATGCGGGCCTTCACCTGGATGGTTTTCGCCTCGAAGTCGGTCTTTTTGAGATTCACCCGGACGTTGTTTTCAAAGCGGAGCTGGGTGATGGCGAGGTCTTCGATCTCCTTGCGCTCGGCGATCTTGCCGGGCTCAGGGAGGGTTCCGTAGGCAAATTCGTCAATCTCTTTTTCCTCGGGAGCGGTCACGGCGACGCCCTGGCTGCTCTGGTAGGCGGCCTCGATGGAGGCGAGGGGTTCCTCGATGACGGCGTTGCCCGAGACGAGCACGAGGGTCTCCTCGGCCGATTCCCATAGGCCCGCGAGATGTTCCCGGCAGCTTTCCA
>JAAYAT010000047.1 GCA_012719225.1 Verrucomicrobiaceae bacterium
CAATGTGCCCGCGAGTTTCAGGCGAGGCGAAAACGCAAAGGGGTGGTTATCGTGATCTCCGATTTTCTTTTCCCCGGCGGATTCGAGGAAGGGCTGAAATTTCTGCAATGGCATCGACACGATGTCTTTTGTCTCCAGGTACAGGACGAGGGCGACCGCAGGTGTGACTGGAGAGGGGATGCCACCCTCGAATGTGTCGAGACGGGGCGGACCCGCCGCATCACCGTGTCACCGGCGGAGGCCCGCGCCTACGAGACCGCCGTGGCGAATTGGAACGACGGTTTGAAACAATATTGTGCGAGGCGCAGCATCGGTCTCGCCTCGACCGGACCCGAGATCGCCTTCGACGTCGTCATCCGGGAGATCCTCAGGCGCGGAGGACTCGTCGCGTAGAACCCGGGAAATAGCAACGATGTCACTCCTCGCCCCCGCCTTTCTCTGGTCTCTTCTCGCGCTGCTCCCGCTCACCGCGATCTATTTCCTGAAGGTGAAACCGCGCAGGCGGACGACTTCCGCTTTCTTTCTCTGGGACCAGGTGATCGGGCAGAAAAAAGCGACCTCGCTCCTGCAACGGCTCCGGGATGCTCTCTCGCTTCTCCTCATGATGATCGCCTTCGCCGCGATTTCATTTTCCCTGGCAAACCCCGAATTTTCCGGGGACAAGAGTAAAGATCTCCTCATTCTCGTCGATCATTCGGCGTCCATGTCGGCCACGAATGGGCGCGAGACACGTCTCACTCTCGCCAAAGAGAAGGCCCGGGAAATCGTCGCGGCATTAAACGGAAACCAGCGGGTCGCCGTCGCATCGATTGCGGGGGAGTTGAACTTTCGCTCGCATCTGAGCCGGAATCCGCGTGAACTGATCGATGCCATCGACGGGATAACGGAAAGCGATTTTCCTTTCGCCGCTGAAGTCCTCGACGGATTGAGCCGCGATGCGCACCGGTCCCGGGACCACCGGATTCTTCTCCTCTCCGACGGAAGTTTTGACGGCGTAGAAAACCTGCCAGAGACAATCGAGTTGGTGAAGACGGGATCTCCACTAGGCAACGCCGGAATCATTTCCGCGGACCTGCAGCGTCTCCCTGATGACTCCCTTGGATTCTTTTTCCGCATCGCCTCGTCCTTCGATGCGACGGTCGAAGCGGACCTCGTTTTGAAACACGATGGCAGCGGAGAGCGGATCTACAAGCTCGTCCCACTGCGCATCGAACCGGGCGAAAATCCGGCGGAACGGTTCACCCTGGAAAACGCTCCCGCAGGTGCCTGGGTCGCGTCCCTCGAGGTGGATGACGCCCTCGCGAAAGACAATGTCGCCTACCTCACCGTATCTGGTCCGCGTCCGGTCCGCGTGAAGGTCGCCACCCGGGACCGCTTCTTTTTTGAAGTGTCGGTGGTGGCCTTTGAAGAGGGTTCGGGGCTCCTGCAACTTGTCGACGAGGCTCCCGAGGTCGAGATCGCGAAAGGTGCCGCCGCCGGGACGGGACCGGCCATGGTGATTTTCACTCCCGAGGGCGAGTCGCCCTGGTGGGACGCTGTCGGGGAAGCGGTCGATGTGATCGCACCGCGGGTGCTTTCGGGCGATCATCCCGTGATTCGTCACCTCGATGCGTCGGCCCTCACCTATCTGGGAGTGAAAGAAATCGCGCTTCCGATGGGTGCCCTCGTCCTCGTCGAGTCCGAGAGTGGAGTTCCCCTGATCTATCGGATGACCCACGAGGGACGGAGCGTGGTGGTTGTCAATTTCGATCCGGTTGCTTCGGAGTTTGTGCTATCGCCCTGGTTCCCTGTGCTCATTCACGGAGCAGCGGTGCATCTGGCCGGGCGGGGGGATGAGCCGTCCCCGCTCTACCGACCGGGTGACCTCGTTCCGGTGCCGGGGTACCGCGAGGGGCGGATCGCGAAGGTGACCCGACCCGGGAGCAGTGAGCCC
>JAAYAT010000382.1 GCA_012719225.1 Verrucomicrobiaceae bacterium
AGGGCGGTGGCGGCTTTGAACTCGGACCACGGCCAGACCAGATTGCGATAGGTTCCCGGGTTGGTGAGGCCCCACTGGCCCTGACAGAGCCGCAGGCCCTGTTCGATGCTTTCGGCGGGAATGCCTTGGGGCAGGTTGAGCAGGAAGCCGGTGAAGACCTGGCTGGTGATGGTTTTGGCTCCGGCGAAGGGGAGGAGGGTTTTTCCGCGGAAGTTGGCCTTCAGGCCGCGTCTGAGTTTGGCCAGGACGCGCCCGTAGGCCGCGTCGATCGGCCGGTCGAGAACGGTGGCGGCGGCGGTGAGGGCCTCGAGCGATTTGATGGTAGTCAGGACGTGGAAGGTGTCGTTTTTGCGGTGGATGGATTCATCGGCCCCGCGGCCTTCGACGACGCAGGCGGTATTACCTCGTTCGCGGACGATGGCGGCGAGCAGGAAATCGCAGATGTTCTTGATGAGATCTCAGTAGTTCTCCAGAACGGCCGGATCGCCGGTGTGGAGGTAGAGGTCAAAGACCTCCATGACGATGGCGCCGTTGTTGAATTTCTGGATGTCGGGATATTCGCGGGCGTCGTAGTAGTAGAGGGATTCGCCGCAGTGGTTCATGAACCAGGGGAAACAGGCGCCGGTCTTGCCGAGTTGGCGGGCCAGCTCGTAGCCGTCGATGAGGCGGTTGGCCTCGGCGAGGCGGTTGGAGGCGAGCAGGGCCTTGTGCGGGAAGATGGCGTCCCAACTGTTGGTCACGCCGCCGGCCCACAGCAGCGGGTAGTTGCCCAGGGAGATCAAGCCGGTTCGCGGGTGCTGATGGGCGCGGATCAGGTAGAGGCTCAGTTCGTGGAGGTATTCGAGCCGGGGATCGGGCAGCGTGAGGGCGGACTGTGAGGAGAAGCTTCGCCAGCGCTTTCGGTGCTCGCGGAAGAGGGCATCGGCGCCGGTGGATTTGAGGCGGGCGAGGGTCTTGCGAATGTCCCTGGCGTGGTCGGCGGTGTCGGTTTGGTCGAGGACGATCAGGTACTTGGTGAAGGCAAAGGGGGCTTGCAGGTCGGCGAGGATGAGGCGTTTGCCGTCGCGGGTCTCGGCGGCGGATACGGCTGGATGATCGGTCCAGAGAAGGGCGCGGCCTTTGACGCCTTTGATGTCGTAGTCGGCGGTGATCGCGTTGTTTTTGGCATGGGCGGAGAAGCGGTAGCGTCGGTCGGCGGGCAGTTCGAGGACTCCCTGCGACCAGGCGGTGGTTGGGCTGTGGAGGTTGAGGGCGATCTGCGGGCGGTCTTTCGGGATGCGTTTGACGTGGTAGCGTTCGACGAGGACCTGCTCGTCGAGCAGGAACGTTTCGAGGCGGATGCGAAAGTCGGCGGCTTCGACGTCGGTGGTCAGGACGGCGGTTTTGGGGTCGAATCGCTGGTCGAATGAGCCGACCTCGAAGCCCTCGCCGCCGGCGATGAGGGTGTAGGTGGACTGGACGATGGGCAGGATGGGTCCGCGGCGGTCGCGGTGGGCGGATTTGTACCAGGCGCAGATGGCGGATTCGTGCTGTTCGAGGTGGATGCGTCCGGAGTCGCAGTGCATGGAGCCGGAGTAGTCGATCAGGACGGCGTCGGCCCCGTTGCCCAGGAGGAAGGGGAAGTACGGCTGTCGATCCAGCATGGCGGTCATCCCCAGTTGCCCGACCAGACGGGTTTGCGGGGGAACAGGGCGCACAGCAGCGAGGCGGTCTGTGGGGTGAGGGTCGGTCGCGGCGTGAGAATTTCCAGGAGTTCGGCGAACGAGAGCATGCCGAGGACCATCTGCATCATTTCGAACTCGGGGATGGCGAGGCGCAGGTCGGCGTTGGCGGTTTCGGCGGGTTTGATTCTGCCGTCGGCGATCTCGAGGGCGGCGGAGTCTTTTTCGATGTCGATTTCGATGCGTCCGCGGAAGCCGGGGGCGGCGGAGGCGGCGAGACGCGTTTCGAGTTCGGCGGCGAGTTTTTCCAGGAGCGAGTTGAGGTTGACGATCTGGAGCATGTTGGCGGCGACGCTGCCGTAGGTTTCGTTGACCTGGAAGTGGATCGGGATGTCGGCGAGGGCGCGGAGGATTTGCGGATCGAAGGGGAAGCGGGCGGTGATTCGCGGATAGCCCTTGCGGGAGGCGATGTTGTTGAGGTTGGCGACAAGCGTCTGGATGACGTGGGGTTTGTCGCGCGGGTAGGCGAGGTCGGCGATGACGATGCGGGCCTCGAATTCGGTGTACTCGCGGTCGAGCTCATAGGCGAAGGCGTAACCGAGGAGGAGGCCGTCGTCCTCGAAGACGAAGAAGACGTCGTTTGGGCCGGGCGGCTGGGCGGCGCGGTCGGAGACGAGGCGGCCCTGATAGCGTTGGCGGAATTCGTCGGCGAGACGGGCGTAGTCTTCGGCGTG
>JAAYAT010000383.1 GCA_012719225.1 Verrucomicrobiaceae bacterium
CGAGACAGTAGGGCGCGCCACCCTCGTGGTCGAACCCCTCGTCGTCTGATTCCTCCCTCCCCATCCGATCCCACCCCCCATCCCGAAGCCCATGGACATCCTCATCCTCGTCGGCGTGATCGTCGCCATCTTCTTCTCCTTCTTCGTCGCCATCGCGACGCGCTACAAGAAATGCCCCTCCGACCGCATCCTCGTCGTCTACGGAAAGGTCGGCTCCGGCAAGTCGGCGCAGTGCTACCACGGCGGCGCGGCCTTCATCTGGCCCATCATCCAGGACTACCAGTTCCTCAGCCTCACCCCCCTGCCCATCGACATCAAACTCGAGGGCGCCCTCTCCAAGCAGAACATCCGCGTCAACACCCCCTCGACCTTCACCGTGGGGATCTCGACCGAGCCGGGAGTGATGGAGAACGCCGCCGAGCGTCTCCTCGGGCTGAGCCTGCAGCACATCAACGAACTGGCCAAGGACATCATCTTCGGCCAGATGCGCGTCGTCATCGCCACGATGGACATCGAAGAGATCAACGCCGACCGCGACAAGCTGATCGCCAACATCTCCACCGGCGTCGAGGTCGAGTTGAAAAAAGTCGGCCTGCGCCTCATCAACGTGAACGTCCAGGACATCACCGACGCCTCTGGCTACATCGACGCCCTCGGGCAAGAGGCCGCCTCCAAGGCCATCGCCGAAGCCAAAGTCAAAGTCGCCGAGGCGGACCGCGACGGAGAGATCGGCGCCGCCTCCGCCCAGCGCGACAAGCGCATCGCCGTCTCCAGCGCCAACGCCGAGGCCACCCGCGGGGAGAACAGCGCCGAAGTCGAGATCGCCAACTCCAACGCCCAGCGCCGCAGCGCCCAGGCCGAGGCCGAGAGACACGCCACCGCCGCCGAAAAGGTCGCCCAGGCCAAGGTGCTGGAAGAGGCCTACGTCGCCGAACAGCGTGCCGAGCAGCAGCGCGCCGAGCGCGAGCGCTCCACCCAGTTCGCCAACATCGTCGTGCCCGCCGAGATCGCCAAAGAGCGCCAGATCGTCGAAGCCGACGCCGAGGCCGAGCGGGTCCGCCGCATCCAGCAGGGCATGTCCGACGCCGTCCGCGCCGAGAAGCAGGCCGAGGGCGACGGCATCCTTTTCGTCCAGCAGGCCGAGGCCAGCGGCCTCAAGGCCAAGCTCCTCGCCGAAGCCGAGGGCGCCCAGGCCATCCTCGAGGGGAAAGCGAAGGGCTTCGAGGACCTCATCGCCAGCTGCGAGGGACCCGACGGGGCGCAGCGCATGCTTGTCACAGAGCTGCTCCCCCAGCTCGTCCGCGAGCAGGTGCAGGCGATCTCCAACCTGCAGATCGACAAAGTCACCGTGTGGGACAGCGGTCGGGGTGCCGACGGAAAAGGCAGTACGGCGGGCTTCCTCGCCGGCCTGGCCGGGGCCGTTCCCCCGCTGCACGAGCTCGCCAAGAACGTCGGCGTGGAGCTGCCCGAGTATCTCGGCAAGCTCAGCGAGGGAGAAGAGCCCCCTCCGCGCAAGACCGCCCCGTCGCCCCGCCCGCGGACCGCACCCGACCAACCGCCCGCCGAACGCGGCTGAGCGAGACACAGCCAGTCGAGGTCGCCGTCTGAGCGAAAAAGGGAAAAGATCGTCGCTGACCGTCCGGCGGCTCACCGGGGACGGTTCGCCCTACCTTCGCCTGCCGGGTAGAGGAGGTGGAACATTTTCTTCCCATTTTCCGCCTCTTGGCGGGAGGCGATTCCGCGCTACAGTCGCCTGTCCCAGCAGGAATCTCCGAGAGACCTCGCCATGTCATGAATATCACCGAATACAACCGCAATGCCTGGAACTTGCAGTCGCTGGAGGGATGCCGCTGGAGCACGCCTTATCCGGACGAGGTGATCGAGGCGGCGAAGGCGGGCGACTGGTCCGTCCTCTTGACGCCGAACCGGTCGGTCCCGGCGGATTGGTTCCCGGCGTTTCCCGATCTCACGGGGGTGAAAATCCTCGCTCTGGCCTGCGGGGGCGGGCAGCAGGTGCCGATTTTCGCGGCGGCGGGAGCGGAGATCGTTTCTTTCGACGCCTCCGACGTGCAGTTGGAAAAAGATGGCGAAACCTGCGCCCGCCACGGGCTGGAGATCGAGACGCGGCAGGGCGACATGGCCGATCTCGCGGGGATCGCGAGCGGTTCGATCGATCTCATTTTTAATCCCGTGTCCAATGTCTTCGCCGAGACCCTCGACCCGATTTGGCGGGAGTGTCACCGGGTCCTCAAGCCGGGCGGGCAGCTCCTTTGCGGATTCCTCAATCCGGCCTTTTTTCTCTTCGACCACGAGATCCTCGAAGAGACGGGGGAGCTGCGCGTCGTCCACCGACTTCCCTACGCCGACATCGAATCCGCCGATGCGGCCCTGCTCGAGGCGCAACTGGAAGCCCAATTGAGTTTGGAATACAGTCACAGCTGGGAGACACAACTCGGCGGACAGTGTGAGGCCGGTTTTGCCATCACCGGATTCTATGAGGACGATTGGGACGAAGAATCGACCGGGCTCCAGGGCTGGATGCCCCTCTACGCGGCGACCCGGGCCCTGAAGTGGCGGGCCTGAGCGCGCTCGCACTCCGAATCTCTGAAAAACGGCAGCGCCATCCTCTCGATTTCGTCTACCCTTTGATCATGATGTCCCCGATTCCGCGCCTGATTCCGATCTGCGTTCTGCTGCTTTCGCTTTTTCCCGCCGTCCTCCCGGGTGAGGACTGGCCGCATTTTCTCGGTCCGCGTCAGGATCTCCACAGCGCCGAAACAGGGCTCGATTTCGATTTTCCCGAGTCGGGTCTGAAGGTTCTTTGGGAAGTGGAGCGGGGCAGGGGACTCGCCGGACCCGTCGTGGCGGATGGCAAGGTCGTCTTCATGCATCAGGTGGACAAACAGGAGCA
>JAAYAT010000384.1 GCA_012719225.1 Verrucomicrobiaceae bacterium
CTTTTGGCTCCGTTTTCCGGGGCCACTTCACTTTTTGGCGGCCTTCTTCGCCGGAGCCTTCTTCGCCGGAACGTCCCCATCGGCCGCTACCTTTTTCTTGGCCGGTTCGCGGGGCGGGAATTCCCAGCCGAGCATGCGTTTGCCTTTGACGTTGCAAACCAAGGCGGCCTGGAAAGGACGACCTTTTTTGCTGATCCATTTGTCGATGAGATCGGTCCGGCCTTCGGTGAAGTACTTGATGGCCTGCTCGCGGGGGATCTCGTATTTGCACATTTCGCGGGAGAGGCGGGCTTTGCAGCCGGCCCCGGAGACCCGGTTGTTGCAGATGTAGCTGCTGGGAGTCTCGTAGATCGTACCGCCCTCGCAGGCGGGGCAGGGGCAGAGTTCGTTGCCGGGACGGACCGCCTCGGCCTCGAGTTCTTCCTCGGGGGTTTTTTCAAAAACAAAGGCCGCTTTGAAGCCGGTCTTTTTGTCCTCTTGCAATTCGATGGCGGCGTCGAAGGGCGTCTTGAAGCGGTTCACAAATCCGGTGAGAGGCCCGACATGTTTGGTGGTGAGCAGGGTTTTGGCCTCCTCGGTGGAAAAGGGTCGGCTCGCGACGACTTTGGAAAGGGAGAATTTGCAGTCGGGTTGGCGGCATTTGTAGCGTCCGTCGTCCTGCCCGAGGGTGGGGGCCCCGCAGACGGGGCAGGGGACGGGGAACTCGGGCCACTCGCGTTCGATCGCGGTGCGGGCGTAGTTGTGGGCGGTTTCGACGACGGTTTCGGTCATCGTTTTGACCTCGCGCATGAAGGTGGGGCGGTCGAAACGGCCCTGCTCCATCTGTTTGAGTTTGTATTCCCATTCCCCGGTCATCTCGGGCGAGGTGAGGATCCCGATCTCCATGTTGTGGAGTTGCTCGATGAGACGCATCCCGCGGGTGGTGACGAAGAGATCGCGCCCGTCCCGGGTGATGTATTTGTCGTTGATGAGACCCTCGATGGTGGCAGCGCGGGTCGCGGGGGTGCCGAGGCCGCGCTCGGACATGGCGTGGCGGAGGTCTTCGTCGTCGACGCGTTTGCCCGCGGTCTCCATCGCGGACAGCAGGGTGCTCTCGTTGTAGCGGGCGGGAGGGCGGGTCGCCTTTTCGAGGGCGGTGACGGTTTCGGCGCGGGCGGTTTCGCCGGTTTCCACCGGAACGATCTGGCGGTCGCCGTTGGCGCGTTTTCCGTCGTCGTCGTTCTCCTCGCTCCTGGCGGAGGCGGCGGGAGGCGCTCCGACGGTTTTCCCGTAGACGGCGAGCCAGCCGGCTGCGACGAGGACCTTGCCTTCGGTTTTGAAGGTGTCCTCACCGATGCGGGATAGGCGGGTGGTGTTCTCGAATTCGGCCTGGGGATAAAAGGCGGCGATGAAACGGCGCGTCACCATGTCGTAGAGCTTTTGCTCGGCCTCATCGAGATTCCGGGGGATCTCGCCGGTGGGGACGATGGCGAAGTGGTCGCTCACTTTGGCACCGTTGAAGATGCGCTTGTTGGCACCGGTGACCCAGCGGTTTTGCAGGGCTTTGGCGGCGTGTCCGGGCATGTCGGAGACGGTGCGTCCGGAGGCCTGTGAGATTTTTTCGAGAGTGGCCGTGGAGGTGGGCACGTAGTCGTCGGGGAGGTAGCGGGAGTCGGTCCGCGGGTAGGTGAGGGCCTTGTGGCGCTCGTAGAGGGATTGGGCGAGCTGCAGGGTGCGACGGGCGGAGAATCCGAAGCGTCCGTTCGCTTCGCGCTGGAGACTGGTGAGATCGTA
>JAAYAT010000385.1 GCA_012719225.1 Verrucomicrobiaceae bacterium
GTAACTCACGTGTTACTCACCCGTTCGCCACTAGGTGCCTTCAAAGCAAGCTCTAAAGACACCCCGTTCGACTTGCATGTCTTATCCACGCCGCCAGCGTTCGTTCTGAGCCAGAATCAAACTCTTCGAATAGAAAATTGATCCCGCTTTCGAAACGCTTGGCTGCTCCTTGCGGAGCTGCAATTGTTCTTCAACGGAAAATTGACAAGAACAAAGCCTTCCTAAAAAGACTTCATTCGGCACGCTGTCTTTCAAGCGTGCAGCACACAATTTAGCCTTTTCCTTTTTCCACCAGGTCCGCTGCTTGAACTGCCCTCGACTTTCGTCTTGGCACGCTTTCTGCTTTGCGTTTCCTGGCCTGATTTTTTTAAAGATCTGATTCACCTGTGAACCGTTGCCGGCTTGTCGGTGCCACCCTCTTTTGGGCGGGCGGTGAATATAGCCGGTCATTTCCGATGGTCAACCGCTTTTGTGAAAGTTTTTGCAAAAAGAGCAGAAAAGTTTCGAGGAGGGGGGCCGGTGCCTCATGGGAAGGTCGCTGCGTTACGAAAATTCCCGCTATTCCTTAGCTCGTGAAAGCGACCAGGAGGCCCGTGGCGACGGGTTTCGCGGAGCGAGAGTCCTTTTTCCTGCGGTCCACCTTCCCCGGGCCTTCCTTTTTTGCCCGCTCCCCCTTCCCCGATGGAAAAAGGCGGCAGAGGAGGGCGACGAGCCTGTCCTCCGGATTGTCAGCCCGCTTCGACTCTGATACAATAGACTCTCCTTATGACGGAATTCCCCTCCCCCCCTCCCGGACGCCCTCTCTTGATCGCGCTGCTTCCCGCCCTACTGGCGCTGACCGACGCGACGACCGCCCGCGCGCAACTCGATGAACCGGGTCGGAACGCGGCGGACGCGGGGAGCGCGGGCCTTTCGTCCCCCGGTGGGAATCCGGCGGAGGCTACGGTGCGGGCGACTCCGCTCGGAGCCGAGGCGGCGGCGGTTCGAGCGGAGGTCATCCGCCTGATCCCCACCGAGCGCCACTACGCCGGGTTCGCCGCCGACCTCATCGCGGCGGTCTACGAGCAACGCGGCTTCCGTCCTTTGTGGAACGAGGCGGATCTCCAGTCGGGATTCCACCGCGCCCTCGCGGAGGAGTTGAAACATCACGCCTTTCCCGAATTGATGGCCCTCGATCCCGAGTCGCTGGTCCCGCGGGTCACGGATACGACGGTGGAGAAGCGCGACCTCGCCCACACCATTGCTTTCTGCGACGCGGCGCTGCTGATTCGCTTCGGAGCGGTGCCCACCGCCGAGATCTGGCCGGACTGGGATCGCGGCGACACCCCCGGATCGGAGGACAGAACCCTCGCCGCCGTTCTCGGGAATCTCGTCGTGGCCACTTCGATGCAGCCTTTTGAAATGCGGGGGGCGATGAACTCGCTCGCCCCGGGGAATTGGATCTACCGGGAACTTCTCAAGGCCTATCCCGAGGCGAGGGAGGCGGTGCTGCAATACTCCGGTCTGCCCCAGATCCCGAGTCCCGAGCAGGTCGGGGCCGGCAAACCCGGCGAGGTCTACCCGGGCGCTCCGGCCATCGCCGCCCATCTGGTCGATCGCGGCTATCTGCAAATACCGCAGGAGCAGGCCGCCCTGGTCCACAGCATGACGCCCGAACTCACCGCCGCGCTCATTGCTTTCCAGACGGATCACGGCCTCGAGCCCGACGGCATTTTCGGCTCGGGTTCCTGGCGCTATCTCAATACCAACGCGGCGGATCGGTATCGCTCGATCACGATCAACCTGCACCGGGCCCGGCTCATGCCGGAAAAACTGGGGGACCGCTATCTCATCGCCAACCTCCCCTGCGCCGAGCTGTATCTCTTCGACGCGAATGACTTTCTCGTGAAGACCATGCGCATCGTCCACGGACGGGCGGACAAGGCGTCCCACCGCACCAATATTTTCCGGGACCGGATGCAGGAAGTGGTCTTCGGCCCCTATTGGAACGTCCCGCCGAGCATCGCGGTGAAGGAACTGCTCCCGAAAATGCAGGCCGACTGGGGCTACCTCAGCCGCCACAACTACGAGATCGTGACTTCCTTCGGCGGCAGCACCGGGAACCGCATCTCGCCCGACACGCTCGCGGCGGTGGCCCAAGGGAAATTGCTCCTCCGCCAGAAACCCGGGAGCAGCAATTCGCTCGGCTATGTGAAATTCCTCTTCCCGAACTCCTTCAACATCTACATGCACGACACGCCGTCGAAAGAATATTTCGCCCGGGCCAACCGCGACTTCAGCCACGGTTGCATCCGCGTCTCGAAACCCGACGAACTCGCCGAATGGGTTTTCGCCCCCGAGGGCTGGACCTTGGAGCGGGTCCGCCACTCCATGCAGAACGACGTCAACAAGGGGGTTGCGGTGAAGGGCGGAATCAACGTCTACATCACCTATTTCACGACCTTCCCGAGGCCCTCGACGAGCGGGAGTGTCTTCCTCGCCCCCGGCCGCGACGTCTACGGCTTGGATGCGGTCGACGCCCGCACCCTCGCCCCGGTGATTCCCTGGACCGAGTGATTTTCCGATGTCGAGGATGGGTTGGGGTTGCCCCCGAATGGGTTGGGACACCCCGATGCCCGACCGTGCCGGATCGCTACAGCCCCGTGGGATGGTCGATGAAAGTCGTCGTGAGGCCTGGAAACTCGTCGGCCCAGCGCGCCGCGAGGGCTTTCACCCCGAAAGTCTCGGTCGCGTAATGCCCGGCGTAGATCAGGTTGAGACCCAGTTCCTCGGCAGCGGTGTAACTCCAGTGCGGCCCTTCTCCGGTGAGAAAGGTATCGATCCCGGTCGCGGCGAGATCGTGGATCTGAGATCCGGCCCCGCCGGTGATGACGCCGATCTCCCGGACCCGGGCGGGTCCGCCGGGACAGAGGTGCGGGGTCGCCCCGGTCGCGGCGGCCACTTTGCGGAGGAGTTCCTCGCGCGGAAGATCCACCGTCGCCCGGACCCCCATCTCATGTCCCTTCCACGGGAAAAACGGCACCGCGGCGGCGTCCAGTCCGAGCGCCTCGTAGAGCAGGATATTGTTTCCCAAGTCGGGATGCAGGTCCAACGGGAGATGCGCCGAGTAGATCGCGAGATCGTGATCCATCGCCCGTTTCAGCTTGCGGTAGAGACCGCCCTCGATGCGTTGCGCCCCCTGCCAGAAGAGACCGTGATGGACGACAAGGAGATCCACCCCGGAGGCGCAGGCTTCCTCGATCACCGGGAGGCAGGCGTCGACGGCGGCGGCGATTTTCGCGACTTTCCCGGAATTCTCCAGCTGCAATCCGTTGAGAGCGCCCGGATAGTCGGGGATGCTGTCGAGCGTGAGCCACTCGTTGGCGGCGTGGACGAGATCGTGCAGGTCGGTCATCCCCGAACCTAGTCTCTGTAGCCGCCGTTTTCCACCGCAGCTTCCCCCCCTCTAAAAAGGCCCGCTCACTCGAAGGCTATGCCCTCGTAGATTTGTTCCAGACTCATCAATACGCCGATCTCCGGAAAATCGAGGGCGTCGTCCGGCTCGGTGAGACGTATCTTCTCCCAGCCCTCTCCCACCCGCCGGAACCATTCGACCGCGCGCTCCGCTTGGGACACGATCACATAATGCCGGAGCGAATCGATCCCTTGGTAAGCGAACAGCTTCTCGCGGCGATCCGTCGATTCGGTCGAGGCACTGGTGACCTCGAACAAGATCAAGGGCCGATCCAGATAATATTCGTGGCGGTCTGTCGGGTCGCAGCCCACGATCACGTCGGGATAGTAAAAGAAAACACCCGCCTTCGTGCGGACGCGGACTTTCACATCGGCGAGATAGGTCTCACAGGTGCCGTTCCCCAGGCCGCGGACAAAAACCGAATAGATGCGGCCGCTGATCAAATTATGCCGACGGCTCGCCCCGCCCATCGCGTGGACGGAGCCGGCGAGGTACTCGTGGCGCGGCTCGCGCTTCTTTTCGGCCTCAAGGTATTCCTCGACCGTCTCCAGAGTGAATTCCACCGCCTCCATATCGGAGAAAAGATCGCACGCCGCCGCCGTTCACGCAATCCCGCTTATTGTGCGGCCCGCTATCGCCCGTAGACTTTCTCATTTGTCACGACGATGCGGGTCCTTTCCTCACTTTTCTTTTCTTCGTGTCTCCTCGGCGGATTTTCTTGGATCGGTCTCGCAGCAGCGCAGGAGGAAAGCCCGGTCGCTCCGACCGCGACCGCGACCGCCACGGAACCACAGGTCTCCTACCGCAACGACATCGTCCCCGTCATCACCCGCGCGGGCTGCAATCTCGGGGCCTGTCACGGTGCCCAGACCGGCAAGGGCGAGTTGAGCCTCTCCTTCCGCGGGGAAAATCCCGTCAAAGACCACGCCGCCCTCGTCAAGAGCTTCATCAACTCCGGTGCCCCGGAAAAGAGCTACCTGCTC
Organism: Verrucomicrobiaceae bacterium; assembly: GCA_012719225.1. Taxonomy (GTDB): domain Bacteria; phylum Verrucomicrobiota; class Verrucomicrobiia; order Verrucomicrobiales; family DEV007; genus Arctic95D-9. The sequence continues at coordinate 4,438 of JAAYAT010000385.1, forward strand.
CGCAAGGCCACCCTGGAGGTGAAACACGACGGCGGGAAACGTTTCGAAAAAGGCTCCGAATCCTACGATCTGATCCTCCGCTGGATCGCCGACGGCGCCCCCCTCGACCGGCCCGGCGAACCGACCCTCGTGGCCCTCGAGGCGACGCCCCGTGAACGGGTTCTCTTCGCCCCCGAAAATTCCCTGAAAATCTCCGTCACGGCGCGTTACTCCGACGGCTCCACCCGCGACGTGAACCGCTGGGCCATTTACGAACCCACCGCACTGAACGTCGAGGTTGATCGCGAGGGCGCGGTGCAAAGCCTGGAACCCGGCGAAACGACCGTGAACATCCGCTACCTCGGCCTCCAAGCCCCCGTCCGTCTCGCCTTCGTCGCCGACCGTCCCGGCTTCGTCTGGAGCGATCCCCCGGCGCACAACTTCATCGACGAAGCCCTTCACGCCAAATGGCGGACCCTGCGGATCAACCCCTCGGACCTCTGCGACGACGCCACTTTTCTCCGGCGCGCCAGCCTCGACCTCACCGGCCTGATCCCCACTCTCGCCGAAGCGAAAAAATTCGTCGCCGATCCCGACCCGGAGAAACGCCGCAAGCTCGTCGACGAGCTCCTCACCCGTCCCGAATTCGCCGACTTCTGGGCGCTGAAATGGGCCGACCTGCTCCGCGTCGAGGAAAAAGTCCTCGATCGCAAGGGCGTCGCCGCGTTCCACGGCTGGATCCGGCGGTCCATCGCGGAAAACAAACCCATCGACCGTTTCGTCCGTGAGATCCTGAGTGGTCTCGGCAGCACCTACGAAGTCGCCCCCGCCAACTACTACCGCGCCCTCCGCAGCCCCGAGGACCGCGCCGAGGCCGTCGCCCAGATTTTTCTCGGAACCCGTATGAACTGCGCCAAGTGCCACAACCATCCCTCGGAAAAGTGGACCATGGACCAGTACTACGAGTTCGCCGCCGTCTTCGATGGGATCGCCTACGACATCAAGGAAAACAAACGCTTTGATAAAAACGACAAGAACAACTTCGTCGGCGAACAGGTCGTCCATCTCGTCGAAAAACGCGAACTCAAGGATCCCCGCACCGGGGAACACCCTCCCGCGAAACTCCTCGGGGAAACCGCGACCCTCGCTCTGGACGACGACCGCCTCACCGTCCTCGCGCGATGGCTCACCTCGGCGGAACATCCCCTCTTCGCCCAAGTCCAGGCGAATCGGATCTGGTCCCACCTCATGGGGCGCGGCATCGTCGAACCGGTCGACGACTTCCGCGCGACCAATCCTCCGGTCAACCCCGCCCTTCTCGAGGCGCTCACCGCTGATTTTGTCCAGAGCGGCTTCGATTTGCGCCACCTCATCCGCACCATCTGCGCCTCGCGGGTCTACCAGCTCGATTCCGAGCCGAACGACAGCAACGCCGACGACGAGATCAACTTCGCCCGCAATCTCCCGCGCCGCCTCGGGGCCGAGCAGCTCCTCGACTCCATCCACCTCGCGATGGGCTCGACCCCTTCCTTCGAAGGCTACGACAAACCGATCCGGGCGGCCCGGGTTCCCGGCGTGCAGGCGGTCTACCGCCCGAAAAAACCCACCCCGGCCGACACCTTCGTCCACCTCTTCGGCAAACCGCCCCGCCTCACCAACTCCGACACCGAACGCACCTACGACACCTCGCTCGCCCAGGTCTTCGAACTCACCAGTGGACGTTCCCTCAACGAATTGCTGACCCGGCCGGAGAACACCCTCGGCGCCCTCCTCAAAAGCGGGCAAAAGGATGCCGCACTCATCGAGACCCTCTACTGGACCATTCTCACGCGGCCGCCGACCGGCTACGAGCGGACCACCACGATCGAATATCTCGAGGGTGCCACCCAGCGCCGCGAAGCCCTCGAAGACATCACCTGGTCGCTGCTCAACGCCAAAGAATTTCTCCTGAGACGATGAAATCCTCCGCCTGTCCCGACTTTCACTCCCTCCACCTCTCCCGACGCCAACTCCTCAAGGTCGGAGGCATGGGCACCCTCGGCCTGACCCTGCCGAAAATCCTCGGGGCCAGCGAATACCCCGGCGGACGCCCCCGGGCGCGGGCCAAATCCGTCATTTTCCTCTTCCAATGGGGCGGCCCCTCCCACGTCGATATGTTCGACCTGAAACTGGACGCCCCGTCGGAATACCGCACTCCCCACAAGGCCATCCGGACGGCCAACCCCGATCTCCTCACCAACGAACACCTGCCCCGTGTCGCCAAAATCATGGACCGATTCACTGTGATCCGGTCGGTCCATCACAACATGAAAAATCACAACTCGGCCGGGTACTACGCGCTCTCCGGGAGCCCCCCGCCGACCGACGACCAGCGCCTCCGCGATTCCATCGACCTGCGTCCGGCCTACGGCTCCATCGTCGATCACCTCGCTCCGAATCCCGGGAGCGGACTCCCCAGCTTCGTCAGCTACCCCCACGTCGTCGCCGACGGATCGCGCACCCCCGGGCAGGGCGGCAGCTTTCTTGGCAAACAACACGATCCCCTCTTCGTCCCGCGCGACCCCAACGATCCCAATTTCACCCTGCCCGAACTCAGCCTGCCCGACAATCTCAGCATGGACCGCCTCCAGGCGCGGCGGGGACTGCAGGAAATCGTGGACCGGCAATCCCGTCTCCTCGATTACTCCGGCGAGGCACTTGGGCTCGACGCCTATTACAAAAACGCCATCGCCATGCTCAACAGCGAGCGGATCCGCCAGGCCTTCGATCTCGCCTCCGAACCCTCCCGGGTCCGCGACTCCTACGGCCGCACCACCTACGGTCAGGGCTGTCTCCTCGCGCGGCGTCTCGTCGAACACGGGGTCAAGTTCGTGACCTGTTATTTCTCCCGGGGCATCGGCGGCCAGAGCATCACCAGCGGCGGATGGGACACCCACGGGTTCAACGACACCCGCATGTATCCCATCGTCGAGCAGTACCACTATCCCATCACCGAAACGACCCTCCCGACCCTGATCCACGATCTCGAAAACCGCGGTCTCCTCGACGAAACCCTCGTCGTCTGGATGGGCGAATTCGGGCGCACCCCGAAGATCAACAAAAACGCCAGCCGCGACCACTGGCCCGGTTGCTACAGCGTCCTCCTCGCCGGCGGCGGCGTCAAAGCGGGCTACATCCACGGTGCCAGCGACGAAACCGGGAGCAAACCCATCGAAAAACCGGTCAAACTCGAGGACTTGTCCGCGACGATTTACTACCTCCTCGGAATCGATCCGACCTCCCACATCCACGATTCCCAGGGCCGACCGCTCATGATTTCCAGCGGCGAGCCCATCCTGGACATCGTGGCGTGAAGGCAGAGCTATGGAGCTTGACTTGGGCCCACGGATTCCCTTCAATTTTTTCATGAAGCATCCATGGCGTCCGGCAATTACTCTGGTTGCGCTGGCAGTTGTGGCTTGGATCGCGATCCTTTGCGTGACTGAGATTTCGAGTCCGGAACAGGTGGTGTTATGGCGGGATCGGCAAGCCCTCGATGATATCGTAGCGACAAATCGCATCTTGTCGGAGATTGTGATCGATGAGGTGAACTGGGTAGACGTGCCTTTCGAAGATGCGCTCACACAGCTTGAGAAATGGATTCATGAGTCGAGTCCCGAAGCAAAAACGATTCACTTCGAAGTGGCGGAAAGCACAGCCCGTCAAACACCGATCACCCTGAAATTCAAGGCGGTCCCCGCGAAGGAAGTTGTGAGATATCTAACTGCTCTGAATCAGGCGCGTCCCGATTTCCGTTCCGGGGGACGGATCGACATTTCCCCCTTCACCGTTCCTCGTGAGCTTGTGGACGGATGGTTTCCGACCGACTCAAGCTTCTTTCATGGAGTCGATCTGAGTCAATCCGGCGCGGTTCGCGAACGCTTCCGGAGCTTCGGCATCAGGTTCCCTCAGTCACACAAGATCGAATTTTTTCCAGATCGTGGTCTTCTTAAGATTTCGTCCGACTTCGACACCTTGGATTTGATTGACGCCTCTCTCTGGAGTTGCAGCGCAAGGGAACCAACCTGGCGGCATCATCTCTCCGAGTGGTGGTATCAAACCAAGATCAGGCTAGGTCTTGTTCCCGCCCCGGCACCCGCAACCCCTGCCCCGCCACTTGCGCCAGATCCGTCCGGTCTACCAACTCCTTTCAAAACGAACCCGCCGGACCCTTTTGGCCGCTGAACGAAACCTATTGGTTCCTCTTTCGCGGGGCGTTGACGGAATTCTGTCATCCGTGTAAGATGAGTTCATGAAAACCTTCCATTACACCGAAGCGCGGAATGGTCTGGCCTCCCTGATGAAACAGGCCGAGGAAGACCGCGATGTCATTGCCATCACGCGCAACGGCCATTCCAGCGTGGTGATGTTGCTGCAGGAAGAGTACGACAGTCTGATGGAAACCCTGCATCTGCTCAGCACTCCGGCGAACGCGAAGCGCATTCAAGCGGGCTTGGCCGAGTATGAAGCCGGGAAAATGAGCGAGCACGAACTATGCGATTGATGTGGCTGGAGGGCGGCTGGCAGGATTATCTCTACTGGCAGAAGCAGGACCGCAAGGTGCTGAAGAGGATCAACGAACTGATCCACGACGCAAAGCGCAGCCCCTCTTCTGGAATTGGCAAGCCCGATCCGCTGAAGGCCAATCTTCGTGGTTGGTGGTCCCGACGGATTACGCAAGAGCATCGTCTGGTGTATCGGGTAGAGGGCGAAATTCTCATCGTGTTGCAGTGTAGATTCCACTACGACGACAGATAAGCGGTTCCGGGACGATACTTTTCCGGCGCTTCCCCCGTGGGAAACCATCCACTCCTTGACCTTCCATTCGTGCGGCATTATCGTGCGGCATGAAATCGGTTACGGTTCGTGAAGCCCAGCACAATCTCGCCAAGATTCTCAAGGAGGTGGAGGACGGCGAGACCGTAGAAATTCTGCGGCGGAAGGCACCCGTTGCCCGTCTTATTCCCGCTCCCTCTCTGACGGCAACGCGGACGGAGTGGGCAGGCCACGGGGAACGCCTCATCGCAATCCGAGAGACGCCCCCGATTCAGGTGATTGACGAAACACTCGACGATCTCCGTGGGAGAAGGTGATGGGTCCGTTTTTCGATACGGGCGTCGCCTTGAAGCTGATCGTGTCCGAACCGCTCAGCGACGAAGTGTTATCCTTTGTCACAAAGCGCAGAATCCCGATTCCTGTCTCGCCATTGATCGAACTTGAGATGGAAACCGCCTTGAATGCGATGGCCTTTCGCCATCACATTACCACCGCTCAACTTGCGGCTGCAAAAAAACTGCTCTCAAATTTGACGGAAGAGGGAAGGTTCGTGTCGGTGAGTATCTCACTCGACGAAATCGCGACCGAGAGTCTCCGACTCTCCTCCTGGATCACCCTCAAAACCGGGTGCCGCACCCTCGACCTCATGCATCTCGCCACCGCCCGACTTCTCGGTTGCAAAGAATTCGTCTCGAGCGACCAGCGCCAACTCAAGGCGGCGAAAGTCGCGGGGCTGAAGGCGATCGATCTCTCCCGTCCCCCTCCCACAACTATCTCCCGGCCCAAGCCCAAGCGGTGAAGCATATTGGGATGCGGATGGAAAACGTCCGGCGGGAGCCTCGGTCCCCGACCGGGGCTTACATCACATGCACCACCTTTGAGGCCAGGTCGCTTCGTTTTCCCTCGGGCCATTCGTCGGACTTGGGCCAGCCGAGATAAAAGA
>JAAYAT010000048.1 GCA_012719225.1 Verrucomicrobiaceae bacterium
CAGTCCTATTCCTTGCTGGCAAAAGGAGCGGGCAATTTCTCCGTGCGGATCTCTCTTACACTACCTGACATTGTCGCTTGGAAAAAGAATGGATTCCGACTATCACCCTCCCCCGCATCGGTGGGCGAGATTCGCGTGAGCGGTTTACCGGATAACCAAACAATTCGGATCAAAGGACTTTCCCCCACCCGATCTGAAGACGGGGAAATGCTATTTTCTCTTCCGGGAGAGAAAGCGTAATGGCTCCTCGCCCTTGAAACATCCGCAATGGCAGATGCCATTCCCACAGCCCAGAGCATATGGGGTCTGCATTCGGAGATTCTGGTTCGTTATTTGGATGGTCGGCTCCAGCATTCGGCGCGCATTCAGGGACATGCCGAAGCGGGATCAGGCCGGTCCATCACGCTTGCCCTGCCGCTGAACGCGCAGGGAATCACCGTCGTGGGGGAGGACATCAGTGACTGGAAACTGGAGGCGAGCACCTCTGAATCGAGGCTGCTCCGAATCGATTGGGAAACGCAGGACATTCTCGACCGGACTTTTTTGCTGAATTGGGAGATTCCTCAATCGCCTCTCGCGAATGCCTGGTCACTGGCTCCGCCTCGCGTCCAACAGCCCGAATCACCGCCTGAAAACGCACCCCTACCCGAATCACGCTCCCTGATGGCACTGGTCGCGGTGGATGGATTGGAATTGACGCATCCGTCTCTTCAAGCCGGAATCGAAAGGCAGCGACTGACGGATTGGCTGCGCAAACAGCTTGGTCAGGAGACCGGACTGACCGCAGAGATCATAGGAGACGAGCCGATTCGTCTTGTCGCGTCGTGGTTGCCGAGATTGGAAACCGCACAAGCCACGGTCTCTCTGGCGAAGTTCAAGACCCGACTCGTTAGAGATGGCTCCATGCTCGTGACAGCGGAATACACAGTCCAGCACGCGGCACCCCTGATTTGGAGTCTCGACCTTCCGTCGGCGGATCAAATTTTATCCTGTCTCGTCAACGCGAACCCTAACAACCCAATCCGACGGGGAGACAACAAAATCGAGTTCCATTTCACCACACCCATTTCCACTGCAACGGAGGCTCCCGCCACAACAGTGGAAATCAGCTATTCGTTGAAAACCGATCCCCTCGACGCTGTTTCCGGACAGGTGGCTCTGGAGCTTCCCCTGACGAGTTTATTTATTCATCGTCTCGAGTGGAATCTGGCCATCCCCGATGGATATGAGCCAACCGCGGTGGAAGGCAATGTCCAAATCTCTACAAATCCGTCGGACAGCGAATTGCCCGCCAGTCACATTCAACTTGAGAAAGAACTCTGCCGAGGGGAACGCCCCGGCGTCGAAGTTTATTACCAGCGCAGCGAGGTGTCGGCCACATCCTGATAAAACATCCGCCATGTGATTCACAACCGATCCTGCCCCCCCCGCTCGCTCATTATTCCTATCCCTTCAATACCATTATGACCCCTCTCAGACTCCTCTCCATCCTTTCCATAATCGCCTGCACGGCGGGTGCTTGGTTTGTGCTCGGCACGACTCTCAGTGTCCGCACCGCAGCGACCGATGCCCGGCTCAGTGAAACCGTTTCCGGAAATTGGGGGCAGCCCATGACCCAGATTCATCCCCGCGCCTATTACATCGCTCCCACGACAGCCCGGACGAAGCGAGCCATTCAGCCGGACAACTCCCGCATCCGGGTATCCCTTCGGTCCGATCCCAAGAAAAAAGGACTGCTTTGGTACCGAACCTATTCCGTGGATTTTGAAGCCGAATACCTCCTCAAAAATCCGACACCGATTTCACAGACGATTTACGTTGCCTTTGATTTTCCTGCCCAGAATATCCGATTTGATGAGTTTTCCTTCAAAGTAGGGGACAAGACAACAGACAAAGCCCCCCGCGACGGCACCATCACCGAAGCCTTGATTCTGGAGCCAGGGGAAGTGGTTCCCGTCAAGCTGACATACTCGGCGGCCGGACTGGAGCGCTGGGTTTACTCCTTCGGGGAAGCCCCGCGGGTCAGTGGATTTCAACTCGACATGATCACCGATTTTACCGAGATTGACATACCGGCAGGCTCGGAGTCCCCCACTTCGCGTGAGACAAGCGAAAGCGGATGGCACCTGACCTGGGCCTACAGAGATGTCCTCGGTGCCCGCTCGATCGCGATGGAAATGCCTGCCGTAACCAATCCCGGACCGGTCGCGGCGCGGATTACCTTTTTTGCGCCCGTCTCATTGGTGTTCTTCTTCGCGGTCGTGATCATACTGGGCGCGATCCGGAACGTGAACCTGCATCCCATGAATTACTTCCTTCTCGCATCGGGCTGTTTCGCGTTTCAACTCCTCTTTGCCTACCTCGTCGATCTCATACCTATCATGCTCGCGTTCAGCATCGCCGCCGGGGTTTCTTTGTTTCTGGTTGTCGGTTACCTCATCGGAGTCGCTGGCTTCAAATTTGCCCGGCTTGCCGGCATCGCGCAGTTCACCTACATGATTCTCTTCAGCTACAGTTTCTTTTTTGATGGCCTGACCGGCATCACGATCACGATCGGAGCGATTCTCACTCTGGCGCTGCTCATGCTCTTCAGCGCAAAGACTGATTGGACCGCCGTATTTACAAACGCCAAGGACAAAGGGAGAGCCAGCGTGGCGGGCGTTTCCAATGGGTTTCCGTAATGGAGTCGCCAAAAAAGATGAACTCAGCATCGAGTCCCATTGTCTGGATTTTGAATTCCTAACTCACCCCCTCTCCACCGCCATCGCGATGCCCATGCCGCCGCCGATGCAGAGGCTGGCGATCCCTCGGGTGTGGTCCTCGTCCTCCATCAGGTGCAGCAAGGTCGTGAGCACCCGCGCCCCGCTGGCGCCGATGGGATGCCCCAGCGCGATGGCACCGCCACGCTGGTTCAGCCTGGCTTCGTCCAGCTCTAACAAGTTCCGACAAGCGAGCGTCTGCACGGCGAAGGCTTCGTTGATCTCGATCGCCTCGACCTCGTCGAGACACAAGCCGGCGCGACCACAGACCGCGCGAATCGCCTCGACCGGACCCAGACCCATCAGCGCCGGATCGCAACCCACCGCCGCCGTCGCCACGATGCGGGCGCGCGAGCGCAAGTCATGCCGGACTCGCGCCTCCTCGCTGGCGAGCAGGACCATCGCCGCTCCGTCGTTGATCCCCGAGGCATTGCCCGCCGTGACGGTGCCCTCGGGACGGAAAGCCGGTTTCAGTCGCGCCAAAGTCTCCACGGTGGTATCGGCGCGGGGATGCTCGTCTTGGGCGATCACTCCCTCCGCTCCCTCCACCGGAACGATCTCGCGGGCGAAGCGGTCCTGATGAGTCGCGACGAGGCGCTGGCTGCGGGCGGCGAAGGCATCCTGTTCGGCGCGGGAGATCCCGAAACGGTCGGCGATGCGCTCGGCGGTTTCCCCCATGCCGATTCCGAGCATCGCGTCACTGAGACCGTCGTGGAAAAGCGCATCCTGCAGGCTGGCGTTTCCGAGTTTTTTCCCCCAACGGGCGTCCATCGCGTAGTGAGGCGCTCGGCTCATCACCTCGACTCCGCCGGCGAGTACCAACTCCTGTTCGCCGAGGCGGATCGCGTCCGCGCCGAGGGCCACCGCCTTGAGCGAGGAGCCGCAGGCCATGTTCACCGTGTAGGCCGGGGTGGTTTCGGGGAGACCGAGTTTCCAGCCGACTTGGCGCGCCACGTTCATTCCGCATCCGGCCTGCAGGACCTGGCCGAGGATGACCTGACCGATCTCCGCCCGGATCGATTCGGGAGCCACGGACCCGGCCACCGCCGTGGCGAGATCGGCGGCGGAGAGCGATTTCAATCCACCGCCGAAGCGACCGATGGGCGAACGTTGTGCGGCGATGAGGTGGACGGTGTTCATGATTCGGCGAGTGCCATCGGACGGAGTTCCTCTGATACCTCGGGCACAAACTCCATCCGGTCAATGATGTCGGCATTCAGGTCCATCCCCGGGGCCAGCTCCACCAGTTGGAGACCACTCGGCTCCAACCGGAACACCGCCCGCTCGGTGACAAACAAGACCTCCTGCCCGCGGGTGAGGGCGGAGGGCCCGTGGAAGGAAATCTGCGCCAACGAAGAGACGAATTTGGGGAATTTCCCTTCCCGCACGATGCGCAGTTGCCCGTCTTCGACCGCCACCTCGATCCCACCGGCGCGAAAACTGCAACAAAAAACGAGCCGGCGGGCGCTCTGGGCGATGTTCATGAACCCGCCGACCCCGGCGAAACGCCCCGCGAAACTCGCCACGTTGACGCTGCCTTGCGCATCGATTTCCACCGCCCCGAGCACCGCGAGATCGAGGCCGCCGCCATCGTAAAAATCGAATTGCGAGGGCTGGTCGATGATCGCCTCGGGCAGGTGACTGCATCCGAAACTCAAACCCGATGCCGGCACCCCGCCGATGGGACCGCTTTCCACTGTGAGGGTGAAATCCCCGAGCCGTCCCTTCTCCGCCGCGACCGCCGCGACCGTCTCGGGCAGGCCGATCCCGAGATTCACGATGTCGCCCGAGCGAACCTCGCGCAGGGCCCGCATCCCGATGATGCGACGTTCCGAAAATCCCAGCAGGGGCACCGCTGTCGTGTCGTCTCCGGTGGTGACGTAGGCCGGGTTGAACACTTCGCTGAAGGTCTGGTCGTGGTCTTTTCCCTCGGAGACGACGAGGTAATCCACCAGCACCCCCGGCACCCGCACCGCCTTCGGGTCGTCGATCCGGTCCACGATCTTCTCGACTTGGGCGATGACGATGCCCCCGTGGTTTTTGGCCGCCTGGGCGATGGGGAGGACCTCCCCGACGAAGCCCTCGCGCTCCATCGTGAGATTGCCGCGACGGTCCGCGCTCGTCGCCCGGATCAGGCCCACGTGGATCGGCATGGACTTGTAGCGCAGCCAGGGCTGACCGTCGATCTCGATCCGCTCGACGAGATCTTCCGTGGTGCGCTCGTTGAGACGCCCGCCGCCGTTGACCGGATCGATGAAGGTGTTCAGGCCGACCCGGGTGAAGATCCCGGGCCGCTTCGCCGCGATCTCTCGCAAGAGCACACAGAGCACTCCCTGCGGGAAATTGTAGGCCTCGATCTCATTCGCCAGCGCGAGCACGCCGAGCCGGGGCGCGAGATTCCAATGCCCCCCGACGACCCGGCGCAGGAGCCCGCGATGGGCCAGGTGATTGAGTCCGCGCTCGCCCCGGTCGCCCTGACCGGCGCAGTAAAAGAGGGTCAGGTCCCGCGGCAAACCCTCTTGCCGGAAGCGTTTCTCCAGCGCCGCCGTGAGCAACTCCGGATGCCCCCCCCGACGAAACCGCCCACTGCGACCGTCGCTCCGTTCGGGATCGCAGCGACCGCCTCCTCGGCGGTGGTGATGAGAGCTTGCGCACGCATCGCTCACCCCCTCCAACCGCCGTTGATCTCGAGCGTCTGCCCGGTGACATACGAGGCCAGCGGCGAACAGAGAAAGAGGACGACGTGGGCGACTTCGGCAGGCGCACCGAAACGGCCCAGCGGGATGTTTTTCATCATCTCGGCCCGCACCTCCGCCGGAATCGTCTCGGCCATGCTCGTCTCGATGACGCCCGGCGCCACCGCATTGACGCGGATGCCGCGCCGCGCCGTCTCGCGGCTGAGGACGCGCATCATCGCCTGCACCCCCGCCTTGGCCGCAGCGTAATTCGCCTGACCGAAGAATCCCTGGATCGCCGCGATGCTGCCGAAACTGACGATGGCACCTCCGTCGCGCATCACCCCGAGAGCGTGCTGGCAGCAATGGAAGACACCCGAGAGATTGACGTCGAGGACCGCGTTCCACTCCTCCGGGCTCATCTTGGAAATCGTCCTGTCCCGGATGATCGCCGCGTTGTTGATCAGAAAATCGAGACCGCCCCAACACGTCCCAACTTCCTCCATCATCGCCGCGACCTGGTCCGGCTGCGAAACATCCGCCGCGATGACCCGGGCGCTGTCGGGACGGATCGCGATCAATTCCGCTGCGATCTTGTCCGCGTCGGCCCCGGTCGAGCCGATCCCCGGGTGATTCAGCACCACCGTCGCGCCCGCTTCGTGAAAGGTTCTCGCGATCTGTGCGCCGATCCCCTGCGAGGCCCCGGTGATGAGGGCCGTTTTTCCGGTTAAGTCGATTGATACCATGGCAGTCGGGAGGCTACGGACAAGCCCCCGGGAAGAAAAGCAAAAAAAGTCCGGCCCACGGATGCACGGGAATTATGAGGGATGAATTATGAAGGAGGAATTATGAATGATGAAGCGATCAGCGGTAGATAGAATGAGAAGGTGAGGCCGTGCCAACGGACTCGATGCTATCCTTGCCTTCCTTATGAAAAAAGCACAGACCCCATCGCAGACCGTAATCGGCATCGACCTCGGAGACAAGAAAC
>JAAYAT010000005.1 GCA_012719225.1 Verrucomicrobiaceae bacterium
CTACGCGGGAGGAGCCCGTCCCCAGGCGTCGCCGCTACGCGGGAGGAGCCCGTCCCCAGGCGTCGCCGGCGGGCGCGGGCGGCCCGTTCAGGAAAGCCCGGAAATGTCGGATTACTACGGAAATCTTAAATTTTAGGCTTGCCTTATAAGAGTTAGAGACAATATAGTAATCTTGTCATAATTTTCTAATTTATGGAAATTATAGGCGCGTCTGTCGTTCCTATCTGAATTTCAATAATAATCCCATTTTCCGCCTGTTTGCTCGAAATGATCATACCCATCAAGCCTTGGTTGGATCGTGCAAATGGAACGGGGCACGCGGGACTCCGGGGAAGTCGTAGCGCGGTGTGGAACGGCCTGGCGCTCTCGTCGAACGTGGAAATGGACGAGTTCTCCCCGCCTTGCTGGGGGGCGACGCCGGATTCACTCCTCTTCCCCAACTTCACTCATCGCATGGAATTTTACCACGACCCCATTCTCGCGCCGGAGATTCTGGCAGCCATGGAACCGGTCGCGGGCAAGCAAATCCTCGACGGCACGGTGGGCGGCGGTGGGCACGCCGAATGGCTTCTCCGGCACGGTGCCCATGTCATCGGGTGCGACCAGGATCAGGACGCCCTGAATCACGCCGAGCGCCGTCTCGCGGCCTACGAAGACGCCTTTCTCCCGGTGCGGGGGAATTTCCGCGACATGGACAGCATTCTCGCCGGTCTGGGGATCGGGCAGGTCGACGGGATTCTCCTCGATCTCGGGGTCTCGTCGCGTCAGCTCGACAATCCGGCCCGCGGCTTTTCCTTCCGGGAAGACGGGCCTCTCGATATGCGGATGGATGACCGCGCCGCGCTCACGGCCAAAGAACTCGTCAATGAGTGGGAGGAGGAGGAACTCATCCGCATCTTCCGCGAGTATGGCGAGGAGCGCCGTGCCGCTCGCGTCGCTCGCGAGATCGTGAAGGCGCGCGCCCTCCAGCCGATCGAGACCACCTTCGCCCTTTCCGAGGTGGTCGCGCGCGCGATTCCCAAGACTTCGGCAAAAAATCCCGCCACAAAGGTTTTTCAGGCGATTCGGATTGCGGTGAACGCGGAGCTCGAAGCTCTCGAAACGGCCCTGGAAAAAGCCGTCGCGCTGCTCGCTCCGAAAGGGGTGCTGGCGATCATCACCTTTCATTCGCTGGAGGACCGCATCGTGAAGCGCTTCATGCACCGCCGCAGCAATCCGTTCATCGACCGCCCCGAGTGGTCGGCGCCGCGGCCGAATCCTGACTTTTGTTTTCATCTTCCGAGCCGTCGCGCGATCGAACCGGGAGAAAAGGAAACCCGGGACAACCCGCGCTCGCGCAGTGCCAAGCTGCGCGTGGCAATCAAAGTCTGAAGGCAAGTCATGGAAAAGAGGAATCGATACAACAACCGTGTGGGCTGGATGATGATGCTGAGGCTCGCGCTCTCCGGTGGGCTGCTCTTTGCGACGGGGGCGGGATTCGTTCTCGTGCGCAATCAGCATGTCATCATTGGCAATGAGATCGGCGCGTTCGAGCAGGAGATCGTGGCGTTCGAACAGGAGATCGAACTCTGGGAGTTGCGCATCGCCGGGGTGCGCGACCGCAATGAACTCTCCCGCCGACTCCGCTGGGCCCAGAGCGATCTGGAGGGGATCGATCACACGAAAGTCATCGAGATCAAACCCCGCCCTCGTCTCAACGGGCCGGTTGCGAGTGCCTACTGACGGCAATTTGAAAAAGAACTTGAGGAGTGATTTTGGACAGGGGATTAAAAAACAGACTGGTGATTGCCTGCCTCGTGCTGGTGCTGACACTCTCGGCGCTCAGTCTCAGGCTTTTTCACATTGAGGTCTTCAGCGCGGAGAGGCTCGGTGCCGAGGCCCGCTCACATTACGAATACAAGGAAGCGCTGCCGGCGCGTCGCGGTCGCATCTACGATCAGTCGGGGGAGTTGCTCGCCCGCAGCCAGACGGTTTTCACCCTGGTGGCGGATTGTCACCACCTCCGCGACCAGATGCTCGCCTGCATCGGACTCGGGGCGCACGAGAATGTTTCGGCCCAGACGATCAGAAAGCGTTATCTCCCCGAGGAAATGTACGCCAGGTATCGCGAATACATCGCGGAATGTCTCGCCGAGACCCTGCGCCAGCCTCGGCACGAGATCGCGCGGGTTCTGAAGGAGAAAACGGTCGGGGAGATCGTTCTCGCCCGGGACATTGAGGATGATTTCGCCCGCCAGATCCGGGCGATGATCGATGAGAAAGAGATCGGAGGTCTCTACCTGCGACGCGGAGCGCGCCGCTACTATCCGAGCCCGCTCTCGCTGACGCAGGTCATCGGTTACGTCGACGAGAACGGGGAAGGGGTTGCCGGGATCGAGAAGGTTTTCGACGAAGAGATGCAGGGGCGTCCGGGCTATCGCTATTGCGAGCGGGATCGCAGTCGCCGCGAAATCCATGCCTACCGAGGGCTGGAGGTCGATCCGGTTCCCGGAAAAGACGTCTATCTCTCGATCAACATGGGGGTGCAGGCGTTGGTGGAACGCGAACTCGACGCGATCATCGACAAATACCGGCCCGAGAAAGTGACCATCATTTTCATGGATCCGGCCAACTCGGAAGTCATCGCGATGGGAAGCCGCCCGCACTTTGATCTCAGCAACCGTCAGGGGATACGGGGGATGGCTCCGGTGCGCCGGAATCCGGCGGTGAGCGACCTCTACCAGCCGGGGTCCACTTTCAAAATCGTCGCCTACAGCGGTGCGTTTGACAAAGGACTGGCCACTCCCTCGACGGAAGTGGATTGCCACATGGGGCTGTATACTCTCGACGGATTTCCCCTGAAGGATCACCATCCCTACGGACGTCTCACCGCCCGCATGGCGTTCGCCAAGTCTTCGAATATCGGGGCCTACCTCATCGCGCGTCCGCTCAACAAGAATCTCTTTCACCACTACGTGGAGAAATTCGGCTTCGGTGAGGAAACCGGGATCGAGCTCACCGCGGAGAGTCCGGGCCGTCTCATCCCGGTGAACCGCTGGTCACGGACTTCTTTTTCCAGTCAGGTGATGGGCTACGAGGTAGCGGTCACGCCCATGCAGATGATCACCGCCTACAATGTCATCGCCAACGGCGGAATCCATCGGACCCCGACGATTTTGCGCGGGATCAAAGGCGAGGGAAAAGACGCCGAACTCGTGAAAGGAGCGGATCGCCCCGGGCGTAGGGTGATCAGTGACAATGCGGCACAGCAGGTGCTGCAATGCATGATGGAAGCGATGGAGGAACACGGCACGGCGACAAAAGGCGATCTCGTTGGCTACAGTGTCGCCGGCAAGACCGGGACAACTCGCAAACACGTCGAGAATGTCGGCTATGTGGCGGGGCGCTACATCGCCTCCTTCGCCGGATTTCTCCCCGCGCACCAGCCGAGGCTCCTCGGACTCGTCGTCATCGACGATCCGCGCGCCGACGGCAAGCAGGTCTACGGCGGCGCGGTGGCGGCCCCGAGTTTCAAGACCATCGCGGAAGAGGCGGTGAAAATCATGGGGATAGATCCCGATCTCCCCGAGGAATTGGACCCCTCCACCACGGCCTCGCTCGCGGTGACGGACCAAAGGGGCGCGGAGCAAACGGCGGAGGGCGGAGAGTAAGGCATGAAACTGGCGGATGTGATAGATTCGATTCACGTGAAACACCTCGTGGGGACGCTCCAGGTGGACGTAACCGGAGTGCATTACGATTCGCGCCGGGTCGAGGCGGGAGGACTTTTCTGCGCTCTCCAGGGTGGAGGACGGGACGGGCACGACTACATCGAGGCCGCTCTGGAAAACGGAGCCGTCGCGATCCTCTCGGAGCGACCGAATCCCGCCGCCTTCGCCGCGACATGGTTGCAGGTGGGGGACGCCCGCGCCGCGATGGGACTTGCCGCCGCCAATTTCGAGGGGCAGCCCAGTCTGGAATTTCCCGTCATCGGCGTGACCGGAACCAATGGAAAAACCACCACCGCCTGTCTCATCCACCACCTTTTGCAGTCCGTTCTCCATCGCGCGGGGCTCCTCGGTACGATCCACTACTCCACCGGTGACGCGGTGGTGGCGGCCCCGCACACCACGCCCGAGTCGCCGGACTTGCAGCATCTCCTCCGCGAGATGCGGGAACGCGATTGCCGCGCCGCGGTCATGGAAGTCTCGTCGCACGGACTGGCCCAGCATCGGGTCACGGGGGTGAGCTTCGACGTGGGGATTTTCACCAATCTCACCCAAGATCACCTCGACTACCATCGCACGATGGATTCCTATTTCGAGGCCAAGCGGGCGCTCTTCGAGCAGATCGACCGGGACAGCCGGAAGAAGGGGGCCGCGATCCTGAACATCGACGATGTCTACGGCGACCGCCTCAACAAGATCCACTTCGAAGGGCTCACCAAATACACCTACGGTCGCTCCGCCAACGCCGATTTTCAGGCCGGGGCGATCCGCTCGGACTTCAACGGCACGCAGTTCAAGCTCACTTTCAAAGAGCGGCAATTCCTCGTGCGCATTCCGTTGATCGGGGTTTTCAATGTCTACAACGCCGTCGCTGCGATCGCGTCCGCTTACGCCATCGGATGCAATCTCCGTGAAGTGATCGCGAAAATGAGCGGGGTGCCCCAGGTCCCCGGACGGCTCGAGGCGGTCGGGGACCGCCAGATCAATTACCGTGTTTTCGTCGACTACGCCCACACCCCCGACGCGCTCGCCAACGTGCTCGAGACTCTGCGCGCCCTCGAGCCGACCCGTCTCATCACCGTCTTTGGTTGCGGCGGCGACCGCGACATGACCAAGCGCGCCCCCATGGCGGCCACTGCGGAAAAACTCGGCGATTTCTGCATTCTCACCTCGGACAATCCCCGCACTGAAGATCCCCGGCAGATCCTCGACGACGCGGCCGAGGGCTTTCTCGGATCCGACCACGAGATCATCGAAGACCGCCGCGCCGCGATCCGCCACGCCATCCAGATGGCGGGGGAACGCGACATTATCCTGATCGCGGGAAAAGGCCACGAAACCTACCAGGAAATCAACGGGGTGCGTCACGATTTCGACGACCGGAAAATCGCGTCCGCCTGTATCGCCGAAAAAGCGGAAGGAGGGGGACGATGAAAGCCCTGACCCTCTCTCAAATCGCGACTTGGGTCGACGGTGCGCTCCTTCAGGGCGTGCCCTCGCAGCGGGTGACTGCGCTGACGACGGACTCGCGCCAGGCGGGTCCAGACGGCATCTTTGTCGCCCTGAAAGGAGAGCGCCACGACGCCCACGATTTTCTCGGCGAGGTCGCCGCAGCGGGTTCGGCGGCGATGCTGGTGCGGGCCTTGCCGGGCGAGACGGAGGAATACACCGGGGGAATCATCCGCGTCCAGGACACTCTCAAGGCGCTTCAGGATCTCGCCTCACAACACCGCAAAAGCTCGCCCGACCTTTTTGTCGTCGGAGTGACCGGCAGCAACGGCAAGACCTCGACGAAGGATTTTCTCAACGCGGTGCTCGCCGAGGGAGGTCCCGTCAACGCCACGGCCGGCAATCTCAACAATCACATCGGACTGCCCCTCACGATTCTCTCCGGCGGGGAAGGGGACCGGTTCGCCGTCTGGGAAATGGGGATGAATCACCCCGGTGAGATCGAAGTCCTCGCCGAGATCGCCCGTCCCGACGCCGCCGTCATCACGAACGTCGGCAGCGCCCACATCGAGCACATGGGGACGCGCGAGGCGATCGCCCTGGAAAAATCCGCCCTGCCCGCCGCCCTTTCCGCTTCGGGCTACTGCGTCATGCCGGCCTCGGACGACTATTTCGATTTCGTGAAAAACGCCGTCGCCTGTGAGATGGTTTCCGTCGGCATCGGCGTCGGGACGGTGCGCGCCGAATCGCTCGCGGCGGACCGCGACGGACGGATGCGCTTCGACCTCGTCTCGGACCACGGCGAGGCCGTTCCCGTCGTCCTCCCGGTGCGCGGAGATCACATGGTCGTCAACGCCCTTCTCGCCGCGGCGGTCGGTCTGCGTCAGGGGATTGCTCCCGCGGCAGTGGCGCAGGCGCTCTCGGGGGTGCGGCTCACCGGAGGACGTCTCGAAGAACGCGAAGTGCGCGGGATCACTTTCCTCGACGACAGCTACAACGCCAATCCCGACTCCATGCTCGCGGCCCTGCGCGCCTTGCAGTCGGCGGAGGTGACAGGGCGTCGCATCGCGGTGCTCGGTTTTATGGGAGAACTCGGCGAAAACGAGGAATCCGAACACCTCCGCCTCGGCGAGCGAGTCGTCAGCCACGGCGTCGATGCCCTCGTCACCGTAACACCGCGCGCCGCCCGGATCAACGAGCGCGCCGACGCTCTCGAGGTGAACCTCCCCTTTGAAACCCATGCCGCGGCCGCCGATTTCCTCCGCGACTACCTGCGCGAAGGTGACCTCGTCCTCGTCAAAGGCAGCCGAGCCGCCGGGATGGAGCGGGTCATCAGCCATCTCATGTGATCTTCGCCATGTTGTATTACCTCCATTTGCTCAAGGATTCGTCGGATTTTCTCGACATTCTGAATGTATTCCAATACCAGACCTTTCGCGCGGCGGGGGCCTGTCTCACTGCGTTCCTGCTTTCGGTCCTGCTGGGCAATCGCGTCATCCTCAAGCTCACCGCGCTCAAGCTGGGACAGCCCATCCGCACCAAGGAGGAGGTCCACCAGCTCGCCGCGCTCCACGGGATCAAAACCGGGACCCCCACGATGGGCGGCATCCTCATCGTCGGCACGGTCCTCGTCGCGGCCCTGCTCTGGGCGCGCCTCTCCAATCCTTTCATCCAGGCACTCCTCTTTGTCACGATCACCACGGGTCTGCTCGGCTTTCTCGACGACTGGCGCAAGGTGAAAAAGAAAAACTCCGCCGGGGTCAGCGGGCGGTTCAAGCTGCTGATCCAGTTCGTCGTCGCGGTGTTGGCGATCGGGTATCTCTACTTCCTCCCCGCGACGTCGGAATACATCCGCCAGCTTTACCTCCCCTCGTTGAAGTTCCCCATCATCGGCGACATGGGGATTTTTACCCTGGTGTTCCTGCCCCTCGTCATCGTGGGGGCCTCCAACGCCGTCAATCTCACCGACGGACTCGACGGGATTGCCTCGGGTTGCACCGTCACGACGGGCCTCGCCTACGGCATCCTCACCTATGTCGCCGGACACCAGATCCTCGCGGAAAGCTATCTCTTCGTGCCCTTCCACCCCTCCGCCGGAGAAGTTTCCATCTTCTGCGCCGCTCTCGTCGGCGCGGCGCTCGGGTTCCTCTGGTTCAACTGCCATCCCGCGCGCGTTTTCATGGGCGACACCGGATCGCTCTCCATCGGCGGGATGCTCGGGATGATTGCGATTTGCTGCAAACAAGAGCTCCTCCTCGTGGTGATCGGCTTCGTGTTCGTGATGGAAGCGATGTCCGTGATCCTCCAGGTCGCGAGCTTCAAACTCACCGGGAGACGCATTTTTAAAATGTCGCCGATTCACCACCACTTCGAACTCCTCGGTTGGGAGGAAAGCAAGGTCATCAACCGCTTTTGGATCATTTCCATCATCGCTGCCATGGTCGGCCTGATGACTCTGAAACTTCGCTGACAAAACAAAAAAGAGATTTCGCAAAATTTCACCACGATGGATCTACAGGGAAAACGCATCGCGATTCTAGGAGCGGGTAGCAGCGGGTATGCCGCCGCCGCCCTCGCCCTGTCGCGTGGCGCTCTCGTCGAAGCCTACGACAGCGGCAGCGCGGAAAAACTCGCGTCCGCCGTCGCCGGATTCGCCGCGCTGGGCCTGACCCTGACATGCGGGGCCGAAGCGCTCGCCCCGGCCGGGAGCTTCGACCTCACCGTGATCAGTCCCGGCATTGACACCGCCTCGCCCATCGCTCGCGCGTTCGCCTCCGCCTCGGACGAATTCATCGGCGAGATCGAATTCGCCTTCCGGCTCGGAGACGCCCCCGTCATCGCCGTCACCGGAACCAACGGCAAGACCACGACCTGCTCCCTCATCGCCGCGATGCTCAACGCCACCGGCCTCCGCGCCGTCGCGGCGGGGAATATCGGGCTGCCCTTCAGCGAGGTGGTTCTCTCGGGAAAATCCTACGACTGGATCGTCCTCGAACTCAGTTCCTTCCAGCTCGAGACCATCGTCGAGTTCACGCCCGCCGTTGCGATCTGGCTGAACTTCGCGCCCGATCACATGGATCGCTACGCCACCGTGGCGGACTACTATGCCGCGAAACTCCGGCTCTTTGAAAACCTGACCCCCGATTCCCTGACCATTCACAAACTGGAATGCGATCCCGGGGGCCTGCCGGGGAAAAAGGTCGCCTTTTCCGCCTTTTCCGACCAGGGCGATCTCCACTACCGTCTTGGGAGCATACACGATCAGCCCACCGGTCGTCACTTTCTCTTTTCCGAAGGCACCCTCCAGGGCAAGCACAACGCCGAGAACGTCATGGCGGCGCTCGCCGTGGCCGATTCTCTCGGGATCGCCTGGGAAAACGTCGAGACCGCCATCAACACCTTCCAGGCCCCGCCGCATCGCTGCGAAAAAATCGCGACGATAGGCGGCGTCCTCTACCTCAACGACTCCAAGTCCACCAATCTGCATTCCCTGGAGAGCGCCCTCATGGGGCAGGAGCATCCCGTGGTTCTCATCGCCGGAGGCAAAAACAAGGGCCTCGATTTCGGCGAGTTGCGCGGGATCGCCGGAGAGACCGTCCGCGCCGCCGTCTGCATCGGGGAGATCGCCCGCGACATCGCCACCGCCTGGGAGGGCGCGGTGCCCTGCCAAGCCGCCGCCGATGTGCCCGCCGCCGTGCGCCTCGCCGCCGGACTCGCCCGCGCCGGGGAAGTGATTCTCTTTTCCCCCGGCACCTCCAGCTTCGACATGTTCAGCGGATACGAAGCCCGCGGAGACGCGTTTCGCGCCGCCGTCGCGGCCCTCGCCGATGCCGATGCCGCCGCCTGACTTTCCTTTCACCAACAACCAACGACAACCATGAGCAACAAAAGAAGAAACAGGAGAACGGCAAAAGGGGCCCGTCACGGAGCCCTCGGGAAGGCGCGGGCCCGGATGAAACTCTCCGCCAACGTCACCGAAGAACAGGACTGGTATCTCGATACCCCCGATGTCCGTCTCACCCGGATTTTCACCGTGGTGCTGCTCCTCCACGTCGTCGCCATCGGCGGGATCCTCGGCCTGAAAATGGTGGGCAAGGCCTCCGCGACGAGCGGGGTCAAGATCAGTAGCGCTCGTCAGGAATTCGCCACTGCGGTGCAGGAGGCCAAAGAACTCGCCGTGGCGGTGCCGGCTCCGGCTCCTGTCGAGGTTCCGGCGCGTCACGCTCCCGCCGAACCGCTCCGCTTCGACCCGACCAAAACCCAATACAAGGTCCTCGCTGGAGACACCCTGCCCGAGATCGCCGCGGACTACGGGGTCACCCCGGAGGCTTTGCGGAAGAAAAACGCCATCATTTCGGACAACGAACTCTACCCCGGTCGCGTCCTCGACATTCCCGGCAAGGACGAGCCCGCCATGGTCGCCGCTCCCGTCGCGGCGGAGGTGGCGGCCGCTCCGAAAAAGGAGGACGCTCCCCCGGCGAACCCTTCCACCTATCGGGTCAAACCGGGTGATACCGCGTGGGCGATTTCCCGGAAGTTCAACATCTCCTTCAATCGCCTCATGAGCGAGAACGGGATCAAGAACCCCGAGGGTCTTCAGATCGGGCAGCAGCTCCGCATCCCGGCTGCCAACTGATCCGCCGCCCGCTTCGCCGCGTCCGTTCCTCCCCCCTTCCCGCCACTCGCCCCATGCACCGCAAAAGCCTTGTTCTTCTCCTCTCTTCCGTGTCCTTTCTCATCATCGTGGGATTTGTCATGCTCATCAGCACTTGCATTTTCAGTGCTCATGCGGACGCGACGGATGGCTACCGCGAGGCCAAACGCCAGGCGGTGTGGCTGGTGCTTGGAGGTGGCGTGTGCTGGTTCGCGGCGACGACCGATTTCCGCTTCTGGAAACGGAATGTCTGGTGGATCTATGCCGGAGTCTGTTTCTTCCTCGCGCTCTGTTTTCTCCCTGGTGTTGGCATGGAGATCAACGGAGAGCGTCGCTGGATCGGACTCGGGCCGCTGCAGGTGCAGCCCTCCGAAGTTGGCAAGATCGGGGTGATTATTTTCCTCGCCTACTGGTTCTCGCGTCACCCCGACTGCGGAAAGGAATTCCTCCGCGGTTTCGCCATTCCCCTCGCCATCATCGCACTGCCGCTGGCGCTGATTCTCTTCGAGGTCGACATCGGCACCACTTCAGTGCTCGCGGGAGCTGCCGTCCTCGTCCTCTTTGTGGCAGGGACGAATTGGAAATACCTCAGTTTTCTCGGCATGTCCGGTTTCATCACCTTCCTCGGTATGCTCAGCTACGCGCCGGACCGCATGACCCGGGTGATGGCCTTTCTCGACCCGGAAAAACATCGCCTCGGGGCCGGATTCCAGCAGTGGATCTCCCTCATGGCGATCGGTTCCGGCGGGATCTCGGGCCGTGGCATCGGCGAAGGACGCCTCAAAATGCTCTACATGCCCTTCGCCCACACCGACTTCATTTTTCCAATGATAGGGGAGGAACTCGGCCTGATCTGCACGATTCTCGTCATCGTCGCCTTCATCACCATTGCGGTGTCGGGTTTCGTCATCGCCTTTCATTCTCCGGACCGTTTCGGCACCCTGCTGGTGATCGGTCTCATCGGCTTCATCAGCCTGCAGGCCTTCGTCAATATCGGGGTGAGCGTTTCCATTCTGCCGAACAAAGGCCTCACCCTGCCTTTCGTGAGTTACGGTGGTTCTTCACTCGTCATGGCCCTGCTCGCCGTCGGCATCGTGGTGAATGTCTACCGACAGGGACGCAGCGAACCGGAGGAATCCCGGGACTGGGTCAGCCGCCGCCGCATCACCCCGAGGGTATAGGATGAAAAAACTTCGTGTCGGAATCGTCGGTCTCCTCCAGGAGTCGAACACCTTCATCGATGGGACGACCACGCTGGCGCATTTCGAGGCCGATCTCCTCCTCCGTGGCGAGGCCATCCGCGAGGCCATGGCCGGAGCGCCGCACGAGGTCGGCGGATTCTTCGCGGGACTGGACGAAGCGGGGATAGCAGCCGTGCCCCTCTTCCTCGCCCGCGCCCTGCCCTACGGAGTCATCGACCAAGGGGCTTTCGAGACCCTGATGGCGGAGATGCTAGACACTGTCGCCGAAGCTGGTCCTCTCGACGGCTATCTCGCTGCGCCTCACGGTGCCACCGTCGCGGCGGGCTATCCCGACGCCGACGGGGAATGGCTCGGTCGGCTCCGCCAGCAGATCGGAGAGGGGACACCCTTGATTGCCAGCCTCGACCCGCACGCCAATCTCACCCCGGCGATGGTCGGGGCGACAGACGCCATTATCGCCTACGCCACCAATCCGCACCTCGATCAGCGCGAGACGGGAAAAAAAGCGGCCTGGCTGATGGCGCGCACCCTCTCCGGCGAGGTGTCCCCGGTGCAGGCCGCCGCCTACCCGCCGCTGGCGATCAATATCCAGAGCCAGAACACCTCGGTCGAGCCGCTCCGGTCTCTTTACGCGGAAGCGGAAACTCTTTTCTCCGCCCCGGGACTGCTCGGAGGTTCCGTCATCCTCGGATTCCCCTACGCCGATGTCGATCTGATGGGCTCGTCCGTCCTCGTCCTCGGGGACGGGTCGGATTCCCTGCCGAAAGCACAAGAAACGGCGGACGAACTCGCCTCGGTGATGTGGAAAAGGCGTCACGATTTCGACCCCGTCTTCCTCGGAATCGACGAGGCGCTCTCCCGCGTGGCGGCGAGTGAAAAACGCCCCGTCGTGCTTCTCGACATGGGCGACAACGTCGGAGGTGGTTCCCCGGCGGACAGCACTGCGATTCTACAGACCTGGCGACGGCGCGGGGAGGGAACCCGCCTTTTCGCCGTCCTGCACGATGCCGCCGCCGCCCGCCTCGCGCACGAGAGCGGTGTGGAAACTGTCATTGAGGCGGATGTGGGCGACCCCGCCGACCCGGTGAGAGGACGCTTCCGCGTCGTGTCGCTCCACGAGGGACGCTTCCACGAGTCACAGGCTCGTCACGGAGGCTTCTCCATCTTCGATCAGGGGCCGACTGCGGTGCTCGCCGAAGAGGGTGGGGGATTGGTCCTGATGGTCACGACCCGGCGCATGGCTCCCTTCAGCCTCGCCCAGCTCACCTCCTGCGGGGTGGATCCGGAGGACTTCGACGGCCTCGTCGCCAAAGGGGTCATCGCCCCCATGGCCGCCTACGCCCCCGTCGCCCGCGGAGGATTCCTCCACGTCGACTCCCCCGGCGTGACCCGCGCCGACATGACCAAGCTGTCTTATAGGCATCGCCGGGTTCCGCTTTTTCCGTTTGAACAGTAGAGCTGAGAAAGGCTACCGAAAGGCAGGGCGTCGGCGTACAATCTCCGAGAACTGGACCTCGTCCTTGACGCGATCGAGTCCTTTCCCGAGGAGGAATTCTCTCCCAAACCAGCTTGACAAGACGTGCTTTTTGTTTTTTCATACGTCATGCAGACGAAGCTCACATTACGAGTGGAAGAAGAAGTGATTCGTAAAGCCAAGCGTATTGCGCAACAAAAAGGGACGTCCGTATCCCGGATTTTTGGTGAATTTATCAATAGTCAGGCTGAAAATGTGATGCTGGAAGACTTTCCGCCCATCACTTCCTCCATGATCGGGGTAATTCGTCGTAAGGAAAGCAAAGTGGATGAGTCGGATCACAAGAAGTATTTGGAGGAAAAATACTTATGAGAGTGATGGTGGACACCAATGTGATTTTGGATGTCTGGTTGAGTCGGGAGCCACACTGGAGAGAATCAGCCCGGTTAATGGCCAATATAGAATGCCGGGAATTACGCGGTTTTTTATGTCCGACAACCGTGACGACTTTACATTATTTGGGAAAGAAAGTTTTGGGGGAAAAGCGTGCCCGTGAACTGTTACTGCAACTTCTCCAGATTTTTGAAATAGGGGTATTGTCTCCTGAAGTATTCAGACAAGCCTTGGAGAGTGACATTGCTGATTTCGAGGACGCGGTGATTGAAGCCGTATC
>JAAYAT010000049.1 GCA_012719225.1 Verrucomicrobiaceae bacterium
GAAGAGGTCTATTCTCCCCCGATTCGACACATGTCATTCATCCAGCCAGCGATGAGCTTTGCCGCTCAAGCAACATCCGTGATCCTGCGCAGGATCACGGGTATCAGGCTGCGTTTCGCGGGCAAAAAGTCCTTTTTTTCACTTCGGAGTTCCCTCTTTGATCCCCAAGGCATTCTGGCAGCCACTCCGCCGACGGCGGAAACGCTGCGACCGTGTTCAGGCGTAGCATCTTCCTCGGCGTCACCGCCGCAGAAGCTCCGCTCCCCTGCGGAACCGCCCTTTGATCGCTTTGATCGGATCCAGAATCCCTCCCTGGAGCGAGCGCTCGCCGCTGTGGCGACCGGCGTTCCCTCGCGGGATGCGGGTGAAGAGGTCTCCGCCCTTAACCCCAGGACTCTTCCTCACGAAGGTCCCAACCAGAAAGCTTCCACCTCAAATGGAAAACAGATCACAAAGCAATTCAAATCGCCGCCAAAGCGGCAATCGCAACGGCGGTCGCAGTCGCAACCGTCAAGGAAACCCGTCGTCCGGCGGAGAAGGCTCCGGCTCGGGCGACCGCAGCCGTTCGCGCTCGCGCAATCGTAGCCGCAATCGCAACCGCGGTGGCGGAGGTTCCCAACCCCGGGGTGCCCAAGGCTCCAAACGCCCCGCGCGGACGCCCAAACAAACGAACGGACAGAAGCTCCTCTCGATCCTGACATTCGGACTTCTCGGCAAGCCGAAACCCAAGGGACGGTCGGGAAGATCGACCGGTTCCGCCAAGGGCTCCCGCGGCTCCGGTTCCCCCGCGACCGCGCCTAAGGCGACGCAAGCCGCCCGCCCGGCGGATCGTTCGAAACACCCCCGCACCGAGGTGACTTCCGGTCGCCTCTACGTCGGCAACCTCGACTACGCCACCGGCGAGACCGAACTGGAATCACTCTTCCGTGGTGTCGGTAACGTCCTCAGCGCCGAAGTGGTGACCAATCCCCGCACCCAGCAGTCCAAGGGATTCGCCTTTGTCGAAATGGGTTCGATCGACGAGGCCAAACGGGCCGTGGCGGTGCTCGACGACCAGGATTTCATGGGGCGCAAGCTCATCGTCAACGGCGCCCGCAGCGAGGGGCCGCACAGCGAATCCGGCGAAGAATCGGCCATGGCCGAGAGCGGATCGAGCCAGCACAACTGATCCGGACTCCCGGTCGCTTGACTCTCCGACGCCGGAACGGTCCCCTGATCGTTCCGGCGTTTTCTTTTCTCGATGAATCCCCCTCGCCCGCCCCTCTACCTCGCCGGACAGACCGGCAGTGGGAAAACCGCGGTCGCTCTGGAGCTGGCGCACCGACTCGCGCCCGTCGAGATCATCAACGCCGACGCCTTTCAGGTGTATCGCGGACTGGACATCCTCAGCGCCGCGCCCTCCGAAGCAGAACGCGCCCTGGTTCCCCATCATCTCTTTGCCGTGCTGTCTCCGACCGACGACTGTGACGCGGCGGGTTTCGCCCGGCTCGCCCGGGAAAAAATCGACGAAGTAGCGATCCGCGCCCTCCCCCTCGTCGTCGGCGGGAGCGGACTCTACCTCAAGGCGATCACCCACGGGCTCGCCCCCACCCCCAAGGGCGACCCGGTGCTGCGCGAGGAACTCGCGGGACTCTCTCACGAAGTCCTCGTGGAACGCTACCGCACCCTCGATCCCGAAGGCGCCGCCCGCACCAATCTACGCAACCGCCGGTATGTCACGCGGAACCTCGAAATCTGCCTGCTCACCGGCGAACCGGCCTCGCGACTGAAGAGCGAGTGGGCCGAGAACACTCCGGTGATCCGCGCCGTCTACCTCGACCGCGAACGCGAGGAACTTTACTCCCGCATCAATCGGCGAACTCTCACAATGTTTGAAAACGGAGTCCTCGACGAAGTCGCCGCCCTCGGGGACATTTCCGGCACGGCGGAAAAGGCGATCGGGTTGAGAGAAATACGACGTCATCTCGCGGGGGAAATTGATCTCGAGACCTGTATCGAGAGCATCCGGCGGATGACGCGGCGCTACGCCAAACGGCAGGCCTCGTGGTTCCGGCGCGAGACCGCCTTTCACCGTCTCCGGATCGAGCCGGACGAAACCCCCGCCGTGACCGCCGCCCGCATCGCCGGGCACTACGCCGCCTCTTCTCCGCCCGCCTGACGAAAGAGGAGGAGAAACGCGGGTTCGCCGTTGAATCTTGGCTCGGGCGGGTTCATCATTGCCCCTCCATGCCCACTGTCACCGAAGGCCTCCCCCGCACGATCTCCCTCACCCTCGCGAACGACCGCTACACCGTCCTCGTCGGTCCGGGATTGTTGGCGCACACCGCCGACCTCATTGCCTCACACAGCGACATCCGCGGACGGAGCGCGGCGGTCGTGACGGATTCCACCGTCGGCCCGCTCTACGCACGCACGGTGATGGATTCACTCGAGGCGGAGGGCATCCGCCCCCTTCTCATCACCGTCCCGGCGGGCGAAGCCTCCAAAAGCATGGACCGGGTCACCGAAGTGTGCCGGGAGATGTTGCGAGCCGGTCTCGACCGCCAGTCCTTTCTCATCGCCCTCGGCGGCGGAGTGGTCGGTGATCTCGCCGGATTCGCCGCCGCCATTTTTCAGCGGGGCATTCCCTGCGTGCAGATCCCGACGACGATCGTGAGCCAGGTCGACAGCTCGGTCGGGGGCAAGACGGGGGTCAACACACCCGAGGGAAAAAATCTGCTCGGGGCTTTTCACCAGCCACGTCTTGTCCTCGCCGACGTCGATACCCTCGGCACCCTCCCCGAACGCGAGTTCAACGAGGGCTTCGCCGAAATCATCAAACACGCCGCGATCCGTGACGAGTCGCTCCTCGATCTCGTCGAGGCGAAAGCCACGATCCGGGAAAACCTCGTGGAACTCGTCACCCGCAATATCGCGATCAAGGCGGCGATCGTGGAGGAGGACGAACGCGAAACCTCGGGGACGCGGGCGCTCCTGAATTTCGGCCACACCATCGGCCACGGGATCGAGGCCGCGGGTGGCTATGGCCGTTTCCTCCACGGGGAGGCGATCAGTCTCGGGCTGGTGGCCGCGATACGATTGTCGATAACAACATCGGGACTCGACCCGCACGCCGGGACCCGTATCATCGCCGCGTTGGAGCGCTATGGACTGCCCACGACCCTCGCGAACGACGTGTCCGACGAAAGCGTGCTCACCGCGATGGGGCGCGACAAGAAATTCGATGCGGGCAAAATCCGCTTTGTTCTTTTGAAAGCGATGGGCGATGCCTTCGTCTCGGACACGATACGTCAGGAAGCGCTCGCAGACGCCCTTGCGGGCTTGCGTTCGTGACTCCGGTCGCCCTCGTCAGCGAGCGCGATCTTCCCGAATCCGCTTTTCGAGCTCCTCGAGATCCATCATCACAGCGGTGGACTTCGGTTTCATTTTGATGATGACGCCGAGGCGCATCGTGCTGAGCACGCCGCAGAGACGGCCGTGTTGGTCGATCAGCGGAGAACCGCTGTCCCCTTTGATCATGGGCAGGGTGGTGATGATCTTGTGGAAATCTTCACTCGGCTCCTCGCTGACGGACTGGTATTCGAGGAATTCCCCCCCGCCCTTTTCATGCATCCAACCGCCCGCGAAGAGAGTGTCGGCGGGCGGGAGAGGCTCGCGGCGATACTTGAGATAGCGCGGGGTCGCCATCTCCGCTTTGACGATGGCGAAGTCGGCCGCGTCGTTGCGGTAGACGACCCGGATGGGTGCGTAGTCGATGTAGGTCCGCCGGTTCGAGGACGTCGCGTAGAGCACGTAGGATTCCTTGTGCGCGAGCACGTGTGCGGCGGTCAGGAAATACCCGTCCGAGCTCACCGGGGCGCAACTGCCGAAACCGGAACCGCCCTTGGCGATGGGCACCGAGAACCCGAGTTCGAGGACGCCCTCTTGCGCTTCGCGACTGGTGGCGAGCTTGGATTTGAAATCCTCGTCGATGTAGCGTCCGCTCACGATGAGACCGGAGTGCAGGGTGAGAAAGTCGGCTGCGGAAAATCCCTTGTCGCTGCGATTTCTCAACTCGGGCAGGTTGACCGGCGCGTCGATACCGAGAGAATCGTATTTGGCAAGGGAGCGACGCTGGTCCCGATGCGTGTTGGCCGGCATGACGATGCACGAGACCAGCGAGACCGCGCACAAAAAGAGCGCGGCGAGATACCCGGAGCGACGGAAAAACAAGAAAAATCGGGGATCGGACAACATGCGGTGGAGGAGAAAAAGAATGGCTGCGGGTTTCGTCGGGGACGGGCGTCGAAGGAATCCCCGACACCTTTCCCGCCGGAAATATAGTCCAAAGCGTCCCGGCATTCATCAGACAATACGTGCCGGGGCGAAATTCTTTCACTTTGAATTTTTCGGACCTGCCCTCGAATACAATCCCTTCGCGAATATTGACCGGATGCTCTCGTGGCATTACATTTCAATCCATGGGCACAAAGCAAATCTGCATCACCGAGTTCTCCGCTCGCGCCGAGGAGGAGTTGCGTGCCGTTGAGCAGGGCAATATATTTGTCGAATTGTTGCGAGACGGAGAAGTCGTGGCCTACCTCTCGCCTGCACCGAAGCCGCCGGGCAATACCGGCACCATGGCCGATTGGATCGGGACCGGAACCGGTCTTGTGTCCTTCGCCCCCGGCGTCGATCCCGACGAACCAGCCTTCACCCCCGAAGAGTGGGAGGAATTCCCCCACGATTCGGACGACTGAATTCGAATTCCGATGCAGTTTCTCCTTGATACCAATGCTTGGATTTGGTTGTTCTCCGAACCCCGGAAAATTCGGCGGGAAGTTCGTCTCCTCATCGACCGAGAATTGATAGTCGGCCTGTCCCCGATGAGTATTGTGGAAGTAGCCCAAAAGGCTGCCAAGGCTCGCCTCGTCTTTCGCGTCGACGTGGCAGAATGGGTGGAAATCGCACTGCCCTCGCAACGTGTTAAGCTCCTCCCCATTTCTCCCACCATCGCTCTCGAGGCCTACCAGTGGCCCGCTGATTTCCATGGAGACCCGGCCGACCGCATCATCGCGGCCACCGCCCGGGCGCATGACCTCACCTTGGTCACATCGGATGAGAAACTTCTTTCCCGCGGCGACCTCACGACTCTTTCCACCCTCTGAGCCATGCCAGTCCCGATATCTCCATCCCTTGCATCGCTGGACAAGGACGATCCTGCCTTCCTTCACCGCCGCAGACCGAAGCCGAAGCCGATCAGGGCGGCGCTCGCGGAAGGCAGGTGGGCCTGGAGGACGCGTCCCGCCATCCCGATCTGGTCCATGAGCCAATGGCGACTCTCGCGAACCGAGCCGTAATAGTCCTCCCAGCCGAGTTCTATCATGCCCCGGGATTGCAGTATCCACACGACGATCCCTCCGAGAAAAAGGAGCGAGAGCGAGGTTTTCACCGCCACTCGGAGGAGGGACCCGAAGATCATCGCGGCGATGAAACTGAGCCCCACACGGATCGCGCCATCGCCCAGGGCCGCCCGGTCCCCCAGCCAGGTGTCCCGCCGAGGGTGTCCCTCGCTCCAGTCCGCGCGAAGAGAGTCTTGGATGGAGTCTTGCAGAGGGTCCGCAGCGACGGGAGGGGGTGCTTCGGAAGACCAACCCCCGCCGTTCCAGGCCATTCCACCCAGCGCAAGCGCGCCCGCGAGCACCAGGAGCAGTCCCTTGGTGCCGGCGAACAAGCCAAAAATGCCGCGAATCCCTATCATTTCAGGGGAAAAGGATAACCCGTGAGACGGATGCCGCCACCACAGAATCATTGACTTCCCTCCCGCCTTCTTTGACAGTGCCCGCGGCTATGACTTCGCTACGTCCACTTTCCGTCGTCCTTCTCACTGGTTTTCTCTTCCACTGTGTCGCGGTCCGAGCGGGTGCGGACGAACCGGGCACGGTCGAAGAAGCCGCCGCGCGTCCCTTCATGCATCACCGGGTCATGTTCATGCACGAACCCTCGACCAAGGCGGCGGTCGCCTGGACCACAGCGGACGAACTTTTTGAATCCCACGGCGTCTATTGGGACACCGAGCCCCGCGAGGGAGATCTCGAGAAATACGCCTTCAAAACCCACGCGATCCATTCGCAGCCTTACACCCTCATCGACAAGGACGAGAAGAACGAAATCCCCGCCAACATCGGGCACACCGTCCTCCTCGAAGATCTCAAACCCGCCACGACCTACTATCTTGTCATCGTGAGCGGGAAATATCAGTCCCGCGAATTTCACTTCGTCACCGCTCCCGATGATGATCGTCCTTTTCAACTGCTCTTCGGCGGCGATTCGCGACGTGGACCGAAATGGCCCGCCGTCCACGAGGATCGACGTCAGGTCAACAGACTCATGGCGGATCTGCTCGAGGAACATCCCGGGATCATCGCCCTCGCCCACGGGGCCGACTACTGCGCCAGGGCCGAATGGACCTTCCTGACCGATTGGCTCTCCGATCACGAGCTGACGACAACAAAGGACGGACGCCTGCTCCCCGTCATTCCGGCTCGGGGCAATCACGACCGCGGCGTCACCTTCGAGGAGATGTTTTATTGGCCGGGACGGGATCACGAGTACCACTACGCGACCGATCTGACAAAAGGAGCGGTGCTGCTCACCCTCAACACCGAGATCAGCCACGCCGGCGATCAGCGCGACTGGCTCGCGAAGACGCTCAAGACCTATCGCTCCGGCGAGCCCCGCTGGATCGTCGTCCAGTATCATGTCCCCGCCTACGGCAGCGTGAAGGAATACGCCCAAGGTGCCTCGCAACGCCAGCACTGGGTTCCGCTCTTCGAAAAGTTCGGGGTCGATCTCGCTCTCGAGGCCGATCACCACAGCCTCAAGCGTACCGTCCCGATTTTCGAGGACAAGGAAAACGCGGAAAAAGGCGTGGTCTACATCGGCGACGGCGGTCTCGGAGTCCCCCAGCGCGATCCCGATACCTCGCGCTGGTATCTGCAGGCACCCGGCATGACCAGCAACGGCCACCATGTCCATCTCCTCGAATTTTCCGAGGAAAAGATCAAAGGCACCGCGATCGGTCTCGACCGCAAGGCTCTCGACCAGTTCGAGATCACTAGATAGACCGTCGCGCCCCCTTCGTCACCGCGGATTGTCATTCGCCCGGATCGCGCGGAGTTTTTCGCGCAGCGCCGCGACCCGTTCGCTCTCGTCGTCGGCGAGATTCTTTGTTTCGTAGGGATCATCGCCCAGATGAAAGAGCTCGGCTTTGTCCCCTTTTGCCGCCGTGATCAGTTTCCAATCCCCTTCCCGGACCGCGAGACCGGTCTTGGTCCGCCAATAGAGCGTGCGGGGCGACGCTGCGTTGTCGTCCTCCCGTCCCGTGAGCAGCGACGCGATGTCGATCCCATCGAGATTCCATGAGTCGTCGACCTCGCCGCCGGCCAGTCCGATCAGGGTCGCAGCCCAGTCGCAGATATGGGTCGGAACGCGGATGGTACGGCCCGAGTCGATCACGCCGGGCCAGTGGACGAAGGCGGGGACGCGAATGCCCCCCTCGTAGAGGTCGGTTTTCCATCCCCGCAGCGGGAGGTTGTTCCCGAGGGTCGGATTCGGGGCGTAGCGTCCGTTGTAGTGTTTTTCCGAGGGGATCCATCGCTGCTGTCCGCCGTTGTCCGAGGAGAAAATCACGAGGGTGTTCTCCGCTTTTCCCGACGCCTCCAGCGCCGCGATGATCTGACCGACCCCGTCGTCGAGGTGGGTCACCGCCGCCGCGAAATGCCGCCGCGAGGGATCGGCGATGGTCTTCTTGTAGGGAGCGATCCACTTGGGCGGTTCGTTGAGCGGGTAATGTGGAGAATGATGCGCCACGTAGAGGAAAAACGGTTCGTCACCCGACTCCCGCACCACCCGGATCGCTTCTCGGGTGATGAGGTCGGTGACGTGGCCTTCCTCCTCGACAAAGGTGTCGTTGCGATGCCAGGTTACGTGATCGCCCGCCTTGTAGCGGTGGGTGTAGGGATCGATCTGGCCACGCAAGTAGCCATAGGTGGTGTCGAATCCGTAGTGCAAGGGGCGGTGCTCGGGAGTCTCCCCGATGTGCCATTTTCCGGAAATGTGCGTGCGGTAGCCGAGGCGGCGGAGTTCCTGCGGGAGACGGGCAT
Organism: Verrucomicrobiaceae bacterium; assembly: GCA_012719225.1. Taxonomy (GTDB): domain Bacteria; phylum Verrucomicrobiota; class Verrucomicrobiia; order Verrucomicrobiales; family DEV007; genus Arctic95D-9. The sequence continues at coordinate 8,145 of JAAYAT010000049.1, forward strand.
CCTCCCCCATCATCTTCGTCGTCGAGGCCAGCGGAGTGAAAACGCCGAAACGGCTCGGATACCGCCCCGAGAGCAGTGCCACGCGGGTCGGCGAGCAAGTCGGGTAGACATAATATTGCTCCAGCTTCGCTCCCGCCGCCGCCAGTCGGTCCAGATGAGGGGTTTGGATCTCCGACCCATGATAACCGATATCAGCCCAACCGAGATCGTCGGCGAGGATGAAAATCACATTGGGTGGGGCGGGCGGTTCGGCGGCGCGGAGACACGACGCCGCGGCGATCAGGAAGAGGCAGGGAAATACCGGAAGCCAGCGAGAGAACATGCGGCATTTTGGCGAAAGGCAGCACCGCCGAGAAGGTCCGCGTTCGCGTTCTTAGGTTTTCAGGCGTTCAAGTTTTGAGGTGTTCAGGTACCTCAATCCCTGAATGCCTCAACACCTCAATCCTCGGGCGAGGTGCGGCCGATGCGTTTTGCGTGGAGAGCCGCCCAGATCCCGAGAATGAGGATCAAAGTGATCGCGGCGTAGATGTGATGGGAGACCCGAGTCGTCGGCATGAGGTCCGCCGAGGCCCGCGTCGCCGCGGTTAGGACCATCAGCCAGACGATCCAACGCCAGGCCTTGCTTTTCGGGGGAATTTTCGAGGCATCGTCGCAGTGCCCGAGGATGACGCGCTCGCCCGTGAGGAGCATGATCTGGGAAAACCCGCCGAGGAAGAGGAGATGCTCGAAAGCGAACGCAGGAGTCGGCCAGATGGCGCGGCAGAGAAAGGCGGAGCCCATCAGGACGAGTCCGAAACGCAGCGCCCAGGGACGGGTCCCGGGTGCTCGCGCCGTCCAAATTCCCGGCAGGGCACCCCAGCCCCAGAGGATGAAGGAGGCCAACCGTAGCGCGTTTCCCCAACGCACCGAGAGCCACGCCTCGACGACGAAGGAGAGCAACACCAGCACCGCCGCCGCCCAGACCACGGGACCTCGGTGCTTCGCCTTGGCGAATGCGGGCGGTTTTCCCGGCACCTGAAAGAAACGGGCGAACAAATAGGACCCCACCCCGAGAATGGGCAGCAGCAGGAACCCTTGGTAGCCGGTGAGGCGCAGGAATCGGCTCAGTTCCGGGCTGTGATTCCCCCAGCCCGCCGCCCAGGCGAAGAGGGTCGAGGTTCCGAGCAACACCGCCCCGAAAGCGAGGGCGAATCCCGGCGGCGGGGTATCGCGTCTCTCGCCGAGGAGACGACGCCCCAACAAAGAGAGAAAATACAGACAGGTGATCCCGGCAACGAGGTCTCCGGCGGCGATGTTTCCACTCGCATAAACCATCTGGGTCGCCAGCCATCCGACCGCGAGGAGGGCGATCTCCCACGCCCGCAGCGCCTCCGCCTCGAGAAAGCGGGGCCACGCGGTCCCGAGGAAACCGAAGACAAAGGCGGCTCCGAAGCCGAAAATGAGGATGCGGGGATGCTGCAGGGCCGGGTAGAGGGGCCACCAACCCGCGTAGTGGAGCGGCCAGAGCGCCAGCCCGAAGACCGCCGCGACGATCCCGAGCGGAAAAAAGAGGCGGAAGGGCTCCGAGGCCCACAGCGGGGAATCGCCCGGTTTGGTCAGGTAGCGCGTGGGAGGTTTTGCCATGGTCACTCCGGGGTGGGTTCCCCTCTCGTTAGAACGCGGGAAAGGGAATCCATTTTTGCTCCGAAGCGGAACTCTCCACCGCCGCCTTGATGAAGGCGACTCCGGCGACTCCGTCATCGACGTTGGGGAAATCGTAGCCGCCCTCGGGTTCGGGACGGCCCTCGATCCGATCTCCGATGGCTTCCGCCGCCGCGAGGTAGAGATTGGCGAAGGCCTCGATAAAGCCCTCGGGATGGGCGAAGGGCGTCCGTGTGTAGCCGTGGCCCGAGGCCGCCTCACTGATGTAGTCGTTGCCGCGACGGTAGATCCGGCGCGGAGCGTTGGCGTATTTCACGATGAGCTCGTTGGGGTCCTCCTGATGCCATTCGAGCGAGGCCTTGGTGCCGTAGACGCGGATGTTGAGCGCATTTTCATCGCCGTTGGAAATCTGCGAAGCGTGGATCACGCCCTTCGCCCCACCTTCGAAGCGGACGAGATTGTTCCCGTCGTCGTCGAGGACGCGACCGGGGATGAAAGCGGTCAGGTCGGAGCAGATTTCGCGGATCTCGAGGCCGGTGATGTAGCGCACGAGATTGTGGGCATGGGTGCCGATGTCGCCCATGCAGTTCGAGATCCCGGCGATCTTCGGATCCGAACGCCAGTTGTTGATTTTCCCCTGCCCATCCCCCTCGACATCGCCGACGGCGTAGCCTTGCGGGTATTCCGCGACGATTTTGAGAATGCGACCGAGTTCCCCGTCGCGGACCATGCGGCGGGCTTCCTTGACCATGGGATAGCCGGTGTAGTTGTGCGTCAGGACAAAAACCCGTCCGCTTTTTTTCACGATATCGCGAAGGGCGAGGGCCTGCTCGTAGTCGTGAGTGAGCGGCTTGTCACAGATGACGTGAAAACCCGCTTCGAGGAATGTTTTCGCCACCGGAAAATGGAGGTGGTTCTGCACCACGATGGAGACGAAGTCGATCCCGTCCTCGCGGGCCGCTTCCTTCTCCGCCATCTCCTCGTAGGTCGCGTAGACACGGTCGGGATCGAGGAAAAAATCCTCGCCCGAGAGCTTCGACTTCTCCGGGTCCGAGGAGAAACAACCGGCCACCAGGTCGATCTTGCCGTCGAGATTGGCCGCCATGCGGTGGACCTGTCCGATGAAGGCTCCGCGGCCGCCACCGACCATTCCCATACGTAGTTTTCGATTCATATCGCGGTGAGGTTTCCGATTGGTTGAGATCGGGTCTACGAGGGTAGCAAACGCGTTGAAAAATGCAACTGGAGGCGTGGGGAAGGAACAAGCACGCACCCGTTTGACATTTGTGGTAAATTACAAACCGTGAGCAAAACCATACGCATACGTTCGAAACTTGCCGCCGCCGTAGAAAGTGCGGTCTTGCCCGCCTATCGGTCGCCACAAATCAAACGAGCAGATCTCGATGCTGCGCTCGATGAAGTGGGCACTCCTGAATCCATTCGGCGTAGCCAAGCGATTATCCGCCGCAACACCGGAGTCATTGCCAGCGTGGATCGCTAATCCGCACCGTTCTCTTGGAGTCCCGCCTGATCGAGAACATCCACTCCGCTCAACTGGGAAACGGCCCGGCAATTCGCCGCCGCACAAGCGCGCCGTTTCCGTCTTGCCCTGAAGGAGCGAACAGGTATCCTTACGCTCGGTCACCCTGTCACGTAACCCCCCACCCAACTTTCCACACCCCCTTTCTGCGATCATGTCCTCTCTCAAACTGCACAACGCCATGTGGCCCGGTCTCGTCGGTAAAGGCGACGACGAAGGCCAGGAACCGCCCATCTCTCTCGAGCGCATGCTCGATCTCACCGCGGCCGCCGAGGTCAACGGGCAGAAATACGACGGAATCGATTATTTCCTCTTTCATCCCCACACCGATCCCGCCGCCAGCGACGACGAACTCCGCGGCATCGCCGACCGCATCGCCGGCAAGGGGTTTGACGTGGGTTCCCTGGTGGCCCCGGTCTGGCCGGGCACCGTCGGAGACTCGGCCATGGGCGACGACGCGGCCCGGGCCAAGTTCCTCGAAGCGGTCAAGGTCGCCTGCCGCATCGCCGGTGTTTTCAACGAACACGGCGTCCGCAAGCGCGGCGTCATCCGGATCGACTCGGCCGAGTTCGGTGTCGCACAATGGCGCGAGAATCCCGGGGCGAACACCAAGCGCATCGCCGAGACCTTCCGCGAGGCGGCGAAAATCGCCGCCGATCACGGGGAGCGCCTCGCCGCCGAGGGCGAGATCTGCTGGGCGGGAATGCACAGTTGGCGCGACATGCTCGATCTCCTCGAAGAAGTCGGCATGCCCGAGACCCTCGGTTTTCAGGCGGACCTCGCCCACACCTACCTCTACCTGCTCGGCTACAACGCGCCCCATCACGCCCTGCTGCAGGAGGGCCACACCGTCGACGAATTTTACGCCGCCTACGAGACCATGACCGACAAGCTCCGGCCCTGGACGATCGATTTTCACGTGGCCCAGAACGACGGCACCGTCCACGGGGCCGGGAGCCACGACAAAACCGGCAAACACTGCCAGGCCGACGACCCGAACGGGAAACTCGACATTGTGAAGTGCTCGCAGTACTGGCTCAAGGACCACGAGGCCCGCGGGATCGAACACATCTGCTGGGACGGCTGCATGTTCCCCAATGCCGTCCTCGAGACTCCGTCGACTTGGAATACCATCCTCCAGACCATGATAGCCGTGCGCGACGCGGTCTGAGTCCTCCTCGACTTCGACTCCCATGCCGCCTTCGCCTCCTTTGATCGGCATCATCGACTGGGCCGGTGCCCCGCTCGGAGACCCCGACTCCTCGGTCGAGCGCTCCGTCATCGGGGACAGCGCCGAGGTGCGGCGCTACCTGTGTGAAAGCGACGACGATTTCACCGAGGAAATCCGCGGGGCCGACGCCCTCATCGTCTGGCACAACGCTCCGATCCGGGCCGCCGGAATCGCCCGCCTGGAGCGCTGCCGCGCCATCATCCGCAACGGGGTCGGTTTCGATTCCGTGGATGTGGCCGCCGCCCGGGCACGCGACATCGCCGTGTGCAACGTGCCCGATTACGGGACGGAGGAAGTGGCCGACCACAGCATTGCGTTGATTCTGGCCCTGTGCCGCCAGCTTTTCCCCCTCGACGCCGAGGCCAAGTCCCTCGGATGGACGATACGGGTGGAATCCAAGCTGCGGCGTCTCCGTCAACTCACCCTCGGCATCGTCGGTCTCGGCTGCATCGGCACCGCCACCGCCCTGCGGGCCAAAGCGCTCGGATTCCGGGTCCTCTTCCACGACCCCTACCTGCCCAACGGTGTCGACAAAGCGCTGGGAATCACCCGCGTCCGCACCCTCGCGGAATTGCTGGAAACTTGCGAGGTGATCTCGCTCCACTGCCCTCTCACCGACGAAACGCGGCACCTCATCGCCGAGGACGAACTCGCCCTGATGCGCCCCGGATCCTTTCTCGTCAACACGGCCCGAGGCGGCGTGGTCAAAAAAGAAGCGGTCCTGAACGCCTTGCGCGACGGGCATCTCGGAGGAGCCGGACTCGACGTAGTGGAAGACGAACCGCTCCGAACGAAGGAAGAAGCCGACACACCGAACCTCATCGTGACCTGCCACGCCGCCTTTTGCAGTGTCGAGGCCAAGATCGAAATGCGGGCCACCTCCGCCCGGATCGCCCGCGCCGCCGTTCTCGGCGAAGCGCTCGAAAACGTGGTCAATTAACGCCTCCGTCCGCCGCTCCCGAACGATGAAAGCCGACCTCGCCTACGTTCCCGACGGTCACCCGCGTCAGGTCCTCGATGTCCACGCTCCGGCCGGAGTCAAACCGCTCCCTGTCGTCTTCTGGATCCACGGAGGAGGCTGGCAAAGCGGTGATAAAAATGACGTAAAAAGAAAGCCCACTTGGTTCCATTATAAGGGGTTTCTATTCGTATCGATCAACCACAGATTTCTCCCCGAAGTCCCGATGGAAGCCCTCCTCGACGACGTCGCGAAAGCCTTCGGATGGGTCCGGGACAATATCGCCCGCCACGGCGGCGACCCGGATCGCATCCTCGTCGGAGGCCATTCTTCGGGGGCGCAACTCGCCGCCCTGCTCTGCACCGACGAACGCCATCTGAGAACGGCGGGTGCCGACTTCGGCTGCCTCATTGGCTGCCTCCCGGTCGACGGGGACACCTACGACATTCCCGCGATCATTGAGGTCGCCGAGACCCGTTGCCGGGTGCATCACCAGCCGCAGGCGAGCTTCGGTCATCGTCAGAAATTCGGAAACGATCCCGCCAAACACCTCGATTTTTCCCCCGTCACCCACGTGCCTGACGACAAGACCAATCCCAAGGGCATTCCTCCCTTTCTCATCCTCTACAACGCCGCCCATCCCGACAACACCGCCCAGGCGTTGCGTTTCGGTGAGGTTCTCCGGCAGGGGGGAGTTCCCGTGACTCTTTTCGCCGGGAGAAACACCGATCACCGCAAGCTCAACGACGACCTCGGGCGGCCCGGCGATCCGGCCACCGCGGCGCTGGAGACATTTGTCGGGACGCTTGCTTGAGGTGGATTTCGGGGCAGAAAATCATCGGAATCGGAATCGAAATTCCGTCCGGTAAAAGGCCATTCGTCGGCTCACCGGGGAAGGTTCGCCCTACCTTGTCGATGGTTTCTTCCATCGAAGAGCAGAGATCGCCCCAAGAATCGATTTCGATGGGAAAAGAAGGCTTCCTACCACAGCTTCGGCGAGGGTAGGGCGAACCGTCCCCGGTGAGCCGATTGCGCATCCGGAGCGCCCTGGTCGAAATCGGAATCTTCGGCTCCCCTTGCGATGCTGGACTTGGAAACAAAGGGAACAAAAAAACCCCGAGATGACCGGCGTGGAACCGGCATCACGGGGCTTTGAAAATCGGTGAATCGAATCTGACTCCGCCCGGGAGAGCGGAACGACCGATCCGACTATTGCTGGGCGGCGGGAGCTTCGGTCGCGGCCTCGGCGGGAGCGGAGGCGGGGGTTTCCGGAGCGGGCGTTTCCGCTTCTGGAGCCTTGCTGCAGCTGATGAGGCCGAAGCTGAAACTGAGGGCGATGGTGGCGATCGAGATGCGAATGATATTCATGTGGTTGTGGTTCCCTTTTGGTTTTTAAAATTCGGGATGGGACACGATTTTGCCATCATCCATCGGATAAGGCAAGCCATCCGCTTTCGTTTCCACACGTTTTTTTACGAGTGTTTTCCACGAAAATCGCTGCGCTTTCCGCTGTGTTCTTCCTCCCGGAGAGCCGTGATGAAGCGTGCATCGGGGCTTGCCTGATGTCCTTCGGGGTGTCATGCTCCTGCGATTCACACCATGAAAAAACGTCTCCTATACTCTTCGTTTCTCCTGCTGACCCTGACCGCAACCGCCCTGACACTCACTCCGAATGTCTCCGCCGGGGAGAACCTCGCTCCGATTTTCAACGGCAAGGATCTCACCGGCTGGAAGGCCCCCGAGGACAATATCTGGTGGCTCGTCGAGGACGGCGTCCTCCAGGTGCGCGGCGGTCCGGAGCAACAGGGCTCGATCCTCTGGACCGAAAAAGAATACGAAGACTTCGTGGTCGAACTCGAATTCAAGTTCGGCGAGGGGGTCATCGACTCGGGGGTGCATGTGCGCGGCGACGACCAGATCCAGATCGGGATCTCCGGCTCCCTCAAACGCGACATGACAGGCTCGCCCTACATTCCCGGCAAAGGCTACCCGGTCGAGGCCGAGGGCGTGAAGGAACTTCTCAAGATGGAGGACTGGAACCACATGCGTATCGAAGCCAAGGGCATGGAATATGTCTGCTGGCTCAACGGCAAAAAGGTCATGTCCTACACCTCGGACACCGGCAAATCCAAAGGCCCCATCGGCATCCAGTTGCACGCCAAGCGGGACATGTCCATCGACTTCCGCAACATCAAGGTCGCCGAGCGTTGAGCCTGAAGTGACTTTCCAGGCCCCAGCGCTCCGCTCGCCATGCCAAAATCCCCGAAACTCCCCCGCCGCTCGTTTTGCAAAGGCGTGGTCGCCGCCGCACCCTTCGCGGCGGCTCCCGTCATCGGGGCTCCCGACGAAGCGGTTGGATCCGCATCCGCCGCGCCCGAAGCAGCGCCTGCTCCCGCCGACGAAGCGACCGCCGATCTCGTCATCATCGGCGGCGGGCTGGGTGGTTGCGCCGCCGCCTTGGCCGCGGCGCGTCACGGGCTGACCGTGCTCATGACCGAAGAGACCGACTGGATCGGCGGCCAACTCACTTCCCAGGCGGTCCCGCCCGACGAGAATCCGTGGGTCGAGACCTTCGGCGCGACGCGCAGCTACCAGGAACTGCGCACCCGCATCCGGGACTACTACCGCAGAAATTATCCCCTCACCGCCGCAGCCCGCGCCCAGCCCTACCTGAATCCGGGCGGCGGAGGCGTCTCGCGTCTCTGCCACGAACCCCGCGTGGCCCTGGCGGCCCTGAACGAAATGCTCGCGCCCTTCGTCTCCGCTGGCCGGGTGCGGGTGCTGCCGCGGCACGTGCCCGTCTCGGCCTCGACCGAGGGCGACCGGGTGGAATCCGTGCGGGTGCGCTCCCTCGAGAGCGGACGGGAACTCGTCCTGCACGGGCCGATGTTCGTGGACGCGACCGAGACCGGCGAGCTGCTGCCGCTCACCGGAACGGAATTCGTCACCGGAGCCGAGGCCCGCTCCGAGACCGGAGAACCCCACGCCGCCGAGGTTGCCGGACCGCAGAACATGCAGGCCGCCACCCTCTGCTTTCCCCTGGAGTACCTTCACGGCGAGGACTTTACCATCGACCGCCCCGAGGAATGGGAGTTTTGGCGGGACTACGTGCCGCAGCTCTCCCCGCCCTGGCCCGGTAAACTTTTCAGCTTCGTCTACTCCCACCCCGCCACCCTGAAGCCCCGCGACTATGGTTTCGACGCGGAAAAAGGCACCGGCTTTTTTTACTACCGGCGCATCGTCGACCGGCGGAATTTCGCTCCCGGCACCTTTGCGGGCGACGTCACTCTGGTGAATTGGCCGATGAACGACTACCTCCTCGGCAACTCCTTCGAGTGTCCCCCCGAGGAGGAGGCGCGGAATCTCGCGCGAGCCCGGCAGATGAACCTCGCCCTGCTCTACTGGTTGCAAACGGAAGCCCCCCGCGCCGATGGCGGCACCGGATGGAAAGGCCTGCGGCTGCGGCCGGACATCGTCGGCACCGAGGATGGCATGGCGAAGGCCCTCTACATTCGCGAGAGCCGACGCATCCGGGCCGAGTTCACCGTGTTAGAACAACACGTCGGCACCGACGCGCGGATGGAAGCCACCGGAGCCAAAAAAGAAGATGTCCTCGCCGAGCGTTTCCCCGATTCGGTCGGCATCGGCAGCTACCGCATCGACTTGCATCCCAGCACCGGTGGCGACAACTACATCGACATCGGTTCCCTGCCCTTTCAGATCCCTCTCGGTGCCCTCCTCCCCCGGCGCGTCGAGAACCTCCTCCCCGCCTGCAAGAACCTCGGCGTGACCCACATCACCAACGGATGCTACCGTCTTCATCCGGTCGAATGGAACATCGGCGAAGCGGTCGGTGCCCTCGCCGCGTTTTGCGCGAAAAAGAAAAAGGTGCCCCGGGAAGTCCGGAAGCAAAGCGCCCTGCTCCGCGAATTCCAGAGTCTCCTGACCCGGGACGGCGTCCCCCTGAGCTGGCCCAAGGCCACCCCGCGCTGAGTTCCTGATTCATTCCCACGACACGCCATGTCACGACGGATCCCAAAACGCGTCCTCGTCGCTTTCGGTGGGCTTTTCGTTGCCTGGTTGTTGCTGATCCTGTTTTTCGATCCCGACCTAGTCGACGACGCCGATCTCGCCCTCCCCGCGCGCGAGATCGATCCCGCGCAAAATCCCTTTCCCGAGATCCGGAACCTCGCCCTCAGCGGGGAGGAAAGGGAGGAGTTGGTGCCGGTGCATCTCATATTGAGGGGGGACGAAAGCTTTGATCCGGCCTTCCTCGAATCCCTGCTGGAGAAACACAAGGAGACTCTCGCACTTTTCGAACGCTACGCCGCGATGAGTGACTGGCAGAGCGACATACCACCGGACGAGACAGACTGGGAATCCGCTTTCGGATATCTCAGCGCTTGGCAGTCGGTCATTCGTTTGAAGCGGGTCGAAGCCATCCGCCACGCCTCCCTCGGCGATCATGCGGCGGCATTCGACAGCGCCCTCTCCTTGTTCGACTTCGCCGGTCGCCTCCAATCGTCCGAGGTCGCCATCATCGGCAGCCTCGTGGCGAATGGCATCGCCCACCACGGTGCCCAGACGATGCTCGACCTCCTGGCGCGCTCCGATGTGGAGGCATCCGTGCTCGACACAGTGGCCAACGATCTCGACAGAATACTCTCGGATCCGGCTACTCTTGCCACCGTATTCCGCGCGGAATACCAATTCAAGTCCCGGGCAACCATCGATCTGCACCCCAACGATCTCGCGCGATTATTGTTACCGTTCGTCTACAAGAAGAACCGCAGCCTGGCGCTCCACGCGAACCTTCTCCGGGTCGCCATCGACGTAAGCGATGAGGATTTCGGGACCTTTTCCCGGGCCGTAGATGCGGCGCTCCCGACCGGGCGATGGGAAGCATGGGCGCAGACCTTGAGCGGGAACGCCTTCGGGTACGAAGGTTTTTTGAAGATGCCGACGTCCCTTAATATTGTCGCCAGCCGCGATTTCCAGCGACGCAGCATCCTCGGGCTGCTGCGTCTTCGCGTCGCGCTGAAGCGGTACCGGCTCCAGCACGACCGCTGGCCCGAGAACCTCGCTGAACTCGTTCCCGACTTTCTCGACGAAATTCCGAAGGACTGGATGGATGGAAAACCGCTCCGCTACGATGCGGCGGGTCGCCGCATCTACAGCGTCGGCGAGGACCTGATCGACAGCGGCGGCGTGGCCCCGGACAAGGCCGGTTCCCTGAAAAGCCGACGGGAGATTGTCATCGAACTCGACCCCGCCACTCCACGTCCCCGGCTCGATTTCCCGCAGCGGTCGGTGCCACCAGCGGAGTAAAGGCGAACGGAGTCCCGATTTTCGTTTCTCGGTTCGATCTCCGATCTGTCATCGCGAAAGGCGGCTTCCCGCTTGACCCGTGGCTCGTGTCGCGTGACTCGTTTCCGGTGATCACCAGCCTCCATCTTCCCCTCACTCCCCGACGTCGGGTGATGATCGCCGCGTTCGTCCTCGCGACCGTCCTGCTCATCCCCGCGGCCCAGTGGATCGCCGGTTCGATCTGCGCCATCGTCGCGGCCTGGCTCGTCGCGACGGACGAGGAACCGAAGCTGCGCCGCCGCATGGCCATTCTGCTGGGTTGCGTGGTTCTGCTGGGGCTGACGGACATCAATCCCTCGCTCTCGAATGAAAACTTCCTCAAGGTCGGCGTTCCTTTCACCCTGGTCATCGTGGTCCCCGCGATCCTGCAGCAATTCGGAGATCGGGGCATCATCCGCTACTGCTTCTGGCCGGTCCACTGGCGGAGGCGGGATGTCATCTACACGATCCTCTCGGTTCCGCTCGCCTGGATCGTCCTGAAATCTTACGAATGGGGCAACCGCACCTTTTTCGAAGACGAACTTTTCCGCCACTGGACCCTCGGCCCCGAACCCGATCCGGCCGAGATCCGCCGCCTCTTCATCGGGATCAATCTGGTCGGGATCTGGGACGAGCTATTTTTCGTCAACACCGCCTTCGCCCTGCTGCGTTCGCTCTTCTCCTTCCGCCTCGCCAACGCGGTGCAGGCGGTGCTCTACACGGCGGTGCTCTACGACATGGCCTTCACCGGCTGCGGGATTTTCATCGTCTTCTTTTTTGCCTGGACCCAGGGGAGCATGTTTGAAAAATCCGAGAGCCTCCTCTGGGTTCTCGTGGTCCATCTCGTGGTCGATTATTTCCTCGTCGCCTTCATCGTGCAGACCTACTATCCCGACTACGGACTCGATTTCCTCTGGCGAAAGGGATTTTAGGGGACCGGAACACACATCCCTGTGGCAGAGAGGCTGTCAGACCGTAGCCAAGGGCGCGATCTCTGCGATCTCCGCGTCTCCATCTTCCCTCGCCTTCCTCAGCAGCCACTCGCTCTGCATCGCCAGCCAGTGCTCGGGACGGTTCCCGAAATAGCGTCCGAGACGCAGGGCCATATCGGGAGTTATCTGACGGCGGCCCGCCAGCACGTCGTTGATACGCTGGGCGGGGACGCGAATGGCTGCGGCCAGCGCCTTCTGCGAGAGGCCGTAGTCCTCCAGAAAGTCGGCCAGCAACCCCGCCGCGAAATTATGGAGGGGGATTTTTTCGGATTCGGTTTTCATATCAGATATCAGTGGTAATCGACGATTGAAACTTTTTCGGCATCGCTCCCGGTCCACTCGAACACAACGCGCCATTGTCGGTTGATGCGAATCGAGCAGAATCCCCGGAGACCGCCCCGCAGCGACTCCAATTGATTCGACGGAGTAATTGCCAGGTCTGCAAGTGAAGCAGCGGTGTGGATCTGGACGAGACGACGCTGAGTGCGCTGCTGAATATCGGATGGCAGTCGCCGTGCCCACTCGCCATGGAACAGCCTTTCGGTCTCACGATCACCGAAGCTTTTGATCATGTCGAAAAGTAACCGCTTTCGGTTGCGTCGCAACACAAAATAACCAACAACGGTTATTTTATAATGTCACCGGATTCGATGAGGCGATCCGCAAATGCGACACAAGAGTTTCCCCGCCTGATACAGCGGTAGCGTATATGGGGACTGGTCTTGCGCTCCTCTACAGTGTCTACTGGGAGGCATCGCCCGATGGCGTCTTGAAAATGAAACCCTCCCTTGTTACCGGCGCTCTCACCGGACTCCTCCTCTTCGGTGGCCTCCCCGCCGCCGGGGAGACGCCCCCGCCGCTGCTGCGCTCGGGAGACCGCATTGTTCTCGTCGGCAACACTCTCTTGGAAAGGGCGAGACTCTACGGGCATCTCGAAACCACCCTGCAAATCGCAGCCGGGCCCACCGTCAAAGGCATCACCTTGCGCAATCTGGGCTGGAGCGGCGATTCGGTTTTCGGGGACGCCCGCTCCTACTTCGGTCCGCCCTCGGAGGGACGCGAGCGACTCGCGACGGCTCTCGGCGAAACCAAACCGAACGTGGTGCTGCTCTGCTATGGCACCGGAGCGGCCATGTCCGTCGACCAAGGCTGGACCCGGGAATCGGACCACGCCAACACCTCCGCCGCCGGATACGAGGCCAGTCGCGAGCTTTTTCTCAACGGCTACCAGGCCCTCCTCGAACGGGTTCGCGCCGCTTCCGGTGAAGGCTTGCGGGAAATCGTCCTGATCGCTCCCCCGCCGCTCGAAAATCTCGGGAAACCGCTCCCCGATCAGGTCAAGAACAACCGGCGTCTCGCGGGTTTCCGCGACGGCATCCGCGAGTTGGCGAAAAAGAACTCGCTACGCTTTGTCGATCTCTTCGCAGCGCTCGGCGGGGATGATTTCCGGGGCGAAGTGGCCAACCCCGCCCTGACCGAGGACGGGGTCCACCACGGCGAAGCCGGGCACCACCTCATCGCTCGGGAACTGGCCAAAGGGCTCGGCTACTCCGAAAGCGTCCTGCCGGATCGCGACCTGCCCGCCCGCGAGGAACTGCGAGCCGCCGTCATCGAAAAAGACCGGCTCTTTTTCCACCGCTGGCGTCCCGCCAACGAGACCTACCTTTTCCTCTTCCGCAAACACGAGCAGGGACGTAACGCGAAGGAGATCCCCCAGTTCGATCCGCTCATCGCAGCGCAGGAGAAAAAAATCGAAGAGGCGCGGGCCGTGGTCTTCGCCGGAATGCCGAAAAACTGATCTCCCCGCCCCCAGCTTTTACTTTGCACCTTTCACTGCGGAGATCGCCCCTTTCCATGACCCGCCCGAAATTTCCCCTCATCGCCACCGTCCTGACGATCACCAGCCTTTCTCCTGTCGCCGCGCAGAACGGGCTCCGCGACATTCCCGACACCGCAGTCGAGGCCCAGCTCGCCGCCTTCCAATTGATCGAGGGTGCGAAGATCAACCTCTACGCCAGCGAACCCGCCGTCTCCAGCCCGACCCACATGAACTGGGACTCGAAGGGACGCCTCTGGGTTCTGAACAGCCCGCTCTATCCCCACATCCAACCGGGACAGGAAGAAAAAGACAGCCTCGTCATCCTCGAAGACACCGACGGTAACGGCGTGGCGGACAAACACACCGTCTTCGCCGACAATCTCCACATCCCCACGGCGGTCCTTCCCGGCGACGGCGGCGCCTACGTGGCAAACTCGGTCGAGGTTCTCTTCCTCCGCGACAACGACGGCGACGGCAAAGCCGATGAACGCCGTGTGATTTTGTCAGGCTTCGGCACCGAGGACACCCATCACCTCCTCCACACCTTTCGTTGGGGGCCGGAGGGGATGCTGTGGATGAACCAGTCCATCTATATCCACACCCACCTGGAAACACCCTACGGCGTCCGTCGGCTCCTCGGCGGCGGAATGTGGCACTACCGACCCGAGACGCGCCGCGCCGAGGTTTTCATGAAAGGACTCGTCAATCCCTGGGGGCACGCCTTCGACACCTGGGGCCAAAGTTTCATGACCGACGGGGCCGGCGGCCAGGGGATCCACTTCGTCTTTCCTCGCAGTGTCTTCATGACTTCGCCGGGAGCGACGCGGATCCTTTCGGGTCTGAATCCGGGGCAGCCGAAGCATTGCGGTCTCGAATTTCTCACTGGACGCCACATTCCCGACGCGCTCCAGGACGCTCTCGCCGCGCCCGACTTTCGCGGCAACCGCATCAACCTTTTCCAACTCTCCGACAAGGGCAGCGCCTACACCTCGACCCAAATCGATGATCTGGTCTCCTCCCGCCACGGGGCTTTCCGCCCCATCGACGTCAAAATGGGACCCGACGGCGCGATCTACGTGGCCGACTGGTACAATCCCATCATCCAGCACGGCGAAGTCGATTTCCGCGATCCCCGCCGCGACCACACCCACGGACGCATCTGGCGGATCACCTTCGAGGGGCGCGATCTGGTGAAGAAGCCGGACATCGGGAACGCCACCGAGCCCGAACTGATTCAGCACTTCAACGCTCCCGAAGGCTGGACCCGCAACGCGGCCGCGGTGGAATTGCGCTCCCGCAACGCGGAGTCGGTCGAGGCCGCGCTGAAATCCGCCAGCGCTCCCGCCGGAGTCGCCCCCGATCTTTTCGCGCTCCGCAAAGTCTGGGCTTCGCAGACGATCCAGCGCTTTGTTCCCGACGAAGCGGTCGCCCTGCTCTCCTCGGACAACCACAAAATCCGCGCCGCCGCCCTTCGCGCCATGTATTACCATGCCGCCGAGATCCCCGAGGCTCTCGCCGTCGCGGAGAAAGCCGTCGCGGCCCCGCATCCGCAAGTGCGACTCTGGGCCGTCAGTGTGCTCGCCCAGCTCGATTCGCCCGACACCGTCGAGATCGCTCTGCGCGCCCTCGACGGAATCGAGGCGGACGAGTTCCTCGACTTCGCGGTTTGGTCCATCTGTCGGGAGCACGCGGACCGCTGGAAACCCGCCGTCACCACAGGCAATCCCTTCTCCGGCCCGCGGCAACTTCTCTACGCGGTCCGCGCCCTCAACGAAGCCATCGGTGTCGATGCGATTCTCGCGGCACTCGAATCGGGCGAACTTTCCACCGACCAGGACATCGCCCAAATCGCCGATTGGCTCTCGAAGGTCGGATCCGCCGCCGATCTCGAGCGCCTCTTTGCTTTCGCCCTGCGCGAGGGCACCGCTCCGGCCCAACAGCACACCGTCCTCGCCGTCCTCGACAGCGCCGCCAAGCTCCGCAAACTCCAGCCGACCGGCGACACCGCGCGTCTCACTCGATTTCTCCAGTCGCCCGACCCGGGCACCTTTGCCAGCGCCGCCTCCCTTGCCGGGCTGTGGAAACTCGAAGCCGCCCGGGAAAATCTTGAGACCGCCTTTCTCGACGCTCCGAAAGACACCGCTCGCGCTCGCGCCGCTCTCGACGGACTCATCGCCCTCGGTGGTCCCGCCACCGCCACACTCTTCGACAAGACCGCAGCGGACCAGGCCGCACCCTTTCTCCTGCGCTCCCTCGCGGTGATCGGCCGCACCCGGATGAACCCGAAGGCCGGTGCCACACTCGCCCTCCCCGTCCTCGCGGAAGCGCCGAACGGCACCGATCCCCACGGCATCTACGACGCCTTTCTCGCCACGAAGCAGGGACCCGACGCTCTCGCCGCCGCCCTCGCCGAAGCTACCCTGCCCCAGCCCATCGCCCTCGTCGGAATGAACAAGGCCCAGAGCGCCGCGACCCGTCCCGAGGCACTCGTCGCCGCCCTGCAGAAGGCGGGCGACATCCAGCCCATGAAAACCTCCCTGAGTCCGGAGGAAATGGAGGCGGTCATGAAGCAAGTCGCGGAAAACGGAGACGCCAAGCGGGGCGAGGCCATCTACCGCCGCGCCGCCCTCCAGTGTGTCGTATGCCACGCCATCGGCGGAGCCGGAGGCGTCATCGGACCCGACCTCGTCTCCATCGGGGCGAGTGCCCCGGTCGATTACCTGGTCGACTCGCTCCTCGAACCCAGCAAGAAGATCAAGGAAGGCTACCACACCGCCCTCGTCACGCTGAAAAACGGGGACGCCTTCGCCGGTGCCATCGCCCGCGAGGACGCCAACGAGATCGTCGTCCGCGACGCCGCCGGACAGGAGAACCGCCTCCCCAAAACCGAGATCGCCGGCCAGCAGATCAGCCCGGAGTCCCTGATGCCGCCCGGATTGACCGCCTCGCTGCGGGAGGACGAGTTCATCCACCTCGTCCGCTTCCTCGCCGAACTGGGCAAGGACGGTCCCTACAAAACTCCCACCAACCGATTCATGCGCCAATGGCAGGCCCTGATGCCGCATCCCTCCACCCGCGACCGAATCGGTCATTACGGCTCGAAAATTTTCACCGAAGACGTTCCCGACTACCAGTGGACGCCCCTCTATGCCACCGTCGCGGGAGCGCTGCCCATCGCGGAACTCCCCGAAGTGGAGGGACGCGGGAAAAACCGGCTCGGCGTCCTGCGCACGTTCCTCGACGTGAAAAGCGCCGGTCCCATGAAAGTGAAGCTCACCGGCAAGCTCTCTGGCCTCCAACTCTTCCTCGACGATGAGGAGATCACCCTGCCCGGCGAGGGAAGCGAAACCGAACTCGTCTTGGAATGGAATGAACCCGGCAAACGCAAGCTCACCCTCGTCGGCGTGAAAGACCAAGGTCTCGACAGCATTTCCCTCGAACTCCTCGAAGACGCCACGAAGGCGGGCCTCGTCGAACTGCGGGATTTCTGATACCATCCAATGCGACATAATGAGCGAACGGCACATCTCTTCTTGCGTAGCATGGGCTTGAACCAAGACACATGGACATCTGGATTTACCACCGTCAAAAAACAGAAAACAAACAAGCCCGGCTAAGCGATGACCATGATTTTTGGCGATAAAACCAAAAGTGATTTGTTAGATCGTGCGGTAGAACTCCCTCCTCGCCAAAGTCCCTCCACCTCCCACCTTTTACCGGTACAGCCCCGCCCCCATGATCGAATCCCTCCTTGGCGGTCCCGAAGGCAAGACAGTCGAATTCAAACGCAACTTGTCCTCGCCCAAGCCGTTGCTGAAGACACTGGTGGCCTTCGCCAACACCGCAGGAGGGCGTCTCGTCATCGGCGTCGGAGACCGCCGGGAGATCGTCGGAGTGGAGGATCCGCTCGCGGAGGAAGAACGCCTTTGCAACCTCATCGCCGATTCCATCTCCCCGAAGCTGGTGCCGAACGTCGAGTTGACTACTGTGGAGGGAAAGACCCTTTTGATCGTGGAGGTCTTCCTCAGCGGGACACGGCCCCACTTCCTGTGCGCCGAGGGATTCGAGTCCGGCGTCTATGTGCGTCTTGGCTCCACCAACCGGCAGGCCGACCGGGAGAATTGATCGGCGAGTTGCGCCGCTCGGTCGAGGGCCGTGCCTTCGACGAACTGCCCATGCCTGGCGGCTCCGTCGATGATCTCGATTTGAAAGCGGTCCAGACCGCTTTCGAAGGCAAGCACAAGTTGGATGAACGCGGCCTGCTGACCCTACGTCTGCTTCGTCGCGAGCAGGGTGCCTTGGTCCCGACCCAAGGTGCCGTCCTTCTGTTCGGGAAAAGGCGGCTCGACCACTTTCCCGACGCGTGGGTCCAATGCGGTCGCTTCGAGGGACTCACCAAAACCCGCATTTTCGACCATTCCGAAATCGACGAACCACTTCCCCAAGCCGTCGAAAGCATCCTTCTCTTTCTGAAGAAGCATGCGATCCGCGGAGCCGACCTATCGGGCGTCCGGCGCAAGGACGTCTGGAGCATCCCTCTCGCTATCTTACGCGAAGTCGTCATCAACGCCCTCGTCCACGCCGACTACTCGCAGCGCGGCGGTCCTGTTCGCGTCGCCTTCTTCGACGATCGCATCGAAGTCGAAAACCCCGGCATTCTGATGCCCGGTCTCACCATCGAGGACATCAAGGGCGGCGTCTCCCGAATCCGCAACCCCGTCATCGCACGAGTCTTCCGGGAATTGAACCTGATCGAGCAATGGGGAAGCGGAGTGCGCCGCATCTTCGAGCAAGCGAAAGAGAAAGACCTGCCCGAACCCGAAATCGTCGAACTGGGAATGCGGCTCCGTTTCATCGTGCGCTTGAAGACTCCCCATGCGGCGGCCCAGTCAGGGGCCCAGTCAGGGGCCCAGTCACACGCGGTACTCTGTGCCTTGTCCTCGATGGCGTTGTCCTCCAACGAATTGATCGCAGCCCTCGGACTGAAGACCAAAACCGGCGCCTTCAAGCGAACGGTCAAAGAACTCATCGATGCAGGGGCCATCGAATACACCCTTCCCGAAACACCGAACAGCCGACTTCAGAAATACCGTCTCACCGAAAAAGGGCGATCCCTCCTGCCGCAATAGGCGGGCCTCGTCGATCTGCGGAATTTCTGTTGGACCAAAACAAGACACCATGGCAAAGCTGATTGCAATAGTTTCCCGCTGGGTGGTTCAAAGGCTTCTCATCTTGCTCTTACCTTCTACCTCTCCGCCCCACCCCATCCGCTACCATCCCTCATGAAAATCAGCACCCTGCCACCCCTCATCGTCCTCGCAGTCCTCACCGCGTGCGTGGTTTCCCTCACCGCCCAACAAAAGGAGAAGAAAAAAGAAACGCCGAAACTCAAATGGCGCGTCCAGCAACTCCATCGGGACAACAACGAAGGTCTCGCCGTCGGCGACATCAACGGAGACGGCAAGCTCGACATCACGGCGGGCGAATTCTGGTACGCCGCCCCCGATTTCAAACCGCAACCGGTCCGCAAGCTCATTCCCTTCGGCGCGGATTACGTGCAGAACAGTTCCGAGCACCTCTACGACATGGATGGGGACGGCGATCTCGACATCGTCACCATCGCCTTCACCCTTTCGTCCCTCGTCTGGTATGAAAATCCCGGTGCGGGGAACTACAGCAACGAAGGGTGGACCATGCACGAACTGATCGACACCGGAGTCAAGGCGAACGAGGCCGCCTTTTTCCACGACATCGACAAGGACGGCGTTCCCGAGTGGATCACCAACTCCTGGGTCCCCGCCAGCCCCACCGTGATCTATCGTTTCGTCCGGGGCGACGACGGCAGGGTCCAAGCGGAAAAACACGTCGTCTCCGAATCCGCCAACGGTCACGGCATGGGTTTCGGCGACATCAACGGCGACGGGCAGGACGACATCCTCTTCGGCAAGGGCTGGTTCGAATGCCCCGCCGACGGCCCCTATTCCGGCCCTTGGACCTGGCACGACGACTTCGACCTGCCTCACGCGAGTTGTCCCGTCCTCGTCGTCGATCTCAACGGCGACGGTCGCAACGACATCATCTGGGGCAACGGCCACAACTACGGTCTCTACTGGATGGAACAGCTCGAACCCCAATCGAACGGTGCCACCACCTGGCGTCAACGGGTCATCGACGACAAATTCTCCCAGGCCCACGCCCTCGCCTGGGAGGACATCGACGGAGACGGCGAACCCGAACTCATCACCGGGAAACGATACTACGCCCATTCCGGCAAAGACCCCGGGGCCGAAGATCCCATCACCGTGCAATACTATGACTGGGACAAGGCAACCCTCTCCTGGAGCAAAAAACAGATCAGCCATTCCGTCGGCGGGACCGGTCCCGGTATCGGCCTGCAAATCCGAGTCGTCGATCTCGATGGCAACGGCTGGCCCGAGATCATCACCCCCGGAAAGAGCGGCACGCACATTCTGTGGAACGAGGGTTGGTCGGATCCGTCCTGAAGCCGGCCCCCAGCGAGAAAAATGAGCGACCCGAATCTCCCTCCCTCCCCTCCTCCCGAACGCACTCCCATCCCGGAGGAACTCCACTCCTTCTATCTGGAACGGCCCTTCGTCTCGTGTACCCGTTGCGGGGAATCCCTCGCCGACTTTCCCGACGGCTACCGCATCTCGAAGAATTTCAAAAAAGGCGAAGTCCTCATCGAATACGCCCTCTGCATGCCCTGTCTCGCGGGAATGCTGGAAGAGGCGTCCGAAGAATCCAAACGCAATCTCGCGGAGTTCCAGGAAGCGCATTTTCGCAACATTTCCGGCTTCGAGGAATGCGCCCTCTGCCCCCGCACCCGCGAGGAGGCGAGGAACGAGGAATTCGGCCTCGTCGGCGTGTGTGAGGGCGACACCATGGTCGACAGCGCGCTCATTTGTCTCGACTGCATGGAGGCGATGAACGAAGTCCTCTCGGAGGAAACGAGACAGATCTGGGATCGCTTCCGGGAAGAGAATTTCCCCGGAGTCCCCTCCGATTTCGAACCCTTCCCGCCCCGCCCCCTGCCCAAAGTGACGCACTGACACGTCGCTGTCGCGACAATCCGCGACTGTCCCCCGGCTGAGGATTGGATTGGGCGCGCCTGCCCGCTCTCGAAGCGGTCCGTTCGCACTCTGAAATTCTTCCGGGAAAGCCTGATTTTCCCCACTTGCGGAATAGGGAAAGTGGCCCTACATTCGCGGCTTTACCACAACAACGATTTTTCCGTCATGTCCCAGCACGCCAGCCTCAAGAAATCCAGCACCGTCGGCGCCAAGCGCAGTGTTCTCAAGCGCTTCGAGCGCGTCAAGCTCCTGCAGAAGCGCGGCGAATGGACCGAGGGGCGCACTCCCCTCCACCTTCCCAAAACCACTCCGGAGGCCTGATCCGTCGTGCCCGGGACCATCCCGGGCGCTTTCCGGATCGTTTCTCCTCTCTCTGCGATGAACCCTCCGGCGGACAAAGGCGTTCGCCTTAATCGCTTTCTCGCCTCCTGCGGCATCGGGTCGCGACGCGCCTGTGACGAGCTGATCACCCAGGGACGGGTCGAGATCAACGGCGAGATCATCCTCGATCTCGCCACCCGGGTGCTCCCCTCGGATCACGTCAAGTACGACGGCAAACTGCTCCGCGAGCAGTCTCCCCTGACCCTCGTCCTGAACAAGCCGCGCAAGTTCATCTGCACCAAGGACGACCCGCAGGGACGCTCCACGATCTACGAACTACTTCCGAAAAAGTTCTCCAAGCTCAACTACGTCGGTCGTCTCGACTACGAGAGCACCGGGCTCCTCCTCATGACCAGTTCGGGCGAGTTGACGGAGCGGCTCACCCATCCGCGCTTTCACGTGGAGAAGGAATACGCGGTGCATCTGGATCGCCCTTTCGACCCCGACCTGACCCACAAACTGCTCGAGGGCATCCACTTCAGCGAAGGACTGGCCAAGGCGGAGTCGGTCCGATTCGTCTCGCGGCGGCGGCTCCGGGTCGTTCTCACCCAGGGTTACAACCGGCAGATTCGGCGCATGTTTTCCAAGCTCGGGTATAAAGTGGACCGACTGGAACGCATCCGCATCGGGACGCTCACCCGACCGGCCCTCTCGACCGGCGAATACCAGATTCTGAGCCCCCGGGAAATCGAAGCCGCCGCGACCAATCCTCGATAAGGCAACATCACGGATCTTCTCGAAAAAGGGTTGGATGCCCCTCCCGCACAAGCGCTGCCGTCAGGCGAACGACCTTACGTCATCCACAGACCGGCATGGCAATCTCCCGTATACTGGGAACTCCGGGAATCGATTCATCTGCCGAAACAAGGTTCGGCGAAGGTAGGGCGAACCGTCTC
>JAAYAT010000386.1 GCA_012719225.1 Verrucomicrobiaceae bacterium
GCGCCAGGGGAGGCGGCGGCTCTTGCGGGCGGGGCGGGAGTTGTCTTCCATGGGGAATCGGGTGGGAAAGTGGGAGAAGAACCGGACTCCCGGAGAGACGCGCCTTTCTCCCGGGAGTGCGTTTTTCTCGCGCTCAGAAGTGCCTCGTGACCTGCGCGGTGACCTGGGTCGGAGCGATCTCGATGTTTCCGCGCGCCGATCCGGTCCCGGTGCTCTCCACTCCGAAGACGCCGCTGAGGGCGCGTTCGTCGGTCAGATTCTCCACGAGGACGCTGAACTCCCAGTCGTCCCGCTCGTAAAAGAGGCCCGCCTGGACGACGGTGTAGGCGTCGAGGAAGACCGTGTTGAAATCCCCGGCGGCGCGGTCGCCGATGTAGCGGAAACCGGCCCCGATCCCGAAGCCGTCGAGGGCGCCTCCCTCGAAATCGTAGCGGCCCCACAACGAGGCGCTGCTCTCGGGAACACCCAGGAGACGGTTCCCCAGCGGGATCCGGTTGTCCTCGGTGACGACGGCGTCGATGTGGGCGTAGCTCGCCTGGACGGTGAAGTTGGGGAGGACTTCGCCCATCACCTCGAATTCGAAGCCCTGCGCGTTCTGCTCGCCGGTGGAGACGGAGGTGAAGGGCATCACCGGGTCCGCGGTGGGAACATTCTGCCTGGTGATGTCGAAATACGCGGCCGTGGCGGAGAAGCGGCGGTCGGGGGAGAGGAATTTCACCCCGAACTCATGTCCCTGCGCCATCTCGGGATCGAGCACGTTGCCGAAGCGGTCGAAGGCGCTGACGGGCTGGAAGGATTCGGAGTAGTTGCCGAAGGCGGAGACGCTCTCGGTGAGACGGTAGACCGCCCCGGCCTGGGGGTTCCATTCCTGGTAGAGGGTGCCGTTCTGGTCGATGTTGTCAAAGCGGACACCGCCGCTCACGATGAAGCGCTCGGTGAGGTTGAGGTGATCCTGGACCCAGAACCCCTGCCGCACGGTCTCGTCGCCGAAGGGCGGAAAGGGCATCATCGCCGTGGGAAGTGCGCCGTAGACCGGATTGTCGACATTGAGGAAGAGAGGGCTGCCGGGATCGTAGCGGGTGCTCCCCACCGTTTCCGTTTTGGAGATGTCGACGCCGGTGTAGAGGCGGTTGCGCAGGCCCGCTATCTCGAAATCGCCCGAGAGATTGAACTGCATCGCGTAGTAGTCGCCGACCTGTCCCTGCCAGGCGGGAACCCGCATCACCGTGCGGGTGAGGTCGTTGTAGGCGACCGGCAGGGCGAGGTCGCTGTAGCTGTAGCTGGCGTACTGATAGACCCCGCGATGCTCGAAGGTCCAGTTGTCGTTGATCTCGTGGACGAAGTCGTAGCCGAAGACGCGCTCCTCGCGGTCGACGAACTCACTGGGGTGCCCGATGATGAAATCGCGCGGCGTGACAAACCGTCCGAAGCGGTCCACCGGGACGCCGTAGTCCGAGAAAGTCCGGTCTTCCATAATCTCGGCGTAGACGGTCAGCGAAGTCGTGTCGCTGAAGTTGTAGCGGACCGAGGGCGCGATGTAGTAGCGATTGCTGGCGTGCTCGTAGTCCTTGAAGCTCTCGTGATAGTCGTAGAGTCCGACAATGCGGTAATCGAGGGAGGGATGACCCTCCCCGACCGGCATTTTGGCGTAGGCGGCCTTGCTGGAGTAGAGGGGACTCTTGTCGTCGATCACCAGCTTGCCTCCGTCGGCCGGGACGCCACCGATGCGGCCACCGATATCAAAACGCGGGCTGATCGCGTTGAAACTGCCGAACTCGACTCCGAACTCGCCGTGCTCGCGCCCGAGGGGGCGTTTGGAGACATAATTGATGAATCCTCCCGGCGTGGTGTCCCCATAGGCGATGGAGTCGGAACCTTTCAACACCTCGAGCCGCTCCAGGGAATAGGGTTCGATGGCGGCGTTGGCCCCGAACTGGATGCCGGAAAA
>JAAYAT010000006.1 GCA_012719225.1 Verrucomicrobiaceae bacterium
AGCTAAACAGCTACGCACATCGCATCATCCTCCGGCGACCATGCGGATGACCTCCACGACATCGCCGTCGCGGACGGGGTGTTCTTCGAATTCCCGGCTGAGGACGGCCTCGCCGTTGAGTTCGACAAGGACGGGGGCTCCTCCCAGATCGAGGGTGGCGATGAGTTCGCTGACAGACTGCACGGTGTCCGGCACTTCGCGGGTTTGGCCGTTGAGGAGGAGGTTCATGCGGTGAGGGGGGCGAGGATGGAGGGGTCCCAGTCTTTCCAGACGGGATCGAGGGCGAGGGAGCGGAGGTAGGCGGCGACGTCCGCGGGGGAGCGTTCGTCGGCGATGTCGAATTGCCCCGTCGCGTTTGTCTCTCCCGGCCGGGGCGAGGTGTTGGTCGCGCACGGCGTCGCGCCGACGCCACCGAGTTCGACGCGGCGGCCCTTGACGGTGAGGTGGACGTCGTCCGCGCCTTCGCCGGTGTAGCCGCCCGGTTCGGTGTGGCTCCCGGCGCTGACGGAGGTGATGCAGAGGGGGAAAAGGGCGTTGCGGAGCGCTTCGGATTCACGGGTGCTCAGGACGATGCCGACCTGGGGGAAGGAGAGGCGGAAGGCGCAGAGCGTTTGCACGAAATCCGCGTCGCTCATGACGTGCTCCGGAGCGAACCCGCCCGCCGCCGGCCGCAGTCGCGGCAGGCTGATCGTGAAGGTCGCCTTCCAACAGGTGCGGTAGAGGTATTCGAGGTGGGCGGCGAGTCTCAGGGCGTCGTAGCGCCAGTCCGCCAGGCCCATGAGGGCACCGATACCGATGCGGCGGAATCCCGCCTCGTAGCCGCGCTCGGGACACTCCAGTCTCCAGTCGAAGTGCTTTTTCGGCCCGGAGGTGTGGTAGCGCGCGTAGGCTTCGCGGTGGTAGGTCTCCTGGTAGACGACGAGCCCCTCGCAGCCGGCGCGGGCGAGGGGAAGGTACTCGGGCGTTTCCATCGGCCCGACCTCGATCGCAAGCGTGGGGACGAAATCCCGCAGGGCGGCGAGGCATTCCTCCAGGTAGCCTTCCGAGACAAAACGAGGGTGCTCCCCGGCGACGAGGAGGATGTCGCGGAAGCCGAGGTTCTCGAGGTGGCGGGCTTCCCGGACGACCTGCTCCACTGTCAGGGTTGTCCGGAGAATGGGGTTGTCGCGCGAAAAACCGCAGTAGGAGCAGTTGTTGACGCATTCGTTGGAGAGATAAATGGGGGCGAAGAGCCGCATGGTGCGTCCGAAATGCCGCCGTGTCACGGCCACCGCGTCCGCCGCGAGGGCCTCCAGTCCAGAGGGTGTGACCGGAGCGATGAGCCTCTGGAAGCGGGCTAGGAGAGGGGAGGGGGGGGCTCCGGCATCGAGGAGATTAAGTTGGGCGACAAACGACATTCCGTGCTACGATAGTCGTGGCGCGAGATTCGGCAACGCCTCGTCTTCGGGAAAAGCGTCCAGGCGTTTTCGAGGAGGGGAAAAGAACCCTAAAAAAAGCGTTGCCAAACTTCTTAAGCACCGGTAATAAACCGGACAACTCAATCTATTCCCCTTTTCAAATGGCTGACGCATCAATCGAAGAAAAAGTAAAGAACATCATCGTTGAACAACTGGGTGTGAGCGAAGAGCAAGTAAAGCCCGAAGCCAAGTTCATCGAAGATCTCGGTGCCGACTCCCTCGACACCGTCGAGCTGGTGATGGCCTTTGAAGAGGAGTTCGACATCACCGTCCCGGACGAAGAGGCGGAGAAGCTCACCAGTGTCGGCGAAGTGGTCGCCTACATCGAAGCGCAGTCGAAATAATCGGCCCGGTCCGGAAATTTTTTTCATGGAATGCGTCTCCTGCAAAGGGACGCATTTTTTTGTGCCCCCTTTCTGCGATCCGCTCGTGGGTGAGGGGGTGGCCGACGAGGGTTTCCGGAGAGGACGCCCCGTCCGCCGATTCCGCCCGTCCTTTCTCGATAAGGATTGGATTTCCCCGCCGAATCAGGTAGCGTTACCGTTCTACTCATGCCCGCCCTTTCCTTCGATGACATTGCCTACGCGATGGAGAACACCGTCGTGCTGCACGAACCGGACCGGCTCATTGACACTTTCGGGACGACGAACTTCCAGTTCCACCTCCTGACCGAGCCGATGGACTCCGTGGGGAAGGTGCGTGTTCGCGAGGGACGTATGGACGCCGAGCGCCCGCGCATCCTCAAGCCGGAGGGCTACGACGATCTCCTTTTTGAAAATTTCGGGGAGCAGGCGTCCGCGTTCGCCGAGTGGTTCCGCGAGCACGGCAACCTCAATTTTTTCCAATACGGTTTCCACTTCGCCAAACGGGGTTTTGCCGAAGAAGTGGTCCATGAACCGATCGACGTGGTGCGGGATCGCATCCTCGAGGACATCCGCGTCAGCGGCAGCCCGTCGCGGGCGCTGATCTGCGGGGTGGACGACTCCTGGGAGATCTCGCTGATCAAATTCACCATGGAGATGATCGGGAGGTCGCTCCAGATCAACGCCTTCGACTTCAAACGCCGCGGGCTCCTCTGAGCGGCGCTCTTTCCCGGATCCCACGATGGCCCGAATCAAGTTCCTCCTCGCTTTCTTCGCGATGCTGATCTGTATCGGCGGGGTGGCGGGGGCGTATTTTTACTGGAAAAAATTCGCCCAGCCCGAGATCGCGGTGAACCGCCACATTTCCGGGAAAAGCGGATCGGACTTCGAGCGCCCCGATCTCGGGAAGCGCCATTTCGATGATGCCGTGGCCCTGATCAAAGAAGGGGAATTCGTCTCGGCGCGGGATCGCCTGCTCTACCTGATGAAGTATTATCCCGAGTCGGCCACCTTCGCCGAGGCGCGCCGCATCGTCGGGGAACTCAACATGGATTTGCTGATCTCCAAAATCCCCATCCCCGGCAAAGGCGAGCACACCGTGAAGCGCGGCGAAGCGCTCATCACGATCTCCCGTCGCAACAAAACGACGATAGATTACATCATGCGGGCGAACGGGAAGACGTCCGAATTCATCTTTCCCGACGAGGTGCTCACCGTCTATCCGCTCGATTTCTCCGTCCGCATCCGTCTCGCGGACGGGACCGTGACCCTCTTCGACGGCGACACCTTCTTCAAGGAATACGCCATCGTCGATCACCACCTGCCCCCCGACTGCCGCGCCCCGGTTTCGACTTCGGTCAGCGAGAGGGTCGCCTGGTCGGGGAACCGCCCCATCACCTTCATGGACATAAACTACATGAACTGCAGCAAATGGCTCCGCACCGGAAAGATCGGGCTGTTTCTCCGGCACGTCGATACGGGCGCGGCCGAGGGGAGTCCCGCCGGGGCGCGGCCCTACGGTGTCATGCTGGAAAAAGCGGATCTGGAAGAACTTTTTACCATCCTCCGGGTCGGCTCTAGGGTTGACCTCGTGAAGTAGCGTGCGATCAAGTACTCCGTATTCTGGAACCCCACCCTCTGGAACCCTCCTTATGATCACCGAGCCTCTCGAATTCGAAAAACCCATCGTCAACCTCGAGCGACAGCTCGCCGAGTTGCGCGACCGTGCCGCCGACAGCGACATCGACATGTCCAGCGAGATGAAGCGGATCGAGGACAAACTCACCAAGATGAAGAGTGAGGTCTACCGCAACCTCTCGCCCTGGCAGCGCGTCCAGATCGCCCGTCACACCCAGCGGCCCTTCATGCTGGATTACGTGGAGCATTCCTTCGACGATTTTCTGGAACTCACGGCGATCGCCACATCGGCGACGACGAAGCCATGCCCGGCGGTTTCGCCCACATCGAGGGCCGCCGCGTCATCGTCGTCGGACACCAGAAAGGCCGCGATACCAAGGAGAATCTCCGGCGCAACTTCGGTAGCGCCCATCCCGAAGGCTACCGCAAGGCCCTCCGCCTCATGAAGATGGCCGAGAAATTCGGACTCCCCATCGTGACTCTCATCGACACTCCCGGCGCCTATCCCGGAATCGGCGCGGAAGAGCGCAACATCGCCGAGGCGATCGCTTTCAACCTCCGCGAGATGATGATGCTCCGCGTCCCCATTGTGGCGGTGGTCATCGGTGAAGGCGGGTCGGGCGGTGCTCTCGGGATCGGCGTCGCCGACCGCGTTCTCATGATGGAGAACTCCTATTACTCCGTCATCAGCCCCGAAGGCTGCGCCGCGATCCTTTGGAAAGATCGCAAATACGCGACCGAAGCGGCCACCGCGCTCAAGCTCAGCGCCGCCGATCTGATGGATCTCGGGATCATCGACGAAGTCATCCCCGAGCCGATGGGAGGCGCTCACCACGACCACGTCGCCGCCGCCAACAATCTCAAAAAGGAGGTGATCCGCCAAATCACCGAACTCGAGGGCATCGAACGCGATCTGCTGCTTGAGCAACGCTATGAGAAATTCCGCAAATTCGGTGAATTTCGGGAGCGCGGACGCAAGGCCTGAGACGTAGAACCTCCTGCGGCAGTCACAATCGACTTGATTCCTCGCCAACCTGAATCATCCTGTGCCCATGAATTCCTTATCCCTCGGTTTTTTCTACATCATCGGTGTCTCTTGGCTGCTCTGTGAGGTGTGCCTCAGTGCCAGCGGTGGCAACTGGACCCCTCTCTGGATGTATCTGGCCGGATTCATCGTGATGTTCGCCGTGATGGGCTGCCTGCCGCTCTCGACCAAGGCGATCGAAACCGCCGGACCGGTCTTCGCCATTCTCATCGGAGTGAGCATCCTCGCCTATGGATTGGGAGCCTTCGGCGGCGGATTTCTCGGCGGCGCCCTTCGCAGCGTTGTCGGTCTCGCCCTCGTCGCTGTCGGCGTGATCGGCTTCTCCTACCGCAAATCCGAGGCGCATTGATTTTTCTGGACGAGACCGGGAGAAGATTCCCCGCATCATGCAATACAATCCGCTCGGTGGTGCGGGGCTGAAAGTACCCGCCCTCAGCCTCGGAACCGGCACATTCGGCGGATCGGGGGAACTGTTC
The DNA here is from genome assembly GCA_012719225.1 of Verrucomicrobiaceae bacterium. Classification (GTDB taxonomy): domain Bacteria; phylum Verrucomicrobiota; class Verrucomicrobiia; order Verrucomicrobiales; family DEV007; genus Arctic95D-9. The sequence continues at coordinate 4,979 of JAAYAT010000006.1, forward strand.
GGGTCCTGGGGAAAAGTCGGGGTCGCGGAAGCCACCCGGCTGGTGGATATCTGCCTGGAAGCGGGGGTCAATCTCTTCGATTCCGCCGACAACTATTCCAAAGGTCTCGCGGAAGAAATCCTCGGCAAAGCGATCAAAGGCCGCCGGGACGAGGTTCTCCTCTCGACCAAAGCCACTTTCCGGGTCGGTCGGGGACCCAACGACGTCGGCTCCTCGCGCCACCATATCACCGATGCGGTGGAGGCCGCGCTGCGCCGTCTCGGGACCGATCACATCGACTTGTTCCAGCTCCACGCCTTCGACGCCATGACTCCCGTCGAAGAAGCTCTCGGCACCCTCGACGATCTTGTCCGGGCGGGAAAAATCCGCTACATCGGCTGCTCCAACTTCTCGGGTTGGCACCTCATGAAATCTCTCGCCGCGTCCGAAAAACACGGCTTCCCGCGCTACGTCGCCCACCAGGCCTATTATTCGCTGATCGGACGGGATTACGAATGGGAACTGATGCCGCTGGCCCTCGACCAGA
>JAAYAT010000387.1 GCA_012719225.1 Verrucomicrobiaceae bacterium
ACCCACGGCGTCTTCTCCGGCCCCGCCTTCGAGCGCCTGCCGTACGAGAAGTCAGGCCTCGAGAAGATCATCGTCACCGACACGATTCCGCTCCGCCCCGGCGCCCCGGACAACATCCACGTCCTCAGCACCGCCGGAACCCTCGCCGACTCGATCCGCCGAATCTTCACCGACGACTCGGTAAGCGAAATCTTCGCCGGCGAAAACCAGCTTTTCTAGCCCGATGTCCTCCGTCGTCAGGTTCGAGGCCGACGGGGGATCGATCGAGCTCCGGCTCCAGGCCTACGAGTTTCCCGAGGAGACGACCGGCGCCGACGCGAACTGGGTCAGTGGCGAAGTCGAGCTGGTGGGCAGCGGCATTGAGCGGGGAGTCGCCGTCCAGGCGTTGCATTTCCGCACCGACGAGCTCGATCAGTTGCGGAATGACCTCGCGGCAATGCTTGCCGTCAGGTCGGACCGGGTTTCAACTGCACACATCGAGGAGCAGTTCGAGATTGCCATAGGGCACGACGAGGGGCGGTTCACCGTCGATGCCTGGGTTAGCGACTACGAGACGAAAGAATCCAGCGGTCCTCTGACGATCGACCGCGCCGGACTGGAAGCCTCCCTCGACCAACTCAATCACGCCACGGAGGAATTTCCCGTCAAAGGTGACGCTTACTGAGTTGACCTTGGCGGGGTCAGGGAGTAGTCTCCTTACTAGAGACATTTTGTAAGGAGAATGCATGGACGAGGTTGCGACGCTCACATCCAAGGGGCAGGTGACTATTCCGAAGCGGGTCAGAGATGCCCTTGGCCTTGAGGCGGGGGACGAGGTCCATTTCAAGGTGGAAGAGAACCGGGCCGTGGTCGCGAAGTCACGGGACTTTCTCGGCCTGGCGGGCTCGGTGCCCGTTCCGGCAACGAAGCGCGGGACTCCCTGGGACGAAGTGATGCGACAGACCCGCGCGGCGCGCGCCAAAAACCGGCGTTGACGGCTTTCATCGATACCAACGTCATCATCCGCCATCTGACAGGTGACCCGCCGGAGATGGCCGCCCGCGCGACAGCGCTGCTGGCCGCAGAGGATGAGCTGCTTCTGACGGACTTGATCGTGGCCGAATGTGTCTACGTGCTGGAGTCGTTTTACGAGGTGGGGCGGGAAACCGTCGCGGATCTCATGCGATCGGCGATAACTGCCTCGAACATGAGGACCACAGATCCTGAACTGCTGCTCAGGGCGATAACGGTCTATGAGCAGACGGGGATCGACTTCGCCGAGGCATATCTCGTCGCCCAGGCGGAGATCAGCGGTGTGGGGGAGATCGCATCCTTCGACCGTTCAATCGACCGGGTGGCCACGGTCACCCGCCGGGAGCCATAGCCCGATTTGCTGCAAGTCGGCGAGCTTCGCCCCGCCTCCAAGTTCCACCCGCCGGCCCACAGAAACAAATCGTGGATGGGCCGGCTCCGTCCGTGCCGGCTCGAGAAACCCGTCCGTGCCGACTCGGGGAACCCGCCCCACGTGGCCGGGATCGACACGGTTATTTCGTGTACATGCCGGCCACGCCTATTCCATTCGACCAGTCCTTCCCTCCTGGCCGGGATCAACACGGTTATTTCGTGTGCATCACGGCCACGAGCGGTGCCGGGACTCCGATTCCCGGGGCGGGGTGAGGCTCGCCGACTTACTTATGTATTCCGCGGAGGACCAGGTCGGC
>JAAYAT010000388.1 GCA_012719225.1 Verrucomicrobiaceae bacterium
AACGGCGGAGAAATCACCGTAGTGGACGGAGAGGTCGCTCACGCAGAGATTCGACGTGCCGCAGCAGCCGCTTCCCGTTTTGGGGTTCGTTTCAGGGGGGGAGGAAATTCCACAACAATTATTCATGAAAAAGATTGGCGGCGGCGCAGCCAGTGCTCGGAGAGAGCCACGGCAGCGGTGTTGACGACGAGGATGAAGGCGAGAAGAACGAGGGCACTGGACGAGGCCATCGGAGCGCCGTTCGCGACATTGAGGGCGAGATCGTAGATGTGGACCGAGAGGGCGCGTCCGGAGTCGAAAAAAGATTCGGGCATTCTCGTCGAATAACCGCTCGTGAAAATGAGGGCGGCCGTTTCAGAGAGGGCGCGTCCGATCCCCAGGGTGATCCCCACGACGATGCCCGGTAGCGCGGCGGGGAGGAGAATTTTGACAGTGGCGGTGGTCCGGGTGAGACCGAGGGCGGCGGAGGCGGGACGCAGATCGGGGGGGAGAGATTCGAGGGCGGTCAGGGTGGTGCGCACGAGGATGGGCAGGATCATGCAGGCGAGGGTGAGGCCGCCCGAGAGGATGGAAAACCCCATTCCCACAATTTGTCCGAAAAAGACCATTCCGAAGAGTCCGAAAACGATGGAGGGAACACTGGCGAGGAGATCCACGCTGCCGGTGACGAGGCGGGCGACGACGCTGCCGCGCCGCACGAATTCCGAGAGCCAGAGGGCGCAACCGGTGCCCAGGGGAATGACGAGGGCGAGGCAGCAGAACAGAATCCAGATCGTCGAGACCAGGAGAGGTCCGACGCCGCCGGCGCGCCCGGCATCCTCCACCCCACCGATGAGAAATTCCCAAGTCAGCAGCGGCAGACCGAGCCGGACGAGATCCCAGATCAGCCAGGAAAACAGCACCACGCTGAGCAGGGCGGCGAATCCGCCACCGAAACGCAAGGAGCGGTCGAACCAGATTCCGGCGGTTCTTCGCGAGGTTCTTGTGAGGGAGGAAGACATGGGAGGCAAGCGGTGTCGGAGAGATGTTGGTCAGGCACCGCCGGTTCCGGGATCGACCTCATTTTTTCGGAAAGAAAGCCAGCCGACAAACAAGGCGGTGAAGAGGACGAGCACGAGCGCGGCGCAAAAGAGGAGAGCCTTGTGCGAGGCGGTGGCATACCCCATCTCCAGGGCGATAGTGGAGGTGATCGGACGGATCGGATCGAGGAGACCGCCGGGCATCTGGGGAATGTTCCCGCAGACCAGGACCACCGCCATGGTTTCCCCGACGGCGCGGGCGAGGGAGAGGAGGACGCCCGTGCTGATGCCGCCCCGCGCCGCCGGAAGCGCCACCGACCAGATCGTCCGGGCGCGACCGAGTCCGAGTCCGGCGGCCGCCTGCATCTGTGCGTCGGGGACGGACTGGAGGGCGGCCTGGCTGGTGAGGGCGATGAGCGGGAGGATCATCAGGGCGAGGACGATGCCGCCGGCGAGGAGGCTCTGTCCGGACGTCTCAGGGGCGAATCGCACGATGAGGGGGACGATCACCATCAAACCCCAGAAGCCGAATACCACCGCGGGCACCCCGATGAGCAATTCCATCATGCGCCGGTTCCAGCGCTCCAGGAACGCGGGGGCGTAGAAGCGGTGAAAAATCGCCGTCGCCAATCCCACGGGCAGGGCGAGGGCGACCGCGAGCAGGGTGACCAGAAACGAACCCGCCAGCATCGTGACCACACCGAACTGCGGATCGCGCTGCGATCCCGGCTGCCATTTGGCGTCGGTGAAGAAAGAGCCGAGGCGGCCCTCTTCTATCGCCGGCCAGGCTCCGGAGAAAAGATGCCACACGATCAGCAGCACGATTCCACCCGAGACCAGCGCGAGAAGACCGAGAACCCCCTCGGTGACCCGATCAACGAACCGGGACAAAGAAGTGTTTCTCGACGATGTCATTGATCTCTGTCGACATCAGGTAGTCCAGGAAGGCCTGGGCGACGGGGGATGTCTTCGCGTCGGTGACGATGTTGAGGGGGCGGGTGATGGGAAAGGAACCGTCGCGCACGGACTCCAAGGTGGGCACGACCCCCTCGGTGGTGACGAGTTTGATCGGCGTGCCCGTCTTTTCCTCGGCCGATGCGGTCCCGATGGAGACGTAGCCGATCGTATTGGGATTGCTGACCACAGAATTGATCACGTGCAGATTTTCCCCCACGACGACGTCGGCTTGGACGTCGGCGTTGTCGAGACCGAGGAAGTGGAGGAAAATCTCCAGGGTGGAACGACCCTCGGCCTTGTTGGCCACGACGATGGTCGCGTCGTCCCCTCCGAACTCCTTCCAATTGGTGACCTTCTTGGTGTAAATGTCGATGAGCTGCTGTTTGTCCAACTGATTGACGGGGTTGTTCTTGTGGAGGACGACACACACGCCGTCGGCGGCGAGAAGATGGGCGGTGAGGTTGTCCTTTTCCTCGTCCTTGAGAACGCGGGAGACCAGACCGAGATCCGCCACTCCGGTGGTGGCGTCGCCGATGCCTCGCGACGAGCCCCCCGTCTGCACCTCGATGCGGACCCCGGGGTGCAGCTTTTCGTAGCGTTTCGCCGCGTCCGCGACGACCGGGGCGATCGTGCTCGATCCCGTGGCGGTGACGGTATCGCCGACGTCTCGCTTCCCGCAGGCGGTGGCGAGCAGGCCGAGGCCGAGCACCGCCCGTGCCATCATTCCGGATCCGGTTCGAAAGAAATGCGGCAGCACCCCAGATCGACGATCCCCTCCCGCGAGGAATCCAATTCGGGCACGAGGCGATAGAGCACCGCCTTGCCATCCCGCGTCGACTCCACGATGCCCGCCTCGCGCAGACTGCGGAGATGGTGGGAGAGCAGACTCTGCTCTATCCCCAGGGCGGACTGAATCCCCCCGACGTGCGACGGCCCCTTCATCAGATGCCTCACCACGGCGAGCCGAGTCTCGTCGGCGAGAGCTTTCAGCCGTCCGGCACAGGCGGCTTCGCTGGGGGAAAGATCGGTTTCCGACGGTTTCATGACAAGGCGGGGGCGGGCTTTGATAGTGACGAAATTTCATATGACTGGCCGCAAATATGAATACTGATTCATTCGTGTCAACCGTCATTCGCGCTGCATACATGATGCCGCAACGCCCGCCGGGGTGCAAGCGAGATCCCTCCCGCCTCCCCGCGCCATGAGCCTCCCCTTCATAATTCATAATTTTCCCCGGAGGGTCTCCGCGGGAAAAAATCCGCTAAGAATCGTGTCTGAGAAAACGTCTTGAGAGTTTGTCCCATACATTGCATTCTGCTATTGCCGACCATGAATCGAAAACGTCTCGTCTTTGCTGCTCTTGTCGCCCTGATCCCCTCGGGACTGGCCCTCACCGCCAACGCCCAGCGCGCCAACATGTCGGCCCGCGAGGCGATCGGTCTGGTCTCGAGCCAATTCGGCCCGCAATCGGTGCAGTGGCTCGCGGAAATGCGGGCCCAAGGGGGCATCCCGCAGCCCTCGGACTGGCAGCTCCTCGCCTACGACGAACGGGCACCGCGCCTGCTCTATCGCTTCTGGGCCGGGGGCGGACGGGCCGGCGACGGCGGTGCCGATGACACCCGCTACCCCGGCGATGTCCCCGTGGGATTTTTCAGCGCCAACCAGATCGGGGTGGACAGCGTCGCCGCCTTCACCATCGCCGAAGGAGAGGCGCGCAAGGCGCACATGGCCTTCGACAGCTGTGACTACCTGCTGCGCGTGCGCGAATTCTCGACCGTGCCGATCTGGCGTCTCGAGTTGCTCGACGCCTCGCGCCGCCTCGTCGGCAAACTCTACATCTCCGCCCACAACGGCGAAGTCCTCCGCACCGTCTGGGTCTATCGCGATCAGCGGGCACGGACCGACGGGCTCCCGCTCATCATCGACTCCCTCGCCCCGACCCGGCAGACGGTGGATCCGAATCTCTCCAGCGTCGGCCAACCCGGGGGCAATCCCATTCCCGGTCTGGGCGGTGCGGGCGCGCCACCTTCGCAGGTTCCCGGCGGCATGAGCGGAATTCACTCGGTCCCGCTGCCCCCGGCACCGGGCATGTCGGTCGCGGGCACTCCCGGGACCGCCGCCCCGGCACCGGTGCCCCCCTACGCGCCGGTTGATCCGTCGGGTCGGGTATCGCCCGACGGGATCCCCGCGCCTCCGCCGCTTTCGATGCCTCCGGCCGCACCGCAGGCACCCGCCGCGCCTCCGGTCCCCGCACCGGCGGAAACGCCCGCCGCGAGCCAGCCCGCACCACCCAAACCACCCGTTCCCTCCGGTTCGGGTGGTGGCAACTCGGAGCGCATTCCGCCCCCGCCCATTCCGCGCTGATCCGTCTGGAGCGGGGGGATTTCCCACCCCTGATCTACTCCGGATGGGCTTTGTCGGGGCCTGGAAAAGCCCCGCTCCCTTTTTGCCGCGCGGGTCAGGGCTCCAGATCAAAGCGATCGGCGTTCATGATCTTGCTCCAGGCAGCCACGAAGTCTTCGACTAATTTCTTTTCCCCATCGGCGCTGCCGTAGACTTCGGAGATGGCCCGAAGCTGGGAATTCGATCCGAAGACGAGATCGACGGAGCTGGCGGTCCATTTGAGATCGCCGGTCTTGCGGTCGCGCCCTTCGTAGAAATGCTCGCACACGGGCGAGACCCGCCACTCGGTGTTTTGGTCGAGCAGGTTGACGAAAAAGTCATTGGTGAGTTGGCCGCGGCGAGCGGTGAAGACGCCGAGATCCGCATGGCCGACGTTGGTGCCGAGGACACGCATGCCGCCGACGAGCACCGCCATTTCGGGAGCAGAGAGATTCAGCAACTGGGCCCGGTCGACGAGAGACTCGGGAGCGGGGCGATCCAGTGTTTTGCCGAGATAGTTGCGGAAACCATCTTGCTTCGGTTCGAGCACGGCAAAGGACTCGACATCGGTCATCTCCTGGGTCGCGTCGGTGCGTCCGGGCGAGAAGGGAACGGTGATCTGGTGTCCGGCCTTTTTGGCGGCTTCTTCGATTCCGAATTTGCCGCCGAGAACGATGAGATCGGCAAGGGAAACCTTCTTGCCCCCGGTGGCGGCGGCGTTGAAATCTGCCTGCACTTTCTCCAGTATCGCGAGCACCTTGGCGAGGGCCTCGGGCTGGTTCACCGCCCAATCCTTCTGAGGTGCGAGACGGACACGAGCGCCGTTGGCACCGCCGCGCATGTCCGATCCCCGATAGGTGGAAGCCGAAGCCCAGGCGGTGGAAACGAGTTGGGAGACAGTGAGTTCGGAGGCGAGAATGCGTTTCTTGAGATCGGCGATTTCGGCGTCGCCGATCAATTCGTGATCGACCGCGGGAACGGGGTCCTGCCAGAGGAGGGGTTCTTCGGGCACTTCGGGGCCGAGATAGCGGGAGAAGGGTCCCATGTCGCGGTGGGTCAGCTTGTACCAGGCTTTGGCAAAGGCCTCTTGAAACTCTTTCGGGTTTTCGAGGAAGCGTTTTGTAATCTTCCCGTAGGCGGGGTCTTTTTTCAGAGCAATGTCAGTGGTGAACATGATGGGCTGATGTCGTTTTGTGGGATCGTGGGCATCGGGCACGGTGCCTTTTCCGGCTCCGTCGGCGGGAACCCATTGATGGGCGCCGGCGGGACTTTTGGTCAGCTCCCAGTCGTAGGCGTAGAGGTTGGAGAGGAACATGTGCGACCATTGCGCCGGAGCGCTGGTCCAGGCTCCTTCGAGACCGCTGGTGATGGTGTCCCCGGCGTTACCCGTGCCGTGGGTGTTTTTCCAACCGAGACCCATTTGTTCGATTGGTGCCCCTTCGGGTTCGGGTCCGATTTTACCTTTCGGAGAGGCGGCCCCGTGGGCTTTGCCGAAGGTGTGACCACCCGATATGAGGGCGACGGTCTCCTCGTCGTTCATGGCCATGCGGGCGAAAGTCTCGCGGATGTCTTTTGCAGCAGCAAGGGGATCGGGATTTCCGTTGGGGCCTTCGGGGTTCACGTAGATGAGCCCCATCTCGGTGGCGGCGAGGGGATATTCGAGCTCGCGATCACCGGTATGGCGTTTGTCCGTCAGCCATTCGGTTTCGGATCCCCAGTAGACATCCTGCTGGGTTTCCCAGACGTCGACGCGTCCTCCGGCAAAGCCATAGGTCTCAAATCCCATGGACTCCAGAGCCACGTTGCCCGAGAGAACGAGTAGATCGGCCCAGGAAATTTTCTGACCGTATTTCTGTTTGACGGGCCAGAGGAGACGGCGCGCTTTGTCGAGGTTGGCGTTGTCGGCCCA
>JAAYAT010000389.1 GCA_012719225.1 Verrucomicrobiaceae bacterium
CGCCCTCGTATTTCGAAATCACGTCATAGCTCATCGGGGCGTCGTAGAGTTCCGTCGTCGGATAGACCCAGTTTTTCGCCTCCACCGAAACGGGGCCGCTTTGGTCCATGCCGAGCCCCCAGTGGGCGATGTCGTTGTGGTGTCCGATCCAGTCCATCAACTGGCCGCCGCCGTAGGTTTTGGTCCAGCGCCACGACCAGTGGTGACAGGCTTCCCGGTAGGGCAGTTTTTCCGCGGGACCACACCAGAGATCGTAATTGAGATCCGACGGCGGGGTTTTCACGCTGGCGTCGCCCTCGGGTTGGTCGTGTCCGGTGGGCAGTCCGACCTCCACCTTGGTGATTTTTCCGATGACGCCGTTGCGGACGAGTTCGACGGCCTGCTGAAACATTTTGTCCGAACGCTGCTGGGAGCCGACCTGGAAGACAGCCTTCCGCTTCGCGACCTCGCGGTGAATCGCGTGACCCTCGGCGTATTTGTGGGTCACCGGCTTCTCACAATAGACGTCCTTGCCCGCCTCCAGCGCCGCCATGGTGATGACCCCGTGCCAGTGGTCGGGGGTCGCCACGAGGACGGCGTCGATATCGTCGCGAGCGAGCAACTCGCGGAAATCCTCGTAGGCCTCGCCGCCTTTCCACGAACCCGAGTCGGTGCGCTTGGCGTGGGCTTTTTTCATGGCGGCCATGCCGGGAGTGCGCCCGTAGTCCCGGGTGCGCTTCTCCTTGTGGTAACGGAAATGGAAATCATCGACATCGCAGACGGCCACGCCCTGGACCTCGGGATGGTTGAGGAGGGCCTCCATCACCCCGATGCCGCGGTTGCCCATCCCGATGAATCCCATGGCAATGCGTTTGCTGGGAGCGTTTTGTCCGAGCAGGCCCGAGGGCAGGAGGGTCGGGGCGGCGAGAGCGGCGGCGGTCTGGCCGAGGAAACGGCGGCGGGAAGTCGAGAGGGTCGGGTTCATGCGGTAACAGGGTGGGATGGGGGGACTAAAGAGGGTTGTATGGTCGGACGGAGTGGAGGAAGGAAATCAGATGTCGCAGAGCTGAGCGGCCTGGCGCAGGGCGAGGACGGGATCGTCCCAGGTCGGAATGAATTCCTGCGCGACGAAGCCGCTGTAGCCGGTCTCGAGGATGGCTTCGAGGATGGGCGGGTAATTGATCTCCTGGGTGTCGTCGAGTTCGGCGCGGCCGGGATTGCCGGCGGTGTGGTAGTGCCCGATGATGTCCTGGTACTGGCGGATGCGGCGGATGATGTCGCCGTTCATGACCGAGACGTGGTAGATGTCGAAGAGCAGTTTGAAATTCGGCGAGCCGACCTGATGGATCAGATCGGCGCAGAAGTCGACATCGTCCCCGAAATATCCCGGATGACCTTTCATGGGATGGGTGTCGTCGCGGGAGTTGAGGTGCTCGAGAACGAGGGTGATGCCCGCCTTTTCCGCCTCGGGTAGGACGGATTTCCAGGCCTCCACACAATCCCGCGCCGCCTTCTCATCGTCCATTCCCTCGAATCGCATCCCGGTGAAGGTGATGACGTTCTTGCATCCGAACTCGGCGGCGGTGGCGATGCTCTTTTTGAGAATGGCGACCGATTCGTCGCGGTATTTCGGGTCGCAGGGGCCTTTGGCGAATCCGTGGGAACCGACCAGGGAAATCTCCAGCCCGAGCTTGCGGACCTCCGGATAGGCCTTCACCGGAATGCCCTCCATGGCGACCAGTCCGATCGCCTTGCAGTGATGGGCCAGTTCGACGGCGTTGAAATGATCTTGGAAACACCAGCCCATGATGGATTGGCGGATGCGTCCGTTTTTCACCACGAAATCGGGATCGACATCGGCCCGTTTGAGCTGGGCGAGGAGATCGGGGCTCCCCCCGAGAGCGCCTCCAGCGAGAAGGGTGGCGGCGGTGAGAAAATGGCGGCGTGACTTCATGGAGCCCGCAGATTACACGGAAAGCGAGTTCGCTGACAAGCCCGCAGAAAGGCGCGGTCAGGGGATGTAGTGTTCGATGCAGGCTTCGAGGGCGGATTGGTTGGTGTCGGAACTCATAAGTTGTTTTGTGTCCAGCCGGTATAGACGCTCCAAATTTTTTGGACCGGTGATGGCATTTCCAAAATAACGGGCAAAAGAAAATCCCGAAGACGTCCGATGACCTGATCCAGCGGATCCGCGGCCAACCGGTTCTTTCGGAGAAACACGTCCCATTGCGTCTGTTTTCCCGAGTCCAAGGAAAACGCCTCAGTCAGCACGAACGGAGCTTCAGATGGAAGCTCCGTTTGACGGTTGGTAAAGGTGCGGGTGATCGCTCTGTGTAGGATTTCAAAGTCAAAACTCCGATGAGCGGCCAGCCAGTCCAAATCATAAAAGTCCTTCATCCGGGTGTTCGCAATATCGAGCTGAACAGCGGCTTCTAGCTTCTCGGCGATGACGGTTTCGGGCGGATAAGTGTTGATTTTCGCAGCGGGATAGCCGAGAAGCTCATGCCAAGTTTGCTCCTCTGTCCCGGGTGTGACGGTGTCTCCGAATCCGATGTCGATTTGAATGCGTACCCGTGCTCCGGCCAGCATGACTGGAACTGCAATCCTAATTCCACCGTAGCTCTGATCATCCCGGATCTGCCCGACACTTGGTTTCCCCCAGATCATTCCGTCCTCCGGATCGGCGGGCGCTGCAAGAAGCTCGATAAATAAGGATTCCATGGCCTTTTCGGCAGGATCTCCGAAACTCAGAAAGTCGATATCACGAGTGGGACGGTGCGGATTTTGTTCCCACATAGCGAAGAGCTGGGCGCCCTTGAGAACGAAACGATCCGCGTGGGGACTCTGGCTGATACGCCAGAGCAGCCGTCCGATGGCAAAGCGCTCTATCATGAAATCCAGAGCCATTCCCTCCGCCTGACCTATATTGGCGAGCCGGGCACGGACCGAGGCCGCGATATTTTTCATATCATCGCTTCCATGTAGGGTTGCATTATCCGCGCGACTCTCATCAGCCTACTGTAACGATGAAGATTTTGGAGACTGCGCCATTGGCCTTGTCGATTCCCCATCCGCTCACGCAGCGCTTCCACCGCCACATCCAGGCCAACCAAGCGGCGATGCTTGAAGCAATCCACAATCGTTCGATCCACCGAAGTGATCCGCACGGCATGGCCGCCGATCAGATGAACCTCGACACCCTCGGTGAAAGCTGCCGCCAGGCGACTGCGCACGACCTTCACGGGCGGCCACGTGAAGGTAGGCGTCGGGGCGTTGTTGGGAAGCTGAAGCCAGACCTCGCTCGCCCGATGCGACCCGATACCGTGAAAAGCGAGGGCGCTGAGCAGGACGATGACGCCCTTTGGTTGACGCCGGGAGACTTCAACCAGTTCAGGATTCGGGGCCTCTTGACCCGCCAGTTGGTAAAGCCCATGCCCGACGCGGATGAGCACCCCCTTGCGAGTCAGGCTCGTCAGGGTACTCGAATTCAGCCCCGCTGCCAAGGCATCCTGCCGCTGGATCAGGGGAGAGCGCTCGGAGAGTTTCTTCAGGCAGGTGAAAGGATCGGCCATGTGCTTGCTGCGTATGTCTAGGACATTAGACCATGAAGTCCTAGGGAATGGAAGGTTTTTTCATGCCTTCCAATGCGTCGGCACCCCCTCAAGCCATTCCACGCCGGAGTCCTTGTAGCGCTCCTGGTTTCGGAAATCCGGTCATGGACTCAGCGGAAGAGTTGGAGGTAGGGCCGAAAAATGGAAGAGAACGAGCCTTTCATTAAAATATGGGCCATTTCCTTAATTAGTGGCCGATGCTATTAAAATTCAAAATCTGCTCGTGATCAAACCAGCGCTGGACGGCACCCTCTTTCTCACCACGCCGAGCCGACGTTCCATTCCTCGATCAGGTCGGGGGGGATGTCGTCGAGGAAACGGGAGGGATACTGGAGGGTCTCGCCGCTGAAGGAGCCGTACCAGAGCTGGGGATAGGTCAGGTAGAGCTCGTCCTTGGCGCGGGTCACGGCGACGTAGAAGAGCCGTCTTTCCTCTTCGAGACCGCTCTCGTCGGTGTCGTCTTCCTCGAGGACTCGTTTGTTGGGGAACATGCCGTCGGCGAGCCAGATGCAAAAGACGACCTTCCATTCGAGACCCTTGGCCTGGTGAACGGAGCTGAGGCAGACGGCTTCGCCGGTTTCGGCTGCGGTGGCGGCGACGGCGTCCTGCCCGGCGAGGAGACTGAGCTGGCTGAGAAATTCCTGCAGGTCGTCGAAGGTCTCGGCATATTTTTCCAACTGGAGGAGGTCCTGCTTGCGGCTGTCGTAGTTGTTGAACTTGCTCCGCATGTATTCCTCGTAGACTCCTCCGAGGATGGAGGGCATCATCGGGGCGGGTGGCTTGGGGTGGCCCTCGGCGTCGAGGAGTTCGTCGAGGGTGTAGGCGAGCTGCTCCCAGCCGGGTTTGGCCTTGGCCGAAACCTTGAAGCCGAGGAGGTGCTTTGAAAAAAGATCCCGCGAACGGGGGGCGGAACCCTCGCAGTGGATCCACTGCCGCCAGAGAGTGTCGGCACCTTTTTCGCCTATCCCCGGCAGCATCGTGACGAGGCGTTTGAAGGCCACTTCGTCGCGCCGGTTGCAGGCGAATTTCATGAAGGCGGCGGCATCCTTGATGTGGGCCTGCTCGAAGAAACGGAGTCCGCTGGTGATGACAAAGGGAATACCGCGCTGGGTCAGTTCGAGCTGGACCTCCATGGCGTGGAAATGCGCACGGTAGAGCACCGCGATCTCATTGTATTCGACGCCATCCTCGCGCAGTTCGAGGATGCGCTGGGCGACGAACGCGGCCTGGGTGTTGGTGTCCTGCAAGGGGGCGAGGGCGGGGAGGACCTCGCGGTCGGGCCGGGCCGGGGCGAGATTTTTCCGAAACTGTTTGGTATTCGGAGCGATCGCGGCGTTGGCGAGGCTGAGGATCTCGGGGACGGAGCGGTAGTTGGTCTCGATGACGTATTTGACCGCTCCGGGGTATTTGTCGGGAAAATCGAGAATGTTGCGGAAGTCGGCGCCGCGCCAGGAGTAGATCGACTGGGCGTCATCGCCGACGACCATGAGATTGTTCTGCGGGGCCGCGAGCATCTCGATGAACTCGACCTGGAGGTGGTTGGTGTCCTGGTATTCGTCGACGAGGACCCATTCGAACTGCCGCTGGTATTTCTCGCGGATCTCCTCGTTCTCCTGCAGGAGACGGAGAGGTTTTTCGAGCAGGTCGTCGAAATCGAGCGAGTGGGTGTCGCGCTTTTTCTCCTCGTAGCGCTCCTTGATCTCTTCGATCGCGGCGGCGTGGTGATGGAAATAGGGGTAGCGCTGGTGCAGCAGGTCCGGCAGGTCGAGGCAGGTGTTGGTGGCGAGGCTGAAAATGTCGGCGAGGAGTCCGGCCTTGGGGAACTGGGTCTCTTTGGGCGAGATCTTGCTGTCGCCGAGGACGGCGTTGAGGAGGGTCTTCTGGTCCTCGCGATCCATGATGGAAAAGCCGCGGTCCCAGCCGAGCAGCTCGGCGTGACGGCGGAGGATGCGATTGCCGACGGAGTGGAAGGTGCCGCCCCAGAGCGCCCGCGTGTCGTGGGGAACGAGTTCCTCGACCCGGCCGAGCATTTCCCGGGCGGCCTTGTTGGTGAAGGTGAGGAGGAGAATCGCGGAGGGGTGGATCCCCTTGTCGAGGAGGTAGGCGACGCGGTGGGTGAGGGTGCGGGTCTTGCCGCTGCCGGCCCCGGCGATGA
>JAAYAT010000390.1 GCA_012719225.1 Verrucomicrobiaceae bacterium
GTCATCGTGAAATTCGACGGCAAAACGACCAAATCCGCCGAGGACACCCTCACCCGGATCCGCTCCAAAAAAGCGGGGGAATTGACCCAACTCACCGTGATCCGGAAAGGCCAACCCATCGAAGCGGTGGTCCAGGCCATCGCCAAATCGGATACCAACACCCTGAAACTGCGTTCGGACATCGCGGCCAACGGCCAATCCATCGCCGAAGCTCTCGGGATCACCGTGGGCAATCTCTCCCCGGCCCAACGCACCGCCCTGGGGCTGCCCGAGACCACCGCGGCGGTGGTCATCACCGAGGTACAATCCGAATCCCAGGCCGCGAAACGCTTCCGCCCCGGTGACCTCATCCACCGCATCAACCAGGACGCCGTCACCGACGTATCCACCTTTTACGACCTGCTCGGCTCGCTCCCGCAGGACAAAACCACGGTCATGGTGCTGAGCCGCGACGGTCAGTTGATCCGGGCTTTTCTCAACCCGTGACGCCCTGACGAGTCCCGGCGTCTTCCCCCGCCCCGCTCTCCATGCCGCGCGTCCCCCTCGCCGAACTACGCCACCGGACCGATGCCTGGGCCGCCGCCGTTCGACGGACACCGGGCGTCTCGCCGCTGTGTTCGGGCCCGCTCTGGCAGCTTGCCGCCCACGATTTTCTCCACCCCGACCCACCACCCCGGGAACACTTCATCGTGGAGGACGCGGGCAATTGGATGATCTTTTCCGTGCGCCGGGAGGACGGAGTGTGTTTTCCCCTCGAATCCTCCTGGATGTTCGGCTCCGCCCTCGCGGGAGATCCCGCCGGACTCGTCGACATGCTCCTCGCGACGCCCCGCTTGCTCCCGCGTCCGACGGGGCTGTGCCTCGGAGGAATCCGCTGCGGAGGCCCCCTCCACGACACCCTCCGCGGGCTGGACCCGCTCGTGCGCCGCTACGCGGAATTCCCCGTGACCGAATGCATGCTCATCGACCTCGGGGGAGGAGTGGAACCCTGGCTGGCACGCCGTTCCCGGAGCTTCCGCCGCACCCTGCGCGACGCCGGAAAAGGCAAGGACATCGAGATCGTGACGGCTGGAGACACATCGCCCGACGCACTCTTCGCCCGCATCCTCGCGATCCAAAAACAAACCTACAAATGGCGGGAGGGCACCGACATTTTCCAATCGCCCGGCTATGTCGGCTTTTATCGTTCCCTCCTCGAAGGGCTGCACCGGCAGGGAGACCTGCGCCTGCTCTTCGCCCGGCGCAGCGGTGAGGACCTCGCCTACATCTTCGGAGGCGTGGCGGATGGTTCCTACCGCGGACTCCAGATGAGCTACCGGGAGGATGTGCGCTCCCTCGGACTCGGCAACCGGCTCCAGTGGGAAAATCTCCTCCGCTGCGAGGCCGAAGGCATCACCCGCTACGATCTCGGAATGCACTCCCCCTACAAAGAACGCTGGGCCGACCGGCGCGAGGAAAATACGGGGATTTTTCTGGTGGTTTGACGCGAGAAATTCGGGTTTCCGTCTTTACACCCCTCGCCCCGCCTTTACTCTGGCGGGCATGGACGAGCCGCTTCACCAGCCCCACGACAAGCTCTTCACCACCACCTTCGGCGTGCCGGAGAATGCCGCGGCCTTCATCCAAGCCACCCTGCCCGAAACTCTCACTTCCAGACTCGACTGGAGCGGACTGCTCCCCATGCCCGGCAGCTTCGTCGACTCCCGATACCGGCGATCCCACTCCGACCTGCTCTTCTCCGTTCCCCTGGAAGGGCGCGAAGTCCTCCTCTATATCCTCTTCGAACACCAGAGTACCCGCGACCCCTGGCTCTCCCTTCGACTGCTCCGCTACATGGTCAACATCTGGGACGACTCCCAGCGTCGTCACCCCGATGCAGAGAAGCTGCCGCCCATCCTGCCGGTGGTACTCTCGCAAAACGCCGAATCCTGGGCGTCGGCACCCAGCATTCTTGAGCTTCTCGACATCCCCGAGGATTTCCCGGATGAATTCGTCGAGATTCTGCGGCGCTACGTGCCGGATTTCTCTCATATCCATCTGCAACTCGCCGGGATGGACTACGAGGAAATCCCCGGCACCCCCGCCGGCATCTACGTGCTGCGGGCAATGAAGGCCGAACGCCTCGGAAAACTCCTCGACGAGGCGGTGTGGGACGAGGCTCTGATGTCCGCGACGCCGAGGGATTTGGTGATGATGGTGCTCCGCTACATCCAGGGCCGGACCGTTGACATCGAGAGCTTCGAGGCTAAAGTTGAGGGAATCCGCAATACACGCCTGCGGAGGGATGCCATGACAGTCGCCGAACAATATCGTCAGCAAGGACTCCAAGAGGGGCTTCAAGAGGGGCTTCAAGA
>JAAYAT010000391.1 GCA_012719225.1 Verrucomicrobiaceae bacterium
CCCGACGCGGATCTTTTCACCAACGTCTATGTCGTGCCCCCGACCTTTCTTTCCACCGCCGGCGGCGGCGGTGGCGGCGGCGGTGGCGGCGGTGCCGCTGCGGCAGATCCCTTCGCCGATCCGGTGGCTGCGGGAGGAGGCGCGGGAACGGTTGGTCGCCGCACCGCCAAGGAGATTCTCGAAAGCGCTGGAATCACCTTCACCGGTGGTGCCAGTGCGATTTACAACGCGGCGACTTCCCAGTTGATCATCCGCAACACCTCGGATCAGATGGAACTGGTCGAAGCGTATATCGATTCGATCAAACAGGGGGTCGAGAAACAAATCTACATCACCTCCCGCTTCGTGGAGATCAGTGAAGAAGACGGGGAGGAACTCGGCTTCGATTGGCTCCTTGGTCCCTTCAACCTCGGCTCCACCCCCCGCGTCTTCGGTGCGGGCGGCACCGTGGGCAACGCGGTGGGGGCCGGAAACGCCGCCGACTACAGTTTCGTGAACCCTGCCAACCAGCTCCCCATTGGATTCAACAATCTCACCGCCGGGCTTCGCTCCGGGTCGCGCGCCATTGACGGAAACTCCATCGACGCCCTCATCGCGGAAGCGGCCGGTGGCGGCGACGGCCTCTCGGCCATGGCCCCCGCGGTCTTCGGGATCTCCGGTGTCTTCACCGACCCGCAGTTCCAGGTCATGATCCGCGCCCTCAGCCAGAAGAAAGGCGTGGACCTGCTCTCGGCCCCGTCGGTGATGGCCCGCAGCGGCCAGCGCGCCAAGATCGAGGTCATTCGTGAGTTCATCTATCCCACCGAATACGATCCGCCGGAAATTCCGAACCAGTTCGGTGGCTCCATCGGATTCGGTGGTGGTGGCGGCGGTGTTTCCACCAGTGGTGGGTTCCCCGTGACTCCGGCGACTCCGACGGCGTTCGAGACGAGAAACACTGGGGTGACCCTCGAAGTGGATCCGGTGCTCGGTGCCGACGAGTTCACCATCGACCTGAACCTCGCCCCTGAAGTGGTGGAGTTCGACGGGTTCATCAACTACGGCAGTCCCATCCAGACTTCGTCGGTGAACGCCCTCGGCATCGTGACCCCTGTCGTAGTGACGGAAAACCGCATCGAGATGCCCATCTTCAACACCCGGAAAGTGACCACACAGGTGACGATCTGGGACGGCCAGACCGTGGCCTTGGGTGGTCTTATCCGCGAAGACATTCAGGATGTGGAAGACAAAATCCCCTTCCTCGGCGATCTGCCGGCGATCGGGCGTCTCTTCCGCTCCAGTGTGGAACTCCACCTGAAGCGCAACCTGACCATTTTCGTGAAGGCCCAGTTGATGGATCCCTCCGGCATGCCGATCAACGGCGGCATCGTCGACGAGCCGCTCCCCGAGCCGGTTCCGCGGCCCCCCATCACCACACCGGCGGCCTTTGCCCCCGGACCGATTCCCTACCAGAAATGAGTTGGGTGAAATTGAAGAGATAACTTCAACGGAGACGCGGCTCGCTGAGCCGCGTTTTTTGTTTTTTTGAGAGACTTCTTACAGATCGCGGTGACGGGCGGGGTGGCCTGCGGCAAATCGTCGGTGGCGCGCCGCTTGCTAGAGGGCCTCCCGGGGGGGACTGCCTCCTACATCAGCTGTGACGAAGAGGTGCGGGCGCTCCTGGAGATGCCGGAAATCCAGCGGGACATCGACGAATTGGGCCGCGTCCACGGGCGGGAACTGCTCCGGGAGGGGAGCCTGGACCGGAAAGAACTGCGAGAACTCTTGTTTGAAAATTCTGTTTTCCGTGGAAAAGTGGAAGCAATCCTGCACCCCCTCGTTCTGGATCGTGTGAACGCGCGGTCGGAGACGTGGTCCGACCTGGTTCGGATTTCCATCGTTGAGGTACCGCTCCTCTACGAGGTGGAATTTCCCCTGGATCGGGATATCGATCTGGTGGTGGCCTCCTCCCGGGCAACGCAGAAGAAACGCCTCACTTTTGACCGAAATCTTGAGGAAGGGGTGGCAGAGAAAATCATCGGGGCTCAGATTCCGATAGAAGAGAAAATACAAAGGGCAAATATAGTCGTGTGGAATGATGGGGCCATCGAGACCCTCTTCGCCCAGACGGATCACCTTGTTTCGCGTTGTGATAGAATGTTTAACTGAATGACTGATAACTCCACTGTGGACTCGGAAGAGTCGAATCCCGGAAACGACCCGATCGACGCGGTCGCGGTGAGCGTCCCCGAGCGGGTCAATCTGAACGAGTTCCAGCAGCATCCGCTCCTCCGCCTGCATGAGATCGCGCAGGAGCTGGACCTGCGGGTGGCCGGGATCCGATCCCGACACCAGCTCGTTTTCGAAATTCTGAAATACTACGGCAGCCGCGGCACCGTGCTGGAGGCGGAAGGCTATCTCGATTACTCGGGCGACAATTGCGGATTCCTGCGTTGGCCTGCCTTCAGCTTCGCCTCCAACGCCGACGATGTGTATCTCGCGGTGCGTTTCATCAAAAATCACGATCTGCGCGGTGGCCAGTGGATCAAATGCCTCGTGCGTCCGCCGCGCGACAAGGAGAAATTCCTCACCGTCGAGGAAGTGCTCGAAGTGGAGGGACGCCCCGTGGACGAATGGAAATCGCCCCCGCATTTCGACGGCCTCACCGCGATGTTCCCCTCGGAACGGATGATCCTTGAAACCACCGCCGCCAAGTCGCCCTCGCCCCGGGTGATCGACCTCGTCGCACCGCTCGGGAAAGGCCAGCGCGGGCTGATCGTGGCCCCCCCGCGGGGAGGGAAGACCATTCTCCTGAAAAATATCGCCATCTCGATCCGGGAAAACAATCCGGATGTGGAACTGATCGTTCTCCTCCTCGACGAGCGCCCCGAAGAAGTCACCGACTTCCGCGAGACGGTGGAGGCCTCGGTCTACAGCTCCACCTTCGACGAGAGCGCGAACCGGCACATCGAAGTCGCCGACATGGTTCTCGACCGCGCCAAGCGACTCGTCGAGACCGGCAAAGATGTCGTCGTGCTCCTCGACAGCCTCACCCGGCTCGCCCGTGCCCACAACTCCGCCCGCCAAGGGGGAGGGGACGGCGGCGGCGGCCGCCACAAGCGCGGCGGCGGCGGTGGGGGCGGAGCGATCGGGAGCGGAGGCATCTCCCCGAAAGCGCTCGAACGATCCCGCCGCTTCTTCGGTGCGGCCCGCAATGTGGAGGAAGGCGGCAGCCTCACCATCCTCGCGACCTGTCTCATCGAGACCGACAGCCGCATGGACGACGTGATCTTCGAAGAATTCAAAGGCACCGGGAACATGGAGATCACCCTCGACCGCGAGATGGCCGAGTCGCGGATCTTCCCCGCGATCCACCTGCTCAAGAGCGGGACCCGCAAAGATGAACTGCTCTATCATCCCGACGAATACCAGCGCATCAACTCCCTGCGGAAACAGATGGCGCAGCGCCCCGCCCCCGAGGCCATGGTGGTTCTCCTGAAACTGATCCAATCCACCGGATCGAATGCGGAACTGCTCCTTCGCGGGATTCAGTGAGAATACAGCGGCGATGAGTCAGACACCCATGACATCCCTCGACTCGGCTTCCGAGACCTACATCGATCGGATCGAGGATCTCCATGCCTTTGTCGCGAAAGCCGAACACGCCGGAGATTTCCGCGCCTGCTCGATCGATACCGAGGCGGACAGCATGCACTCCTACGAGACGAAGCTGTGTCTCATCCAGTTTTCGCTGCCGGGAGCACTCGCCATCCTCGATCCCCTCTCGATCGGGATCGCCGGCCTGACAGATTTCGTCACCTTCGTGGATCGCTTCGACGTGGTCTGGATGCATGGAGCCGACTACGACATATCCCTCTTCAACAGCACCTTCAACTGGGTTCCCCGGACCATATTCGACACCCAGGTGGCGGCCCGCTTTCTCGGCAAGAGCAAGTTCGGCCTCGCCAATCTGCTGGAGGAAGAATACGGAGTGAAACTTTCCAAACAATCCCAGAAAGCCGATTGGAGCCGCCGCCCGCTCAGCGACAAAATGCTCGCCTACGCCTACAACGACGTGCGCTACCTCCTCGATCTCGGTGGGAAATATCTCGACCGCCTCGATGGCATCGGCCGTCTCGAATGGTTTTACGAAAGTTGCGACGCGGCGAAGGAATCCGTCCTCGGGCGCAGCGGCAAATCCGAGGACGACCTCTGGCGCATCTCCGGTTGGGGGAAACTTTCGCCGAAAGGCTTGCACTTTCTCCGGCACCTCTGGCTCTGGCGGGACGAAGAATGCCGCCGCCTCGATCGCCCCGCCTTCAAGTTCTTGGGCAACCAGGAGATCATGACGATGGCCGCGCAGCTCGAAGAGGGGCGGAACGTGAAGCCGCCGCATTATCTCCGCCCCGGCCCGGTCAAACGGCTCCATGCGGCGATCGAAGCGGCCCGGGCCGAGAAACCCTCGGAGTATCCCGTCAAACACCGCCGCGGCGACGGTCCCCGCCTCGACATCGATGAAGCGCGATTCGAGAAAATCCGCCGCCTCCGAGACCAACAAGCCCGACAACTCGGGATCGAACCCACCGTGATCGCCACCCGCACAGTGATGGAGCGCCTCGCCGCCAACAACTTCCCCGAGGAAGAAAAAAACGGTTTGTTGCTCTCCTGGCAGCAGTCCTTGCTCGACCGCGGAGTAGCGGAGTAGCGGAGTAGCGGAGTAGCGGAGTAGCGCTTCGTCTCGTGTATTCCCTCGAACGGTGTGCAGGAAGCGATTTCGGTGATACTCCTGCAATCATCGCATCCTTACTTCTGGAGTTCGTTGCGCTTTATCTTATCAGGATTTCCACCATTTCACGTTGATTAACAAGCATATATGAATGCGCGCGCCTTCTCTCTGGGGCTTATTTGCGGGCTAGTGCCCCTTTTGGCCATCGTGGCACTGCACTCCAGAAAGCTACATCGAATAGAAGAGAGTTCGCTGCATCGCGCCCGGCTGATGTCACAGTTTGTCGCAATCTTGCATGAGGAAGGCTACATTTTGAATGAGGATCAAGGATCGGCACTCAAAAACAAAATTTACTCAAGTTTAACCTCCGAATTGAGAGTTCTTCAGGAAGAGCTAGACGTGAGCCTGCCTCAGCTCGACGACTCCGACATTGATCGAGGAGTCTCCCTCGTGAATGATTATTGGAGTGTTCCCGTGTTGCCGATCAATGGTAATCCGAAATTCAAATAACCGCCCCTTAGCTCAGTTGTGAGGCCCCACCCCAACCTCAGCGGGAGGTGATTTTTTCTTTCTCTAGTTTCAGGCCCATTTTGCGGTAGAGCGTGGCGATGCTGACGCCGAGCATGCTGGCTGTTTTTTCGCGGGAACCTCCGTTGTATTTGAGGGTTTCGCGGATGAAGAGCTTCTCCTGTTTTTTCACGTAGTCCGAGAGCCCCACTCCGATGGGGAGGTGGTGGGTGGTCTTTTCGTCGTCGTCGGTGATTTCGACCTTCTGGGTCACCTTGGGCGGGAGATCGACGGGACGGATGCGACCCGCTTCGGCGAAGGCGCAGGCGCGCTCCATGGCGTTCTGCAGTTCCCCGACATTGCCCGGCCAACTGTATCCCTCGAGGAGACGTCTGGCGTACTTGTCCACTTCGGGGACCTTGGTGCCGGTGCGTTCGGCGTATTTGTTGAGGAAATAATCGGCGAGCAGCTCGATGTCCTCGACCCGACTGCGCAGGGGCGGAACTTCGATGGGGATGATGGAGATTTTGTAAAAGAGGTCTTCCCGGAAGGTGCCGGCTTCGACGCATTCCTGCAGGGGTTTGGCGGAGGAGGCGATGAAACGCACATCCATTTTCACCGGCAGCTCACCCATGATCCGGCGGGTATTGACCTCCTCCAGGTAGGTCTCCAGCTTGGACTGGAGCCGGACCGGAAGCATGTGGATTTCTTCCAAGAGGACGGTTCCACCGGCGGCGCGGGAGAAGATCGTCTCGGTGCGTCCTCCGGCGGTGCCGAAGAGTTCCGCCTCGAGGAGATCTTCGGGTAGGGCGGAGCATTGCAGCACTTTGAACGGAGCGTGATTCCGACGGCTGGCGTTGTGGATGCTGCGGGCCACCATTTGTTTGCCGGATCCGAATTCGCCTTCGAGGAGGACCGGCGAGTCGTTGTCGGCGATTTTGTCGATGATTTTCAGAATCTCCTGAATTTTGGCGCTGTTTCCGATCATGCCGCCCGAGGCCTGGGCGATGGCGGAGAGTTGGAAGGCTTCGCCGGGAAAATTGGCCGGAGGGGTTCGCTGCTGCAGCCCGAGTTCCACGGTGCGCTGGAGGTCGGCGAGCTCAAAGGGCTTGGTGAGATAGTCGAAGGCTCCCAACCGCATCGCCTCGACCGCCGTCTCGATGGAGCCGTGGCCGGTGACCATGATCACCTGGGTGTCGGGATGGGATTCGTTGCTGTGGCGGATGATGTCCAGGCCGTTCATGTCTCCGATCATGAGATCGACGATCATGAGATCGGGTTTCAGGAGATCGAGGGCTTGGAGACCTTCCCGCCCGGTTTGCACCGCGGTGACATCGTGCCCCTGCTGGGTGCAGGATTTCGACATCAGTTTCAGGATGGAGGCTTCGTCGTCTATGAGAAGTATTTTTGCCATAACAGCGGGAAGGTGGAGTGGTTGAGCGATCGGCGTTTTTTGATTAAGCTCATCAAATACTACGGAAAGGTTAAGTATTGCAAGCCTAAAATCTCATTTTTGCAAAAAAGGATTCTCAATGCTGGATGGCGCTTCCTTGCTCATTTTTCTCTCTTTTCGCGGGGGTGGGCAGAAGCCTGTGATTGAGAATTGGGAAAATTCGATTTATATTCTGGAGAAGTTTTTTTACTAAGAAGTCTCACGGTGGGGCGTTGTAAGCGTTGTAGTCATCGCACTCATGTCCGCCGTACCGCTCCAGATCATGGAAGTTTCGCCTCGCGAACTCGTGGAATCCGCCCAGGCGGATTTCGAAGGTCCCTTGACGGGCTACGCTGCCGGACTCCTCGGCGGTGACTGGGACCGCGCCCGCGATGTGGTGCAGGACACGTTCATCAAACTGCACCGGCAGGACCCTGAAATGATCCGGGGCCGCCTCAAGAGCTGGCTCTACACCGTCTGCCGGAATCGCTCCATCGATGTGCTGAGGAAGGAAAACCCGATGCTCTCTTCCGCCGGAGAGGCCTTTGAGAATCTCAACGACTCGGCCCCCGATCCGTCTCTGGCGATGGAGCAGCGCGAGCGCCACGCCGAAGTGATGAGTTTCCTCGACCGGCTTCCCGAGAACCAGCGCGAGGTGATCCGCCTGAAATTCCAAGGGGACCTGAGCTACAAGGAAATCTCCGACGTCACCGGGCTTAGCGTGAGCAATGTGGGATTTCTCATTCACACCGGGATCAAAAGACTGCGCAACCTCATGGGAGTGGAGATCCAACCCAACTGAAAATTTCAACAACTGCCAACCTGCCAAACCGTATGAATCGTGAACCAATCAATCCGGATGATCCGCAGATGACGGCCTACGCCTTGGGAGAACTCACCGCGGCGGAAACGGCGGAGTTCGAAGCCCGCTTGCAGTCGTCGCCGATGGCGCGAGCGGAACTCGCCTCGATGCGCGAAGTCATGGATCTGCTCAGCGACGGTCTGCGCGGAGAATGGGTCTCCGAACAGAAGCAGCCCGAGTTGACATTGCTGGAACCCCTCGCTCCGACCGACAGGGTGGTGGAAGGGCGTTTTCGTCCGGTGCGCCGCCACTATCATGCCGCTGCGGCGGCGGTGGTGGGGATGCTCTTGGTCGGTGGAATCATCGCCACCAGCCAGAAGAGCGGCGAAGGCGTGGCGGAAACCGGCACGGGGGACACGGTCGACGCGATTTCTTTGGCTGCGGTGGGGGCGGCTCCTTCGGTGCATGTGCCGCAGTTGTTCCTCGCGGAAGAGGTGGACGACGTTTCCCGACTGGACCTGGCCGATGAGAGCGCGATGTTTTCTTCGATCGACGCGAGTTATCTCGACGCCGGATCGGCCATCCCGGTCTCCGCGACGTCCGGGAACGGACCGCTGCAGGCGGCCTCGGAGCGGGGCGGACTGGAGCGGGTGGATTCCTACCTGCCGCCTCTCCCGGATTCCCATTTCGGTCGTTTCTTCAAAACCGGCATGATCGAAAAACGTCTCCGGAGCGGTTCGCTGGCGAAGGCGGATACCCGCAGCCAGGACAGTGTGCTCGTGAGCGGATACGTGACCATGGGCGGGGCCGCCCATCCGGAAAACAACCGGGTCCTCGCCGGATTCCAACCCGTTTCCATCAGCGGAAATCCCGTCGTCAACGAAGAGGCGGACCTGCAACTCCTCGCCGACCTGCACGGTCTGCAGAAAGATTTGTCCGAGGTGATCGGCGGAATGTCGGTGGACGCCGCCGAGAGGAGCACGCTCGAAAGCATTCTGGAAGAAAATCGTCGCATCATTTCGCAGTTGAAGCGGGAATTGACGCGATAACCCCGAAAGAAACCCTTTTTCCCTTTCGACCGAACAGTGTTTGGTCGTGGACGTAATACCGGGGAGCCAGGCGGAGAGATCCGCCTGGCTCTTTCCATTTTCCCAGGGAGCGGGCGGGTCCGCGCAATTTCTTTTCGTAGAAGTTGAAAATTCAGGATGTTTGGTGAAGGTGCCCCTCGTCCGCCCCAAGCCGCCCCGTCGTTTTGAATTCGTCCTCCACCGAACCTCCGCCCCGGTTCCCTCCCTCCGATCCCAATGGCGGAGGTGTCCTCGGACAGATCGTCCTGCACGAGCGGCCTTTTTGTGACGAGATTTTCTCCCGTGAATCGCTCCAGAAAGGGCGCTGGCTGGTCGAAAACGGTGCGGTGCGCGTGGTCACGGCGAACGTGCAGGGACGCTTCGCGGGGATCTTTGGTCAGATCGCCGACGACGAGGATGGGCCCCGGGCGGAGGTGAGCATCGTGATCCACCGCAGCGACGAGGGATGGAAAGTGGACGGGCGCAGCGACCGGTCGACCGAGGCCAACGACGCGCATGTGGCCGCTCTCCTCATGGCGGCCATGCGGGAGAAAGGGGCCGTCGCGGACCTCTCCTTCGGCCTGGGCCAACTGCGCAGCGGGATCCACCTTTTCTCCGTCGATGTCCGGGCGGGGATTCTGCACTGGGACGATTCCGACGCGCGCGCCGTGCTGGAGAACATGCCGCTCGCCCGACTCGACGGGGAGGACCCGAAAGTGGAGACGCGTCTCCGCGCGATGGGCCTGAAGCGTCTCGTCGAACTCTATCCCTGGGACGAGATCGTGCCCGAGTACCGCCAATGCTACGCGTATTCGGCGATTCGCCGGGGGATGCAGGAAGTTTTTTGGGCCGACTTTCTTTCGAATCGGCGCGGTGAACTCGAGGCCCTCGACTGCGAGATCACGATCGATCCGGATTTCGGACTCCAGGTCATCGAGCCGCTCGATTATTACGGCGAGATCCACGCCGAAGAGGAGGCGGTGGATTGGTTCGGTTTCGAATACGGGATGCGGCGGGGCGAGGAAAAAATCAACCTGCTTCCCTGTCTGGTGCGCTATCTGGAGAGCAAACCAGCCGGTTTTCGCCTCGCGAATCTCGGGAAGGGAGCGGAGGAGAAAAAGATCCCTATTCAGCTCGGTGATACCGGGCAATTTGTGGCGATCCCGGCGCGCAAGCTCCAGACCATCCTCGGGCTGCTCACGGAACTGTTCGACCTGCAGCCCATCTCGGAGGAGGGGACGGTGCGCCTCCACCACGTGCGGGCGGCGCAGTTGACCCGCTTCCAAGGCGAGGAGGCTCTCGTCGACACCGCCCCCGAGGATTTGAGAAAACGGGCCGCCGAGATCGAGGCCTTGCGGCCCAAAGAAAATCCCGAAGCGCCGCAGGGATTTCTCGCCTCGCTGCGGCCCTACCAGCAGGATGGCTTCGAGTGGCTTCAGTTCCTTCGCGAACAAAGACTGGGCGGTATCCTCGCCGACGACATGGGGCTGGGGAAAACCGTGCAGACCCTTTGCCATCTGCACTGCGAGAAAGTAAACGGGAGGGCCGACCTGCCCAGTCTCATCCTCGCTCCGAAAAGCGTCGTGCCAAACTGGGAGAAAGAAGCCAAAAAGTTCGCTCCGTCGCTCAAGGTGATCGCCCTCCAGGGGCCCCAGCGGAAAAAGTATTACCCCGTCTTGCAACACTGCGATCTGGTTGTGACGTCCTACCCGGTTCTCTTTCGCGACGCCGAGGAACTGCTCAATCAGCCCTTCCACTACGTCGTCCTGGACGAGGCCCACACCATCAAGAACACCGCATCACAGATCACCAAAGTCGCCTACCAAATCGACGCGCGGCATCGCCTCTGCCTGTCCGGGACCCCCATTGAAAACCATCTCGGGGAACTCTGGTCGCTCTTTCATTTCCTCACGCCGGGGTTCCTCGGCAGCGAGGAGAGCTTCAACCGCTGTTTTCGCATTCCCATCGAGAAACACCGCGACGAAGGACTCCGCAAGCGCCTCGCCGAACGCGTCGCGCCCCTCATGCTGCGCCGCACCAAAACGCTGGTCGCCCACGATCTGCCGCCGAAGACGGAGATCGTCAGAACGGTCGAGCTGCACCCCAAACAAGTCGAGCTCTACGAGGCGGTGCGGGCGGCGGTGAGCCGCGAGGTCCACGAAGAGATCGCCCGGCTCGGCGCGGAAAAGAGCAAGCTCCTCGTGCTCGACGCGCTCCTGAAGCTGCGGCAGGTCTGCAACCATCCGCACCTGCTCCAGCTTCCCTCGGCCCGGAAAGTGAAACGCTCGGCGAAGATGGATCTGATCATGGACTGGATTCCCTCCATGGTGAAAGAGGGGAGACGCATCCTCGTTTTCTCCCAGTTCACCGGGATGCTCTCCATCATCGAGCAGGCTCTCACGAAGGAGGGGGTGCGCTTTCTCACCCTCACCGGACAATCAAAAGACCGCGGACAGCTCTGCGATGATTTCCAGGCGGGGAAGGCGCCCGTGTTTCTCATCAGTCTCCGCGCCGGAGGAACGGGACTCAACCTCACGGCGGCGGACACCGTGATCCACTTCGATCCCTGGTGGAATCCCGCCCTCGAATCCCAGGCGACGGACCGGGCCTATCGCATCGGGCAGAAAAATCCCGTGTTCGTCTACAAGCTCATCACCGCGGGGACGATAGAGGAAAAAATCCTCCTGCTGCAGCAGAAAAAGAGGGCGCTCTTCGAAGGTATTCTCGAGGGGACGCCGCAAAAACTGTCCTTTTCCGAGGACGAACTCGACGATCTCCTCGCGCCGATGAAGTGAATCGCCCGATCAATAGATCAGGCCGGGAATCTTGCCGTGGGCGATGAGACGACCCTTCTGCTGGTTCAGTTCGAAGATATCCACGCCACATCCGGTGAGACCCTTGACCGATTTGCCGCGTGCGCCGAAGATGTAGTGCTTGTCCCTTTCCGCGTTGTAGCCCAGATAGAGCATCACATGGGAGACGCGGTGGCCCGAGTTGTAGGTGCCGCCCCAGAAAATGAGATCGCCGGGAGAGAGCTTCTTGAACAGCTTCTTGTGGGCGGATTTCCCGTAGACGTCGTCGAGGGTTTTGTTCTTCTTGAGCCAAGCGTATTGGTCGTAGGAGGTGCGGGGGACGCCTTTGACACCGATCTTTTGGAGCAAGTACTGGATCGTTGCGGAACAATCGAGTCCGCCCGAATCGGGATCGTCCGCGCCGAAGATGTAGGTCAGTTTTTGCTCGGCGAGGGCGTGGGCCTCGGCCCGGAGACGGTCTAGGGTAGGGCCGTCGATGGTTTCCTTTTTCTCCTCCTTCTCATCGTCTCCGGCGGTGGCCGGTTCGGGCGGGCTGTCGGTGCTGTCCACTGGCTTCTCCGAAAGAGGTTTCTCCTCCGACTTCGGTTCCGGAGGGAGGTTCGCTTGGTCGGCTTTCGAGAGCGGGATGTCGGATTCCAAGGACGTCTCTTCCGCCAGCGAGGCGTCTTCGCCAGCGGGCGGGACGGGAGCCGGATCGGGGGCGGGGAGGGAGAGATCCACGACGGGAGGATGCTCCGGGATGGGAGGAGGCGGGATCTGCACCGAAACCGTCTTGCTTTTCATCCTGTCCATACCGCCGCGCACGTTCTGTTTGATCGGCACGATGGGGCGGAACGAACGGATCCGGGGTTTCGGCTCCGCCTGAACCTCGACAAAACTGCCACCCGAGACAACGAGGGCGGCCAGAAACGCAAAAGCTCTTGGAAAGGACATAGCGGTAAATTTAATATTAATTTATAAAAAAGAAAACTTAATTATTTAGGATTTGTTTAAATTTTTATAAATTTATTAGCTCGAATGGGTTCCGATTCTCCCGCCCGCGGGGGATGAGCTGGTCGATCGACGGTCGTCGGGATCTCCGTAGAACGGGTCTCCAGGCCCGTTTCGGTGGCGGAGCGGCACGGGGATTTCGGCCCATGGAGATCCGGATGCGCAATCGGCTTACCGGGACGGTTCGCCCTACCTTCGTCGAAGATGCGATGGAGAGCGGAAGAACACACTTCATTTCCCATCGAAATCGATTCGCGGGGCGATCTGTGTCCTTCGATGTAAGAAACCATAGACAAAATGGTAGGGCGAACCGTCCCCGGTGAGCCGCCGGACGGACGTTCGATCCCGATTTCGATTTCGATTTGGGCCGCCGAGATCTCCGTAGAACGGGTCTCCAGGCCCGTTCCGGTGGCTCACGGTGCCAGGAGCTTGCGGAGCGCCTCCACCGTCGGGGCGATGTCGGCGCCGAGGGAATCCTCGCGATGCACGAGATTGCCGTTGGCGTCGAGGACGGCGATGAGGTTGGAGTGGGCGAAGGCATCCTGCACCTGCTGAAATTTGAAATCGAGGACGACGGCCAGTTCCCGGGCGTCGTCGTCCGGAGCGGTCAGAAAGGTCCATCGCGACGGGTCCATTTTCAGATCGGCCATCTTCTTGGTCATCGCCTCGGGGGTGTCGTGGAGCGGGTCGATCGAGAAAAAAGTGAATCCGACTCCGGAGGCGTCGGGGCCGAGCGCGGATTCGATCCGCTGCATGTCCGCGAAGATCCGGGGGCAGGAGTATTCGCAGCGGGTGAAACCCAGAGTCACGACGCGGGGTTTCCCGCGGAGTTGTGTGAGGGAAACGGCTTCTCCGTCCTGGGTCCGCCAGATCCCCGGCAGTTCGTAGAGGGTGGAGAAGCTCCGGGACGGGGTTGCTTCGCGGTCGGGGACGAGGGAGCGGGCTCCGCGAAAGCCGAGGCTGCCCACGCAGTAGGTGCCCTTGAGGCTGGAGCGGAAGGCGTAGCGCATGAAGGCCGCGTAGTTGCTCACATCCGACGCGAAGAGGGAGTCGCCGCCGCAGAAGAGTCGCCGCTCGAGCGCGCCGTCGCCGCGCGAATCACCCACGACCATGCTCGAGTTGAAGTCCTGGACCCATTCCCAGACGAGACCGTGGAGACCGCGGACGCCGTGGAAGTTCGGCTCGGCCGCAGCGGCGGACGGGAGGAGGCCGCCCGAGGGCTGCGAGTACCACTGCAGGAGTTTTTTGAGAAATTCCTGATCCTTGCTCGCGTCGGGACGGGTCGCGTCGGCGAGGGCGACGAACTCCCATTCGTCCTGGGTGGGAAGCCGTTTCCCCCGCGCCTCGCAGTAGGCTTTGGCAGCGAACCAGGAGATGTGGGTGACGGGCGATTCGAGCAGTGCCTCGTCGCCGGGGTCGAGGTCGCCCCGCCAATGCGAGAGATACATCGCGTCAGCCCGGGTCGGTTCCATGGCGGATCGTCGCCATTCGGGGTGTTCCTCGACGAAGGCGAGGAACTCGCGGTTCGTGACCAGGGTTTCGTCGAGGAAGAAGGGGGCGACTTTACGGGGCTGCGCTTCCTTGGAGTAGAGGGGTGTGTAGCTCCCTCCGGGAACGGAGAGCATGCCCGCGGGCGGAGCGACCTGGTCCTCCGCCGCCACCGCAGGGGTGCCGACGAGGAAGGCGAGCCAGAGAAGTCGGGTCGGGAGACCGGGGAGGGGAGGGGTGGAGGCTTTCATCGCGGGGCCGGGAGGAGAGCGGTGGGAAAATGAATCAGTGGTTCGTGCCCACGGGAGGCGGGGCGGGCAGGGCGCGGATTTCCTTGACCATATCCGGAACCACTTCGGTGCCGTTGTTCTCCCAACTGTTGTAGACGTAGGTGAGCACGTTGGCGACCTGTTCGTCGTCGAGACCGAGCTGGGGCATGATGCTGTTGTAGACCTGTCCGTTGACGGTGATGGAGCCCTCCAGCCCGTGGATCACCGTCGAGATGGCGCGGTTCACGTCTGCGTTGAGGTAATCGGACGAGGCGAGCGGAGGAAAGGCCTGGAGGATGCCCTGGCCTTCGGGTTGGTGACAGGCCATGCAGACCTGGGTGTAGACCATCTTGCCGCGCTCGATGCGCTCCTGCTTGTTCGCCGCCGCCGGCTGTTGGGTGGATTGCTGAGGGATGGTCTGGACGGTCGCACCTTCGAGCATGTAGACGCGGTCGTGCTGTTTGCCGGAATAGGTCAGCAGGTCTTCCTTGCCCGTGACGGTGATCGTGGCGATCGCGCCCTTGTTGAAGGCCCGGAAGATGGAGTGATCGACGAGGGTGATATTTCCGGGCACATTCAGTTCGAACTCGGTGATGGTGGCACCGCCGGCGGGGATCAGGGTTGTCTGGACCTGATTCTGGTTCGGTCGGATACCGCCCTCGCCGTAGACGGTGTCGAAAATCTCGCCGATCGCGTGGAAAGAGGAGACCAGGTTCGGACCGCCGTTGCCGACGAAGAGGCGCACCGTCTCGCCAACCTGGGCGTTGACCGAGTTGTCTCCGGCCATCGCTCCGACGGCGCCGTTGAAGACGACGTAGTCGGGGATTTCGGTGAGGGCTTTCTCCATGCTGAAGGCCTGCAGCCCGCCCTCGCCGTAGCTGCCTTCGGTGTAGAATTCGGACTGCATCAGATAGAATTCCTTGTCGACCTCGGGCAGTCCGCCGATGGGTTCGACGAGGATGAGGCCGTACATTCCGTTGGCGATGTGCATGCCGACGGGGGCGGTGGCGCAGTGGTAGACGAAGAGCCCGGGGTTGAGGGCCTTGAAGGAAAAAACGGAAACGTGTCCGGGCGTGGTGAAGGAGGCGGCCGCCCCGCCGCCGGGTCCGGTGACGGCGTGCAGGTCGATGTTGTGGGGCATCTTGCTGTCGGGATGGTTGATGAGGTGAAACTCGACCTCGTCGTTTTGTCGGATCCGCATGAACTTGCCCGGCACGCTCCCGCCGAAGGTCCAGAAGGTGTAGTCCACCCCGTCGGCGAGGCGCTTGACCACCTCGATGCATTCGAGTTCGATTTTCACCTTGGTGGGGTGATCGCGCGTGAGCGGAGGAGGCACGTGCGGGGCGTCGGTCAGGATCGCCACCTCTTGTCCCGTGACGGGTTTGTCGGGTTGCCGGGTGGAACGGGCGTAGAACTCATGGGATCGATCCGCGGGTGGAGTGGCGGCATCGGAAGGTGCTGGCGCGGCGACGGATGGGGCCGGAGCGGACGGAGCGGCGGGTGGCGCGGCCGCCGCCACGGCTTGGATTTCTTCGGAGAAACTCTCCTGGGACATTTTCTCGTTGGGACTGAGTTCGCGTTGTTCACACTGGACGAGGAAAACGGCGAGTCCGGGAAGGAGGAGGCGGTAGGGGAGAGCCATGCGCTTTTTGAGGTGCGGTGTTGAGAGATGGTTCGGAAGATAGGGGGATTTCATGAACGCGTCACATTGCCGGAAAAATGCGATTTTTCAGGGGCTATTGTCAAAGCTTTACGACGCTTTCGCAAGTTCGGACGGCTTTCAGGGCGAGGTTCCGCCGGGAGGGTGCAGAACCCTCACCGAACCGGCTTCGGATTCCGCGATTGAGGCGGTGTAGAAGGCTCCGATATCGCCTCCCGGTTCGGCGGCGTTGTAGGCGATCGCGCTGCGGGGATGGAGGTTGCGCAGCCCGGTGATCATGTAAGGAAGGTCGAAGCCCCATCCCAGTTCGGCCCGCATCGGTTCAATCGTTTCGGCGACACACCGGAGCACGGGCGGCAACCGGTATCTCGGATCGTCGAGGAACCCGAGGAGGAGTTCCATGGGGCAGTTGCCGGCCCCGCGTCCGAGTCCGCCCATCGTCGCGTCGAGCCAGGTCGCGCCGGCGGCGTGGGCTTCGAGGGTGTTGGCGAAGGCGAGTTGCAGGTTGTTGTGGGCGTGGATGCCCACCCGGATGCCGGACGGGGAGAGCGCGGCGAGATATTTTTCCACGAGTCGGCGGGTCTCGGCCATGTGGAGCGCGCCGAAACTGTCGACGACGTAGACGGCGTCGGCCTCGGAGTCGGCGAGGAGCGGGAGTGTCTCGTCGAGTTCGGAATCCCGGATCGTGGTGACGGCCATGAGGTTGAGGGTGGTTTCGTAGCCCTTGTCGCGGGCGTCCTTCACCATCTCGAGGGCGAGGGGGAGCTGGTGACGGTAGCAGGCGACGCGGACGAGATCGACGACGCTCTCGGTCCGTCGCGGGATGTCCTCGCGAAAGTCGCATTTCCCGGCGTCGGCCATGATGGAGAGTTTGGGAGCGTCGTCTCGGTCTCCGACGATGCGCCGGATGTCCTCCTCGAGACAGTATTTCCAGCAGCCGTTCCGTCCGGTCGCGATGTCTTTGCGGGAGGCGCGGTAACCAATCTCCATGTAGGCGATCCCGGAGGCGGCGCAGGCGGCATGAACCGCCGCGACGACGCGGTCCTCGAAACGATGGTCGTTCATCAGCCCGCCGTCGCGGATGGTGCAGTCGAGCACGTGGAGGGCGGGCGGCGTCGCTGCCGGTGTTTCCCGACCGCATGGTTCGTCGGGGAGCGGGCCGTTGTCATTGATCGATTTCACGGGAGGGGTGGCCGGGGGCCGGTGCGGGTTGGGTTCGGGGCGGCATTTTCGGGCGGGGTGCGCACGTCGATCAGGAGCGCATCGACCGGCACGAGATGGCGGTAGGCGAAGGCCTGCATCATGTCTTCGGCGGGCACGGCCTCGACGACGACGGTCTCGCCTTCGATCTCGGCGACGCCCTCGACACGCAGCGCGACGGGTCGGTCCGTGTCGCCATCGGGCACGGAGAGGTAGACGTCGACCTTTTCCCCGCCCTCCGGCACGGGGCCGCCGCTGAGGGCGAATCCCTCCGGCGGGTCCTGGAGCCGAAGGTGGATGGGGCCGTCGAAGCCGTCGACGCGCAGGGCGTGGACGGTGAGGCGGGCGGAGGAACCGGGTCTGGTGTTCAGTGTTCCCGGGGTGGCCCGGAGGACGAATCCGGGGACGGCCGGGGCGATGCGGAGACGGTAGCTGTAATCGTAGCCGTAGCGGTTCTGGGTGTCGGCGACCCGGACGAAACAACGCCCGTTGGCGGGCAGGATCACGGTGACGCGGGCGTCGGCGTGGTGGGTGGTCAGCCCGGCGGCGGGATCCTCGTAGTCGTCGTTGTAGGCGAGCATCGCGCCATCGTCGTCGAAGACGGTCAGGTTCGCGTCGAGCGGGGAACCGAGGCGACGGGCGAAGATCTCGAAGCTCATGGGCTTGTTCCCGGGACCTTGGACCCGGTAAAAATCGACGTCGCCGGGGACCGAGATGGTTCCGTTGACGAGGGTGGGCACAGTCACCGGATTCGCCGTCCCGAGCCGGTTGTTGTCCTCCCGCTCCGCGTCTTCGGGAAAGGACTCGACGTGGAAGGCGACGGGATTGGAGCGACCGCCCGGACCGCTCGCGACCAGTTCGACGATACCGGGTTCCCGGGGCACGGGGTGGCGAGGAAAATAATGTTCCGTCAGGTTCGCGCCGTGGAAGGTCAGGTCGATCTCCGATCCGGCCTGACCGCCGAGCGGAGTGACCGCGGTGAGGAAGGGCAGTTCGCCGAGACGGATTCGGTAGACGAAGTCCTCCCGTCCCCGGTAAATGGCGTCCCGGATGCGGAGGCGGTATTCCCCCTCTCTCGGGATTTGGTAAAAAATGACGGGGTCCGGGTCGAACTGGTGGTCGTCCGCGAAAACCAGCTCGCGTCCCCTCGCGTCGTGCAGGGAGACGACCGCCTGAAACCAGCCCGGCACCGCGTCGGCGAGATAGGGGATGAGGGTGCGGGCTTGCAGAGAAACCACGAGCTTTTCGCCCTCCTCCGCGCGAAAGACGAACTCGTCGACCTCGCCGGGGAGAATCCGGCCGTTCAGGGTGGCGGGCGGGACGACCGGCTCGGTTTTGGGAAGCTGCGAACGGCCCGGGGGTACGTCGGGGACGAGACCGACTTGCTGGAGCAGGTCGAAGCGATGCGGCTCGGGTTCGAGCACTTCGGGGAGATTCCCGACGACGAAGCGCAGGGGATTGCTCAGGCCGGAGACGGTTCGGAGACGCCAGTGGTGGATCCCGGGCTCCGCGTCCCCGGCGATGGTCACGCGCACTCGCACCCTCTCGCCGATCTGGGTGTTGAGTTGCTGTTTCGGATCGCTGCGGCGGCGGTAGTATTCGCTCATGAGGCGGAGCTTTTTCTCGTCCAGCCCGGCGTCGGCGAGGATCCGTCGGACCTCGGGGAGAAGATCGGCATCCCCGTCCACGACGCGCTCTTTCAGCGTCTCCAGTTCGGGGCGGAGTTCGCGGAGTTTGCTGCGGTGGTCGTCGGCGACCTGGGCGATGGGGATCTTGTCATGCTCGAGGATCTCCACCCGGATTCCTTCGTCCGAAAGGATCACGCCGACAGGATCCTCGAGGGACTGGCCGCCCACGCTGACTTCGAAGGTGGTGCCGACCTGTCCTCCGGCGGGGTAGAGAAAGCCGATGCGCGGCGGCGCGGCGATGGCATCGGTGGCGGCCAACGCCATCGCTCCCGCGAGGAGGCGGTGGAAGAAGGAGAAGGGTGGGCATCGGTCCATGGCGGATAGGGGAGGTCAAACCAGTTCGGTGAGGAGTCCGCCGGTGGGGACTCCCTCGGATGTGTCGGGGACGACCTTGGTGGGGGTGCCCTGTGGATGTGGCAGCGGCGCGTCGGAGGGGATGCCGAGCTGACCGTAGATGCTCCCGATCACGTCGGCGGGGTAGACGGGGCGGTCGCTCACCTCCTCGCCCTTCGCGTCGGAGGCACCGACGACGTGGCCTCCGTGGAAGCCGCCGCCGGCGATGAGGCAGGAGAAAACCTTGCCGTAGTGGTGGCGACCGCCGTTCCAGGGAGATTCGTTCGCCACTTTCGGGGTGCGGCCGAATTCCCCGGTACACCAGACGACGGTGCTATCGAGCAACCCCCTGCCGTCGAGGTCGGTGAGGAGGGCGGCGAGCCCCCGGTCCAGCTCGGGCAGTTTCCGGTTCATGATTTGGAAGTGCTGCTTGTGCGTGTCCCAGCCCTGGTAGTTGATCGTGATGTAGGGCACGCCTTTTTCGACGAGGCGTCGAGCCATCAGGCAGGATTGGCCGAAGGTGTTGCGTCCGTAGAGGTCGCGGATTTCGTCCTTCTCCTGACCGAGGTCGAAGAGCTTGCCCGCGTCGCCGAGGATGAGTTCGTAGGCTTGCGTTTCCGAATCGACCACCGTTTGGATCGCCGCGTTGCCGGGCAGGGCTCCGCCGAGGGTGTTGAGCCGACCGAGGAACTTGCGGCGCTCCCTTTGGCGTGCTTCCTCGATGCCGGGGGCGACGATGCCCTCCACCGCAAAAACCTTCGCGTTGGGATCTCCGCCAGTGGCGAAGGGCTTGTAGCGAGGTCCGAGGAAACCCGCCTCGGAGAAGCGGCCTTGTGGCTGGGTCAGGACGACGTAGGGCGGGACGAGTCCGCTGTAGCCGGCCTCGTAGCCTTTGAAGTAGGAAACCACCGCGCCGAGTCCGGGGAAGACATCGCGCTCCGAGGTCCGCCCGGTTTGCACGAGGTAGGCGGCGGTCTCGTGTCCGTTGTTGCCGTGGGTCATGCTGCGGATCAGCGAATATTTGTCGGCTTGTTTGGCCAGTTCGGGGAGGAGCTGGCCGATGCGGATGCCACTGACGTTCGTCTCGATGGCACCGTCGAGAGCGCCGGTGTAGTCGCGCCCGGCGTCCGGTTTCGGGTCGAAGGTGTCGATGTGGCAGGGACCGCCCCAGAGCCAGATTTGGATGACGGACTTCGCCTTTCCGCCGGCCGGAGGCGGGGCCGGTTCGGCACGGAGGGCGAAGGGTTCGCAGAGGAGGAGACCGGCGGAACCGTAGACGGAGCGGCGGAGGGCCTCTCGTCTGGAAAGCGGGGCACCGCCGAGGGAGTTCGTCACCCGGGCGAGGTCTCGGGCGAGTCGCGGGGAAATCGGAGGAGTGGTTCTGCTCATGGCGGGCGTGGGGTTGGGGTCAGGGGAAAAGGATTTTTTTCAATGGTTGTAAAAGAACTCGGGCTGGTTGATCAGCGCCCAGACGAGGTCGGCGGCGAGGGCGCGTCCCGGGGTGGCACCGGATTCGGCGTAGGCGCGGACTTCGGCGATCTCCTCCGCCGTGGGATGCCGTGAGAGGACTGTCAGGTAGGCGTCCTCGGCGAGCGCGGCGGGATCGTCGGAGGAGGCTCTGGAGACGAGCGGGCTGGCTTCGATTTTCTTCTGGATGTGACTGGAGTTGAGAAAATGGAGGCGTTGTGCGGCGTTGGTCTCGAGGCTGCGTTCGGACTGATGACCGGTGTCCCTCGGGGGGCGTCCGAAGAGTTCGAGGAAGGAGCTGGTGATGCTGCCGTCGGGCAGGGCGATGCCGCGGACATCCTCGGGAACGAAGGTGAAGGGCTCGGGCGTCGCGCTGCTGTAGGCTTCCCTCGTCTCCGTGATTTGGTTGAGGGCGTCGATGAGAACCTCGGCCTCGAGCCTCCGCATCGGATAGTGGGCGAATTGAGCGGCGGCTTCGGGCGTGTCCTGCGCCGGGATGGGGGAGAGGGCGAAGGTCCGGGAGTTCAGGATCACCCGGACGAGGTGCTGGATGTCGCAGCGCGAGGCGATGAATTCGCGTTCGAGAAAGGCGAGCAGCTCGGGATTCGAGGGCGGGTTGTCCGGGCGGAAATCGTCGGGTTCGTGGACGATGCCGCGGCCCATCAGCCAGGTCCAGACACGGTTGACGGCGCAGCGGCTGAACCAGGGATTTTCCGGTCGGAGGAGCCAGTTCGCGAAGACGGCCCGGGGATCGCGCCTGCCGGGATCGAGCTTCGCCGGGGTGCCGTCGGGGAAAATGGCGTCCTTGTGGAGACCGTCCCGGTCGGCGTTGGGGTCGAAGTAGACGATCTCCTCTTTCCATTCGGCGGTGGGTTTGAAGGCCACGTTGGCGAAGAATCCGGCCATGGCGTCGAGTTTCCGCTCGGGCCATTTTTCGGCGCGTTCGCCCAGGAAGGTCAAGGCGACGGTCGCGGCGATGCCTCGGGGGGCCCGGTCTTGCATCGCCCGGTAGAAGTTCACCTGACCTTCGCGGAAATTGCTGCCCGTGCCCACGAGCAACTCCTGGGCGAACTGGTGGTAGGGCTTGTTCTCGCGGACGCTTCCAAGAATCCACTGATGGTAGGCCTGCACCGCGTTGGGCCAGAGGTTGATGGGAAACTCGGCCTTCACCCGGAGCACGTCGGCCCACCGCATCGCCCAGTAGTCGGCGTATTCCGGTCGCGAGAGGAGATGCTCGACGAGGAGGACGCGCTTGCTTTCGTCCTGCGAAGCGAGAAAATCCCGCGCTTCGTCCTCGCGCGGCAGGGTGCCGATCGTGACGAGATAGGCGCGGCGCAGGAAGACCGCGTCGGAGCTGTCCCGCGCCGCTTTCAGGCCCAGTGCGTCGAGTTGCGCGAAGACGATCCGGTCGAGCTCGTCGCTGGGATTTTCCGATTTCCCGGGAGGAGGCGCGACCGGCCCGGATTCGAAAACCGGATGGACGCCGTCGCCCGCCGCTTCCCACGCAAGACCGCATGCGGCGACCAGAAGGAGAGGACGGAGACGGGCGGGGTTCATGGCGGTCAGTGGTCGGGAATTTCGGAGACCCCTCGGGGAAGGGCGGAAAAGGCGACTCCCTCGATTTCGACGAGGAGGTCGGGGCGGCACACGTCCGCCAGGGCGTAGATCGCGGGGATGGCGCCGAGGCGTCGCTCGCAGACCGCGCGGCAGGTTTCGTAATCCTCGGGACGCTTCACATAGACGCGCACCTTGGCCAGGTCCCGCAGGCTCGCCCCGGCGTCCGCCCATCCATGGCGGGCGAAGTTTTCCGGAGCGATCAGTTTCTCAATGTTGTCGAGAGTCTGCTCGGTCTGCCTGGCGGCGTCGCCGGGATGGACCGTCGCGGCGTTGACGATGCTGGCCGTCCCGGAGATCCAGGTGGTGAGATGGTCGCCGATGCGGAGGGCCATGGCCCGGGAGAATTTGGGACTCTTCCTCGAATACTCCTTCGGGTAGTCGAAGGCGGAGGTCTGTCCGGGGTTTTCGAGCGAGAGGAGGCGCACGTCCTTCCGGTCCGTGCGGAGGGCGAGGCAGGCGGTGACGAGACCGTGGCCGAGGGTGCCGATCCCCGTGCTCGCCGGGTAGATGGCGTGACCGTGCGGTGCGTCGGCGAGGGGATTCGAGCGGAAATCGGTGTCCTCAAAGTAGTCGGTCCGCGCCCGGTTCAGTTCCCGGTAGCGTTCGATGCCATTTTCCTCCTCGGTGATGTTTCCTTGGTAGAGCCATACCCTGGCCACATCGCGGAAGGAAGCATCCACGGCGGAGAGGACCTTGCCGAGCGACTCGAAGGCTTCGGCGGACTGCTCGTAGGCGCTGCGCCGACCGAGACCGAGCGATCCGGCCGAGGCGTGAATCCAGCGGATTCCGTCGTGCTCGACGGTGACGAGATGCGGGCCGTGGTAGCCCACACTGACGGTCCGGGTGCTGATCGCCCAGGCCTCGATGGCGAGGGCGGAGCCTCCGCAGGGGGGGTGCACGACAAAGAGCGTCAGAGGCATCTCCTCGCCGTAGTAGGCTTCGAATAGCCGCAGGGCGTCGGGGGCGTCGTCCGCGTCCGCGAGGAAGACGGTCTGGACGGTCAGCGCCATCGGTTCGCCTTGTTGGCGGAGGATGGCCCGTATCGTGGACATCGACTCCCAGACCTGATCACGGAAACTTCCGCCGCCGTCCGGCGTCACCATCATCGCGACGCGCCGCAATCCGTCGTATCCGAGGGTGGTGTGGTGCTGCTGGCCGAGCAGGCAGGGCGGGATCTCGTGGAGCGCCTCCACCGCGTCGGTCGGCGAGCAGTGTTCGCAATCGACCAGATCGCAGTCGCCATCGAGGAGGTGCCGGTCCGGCGCGAGGTGATAGCAGATCGTCTTGGTGGAGCGATCTGGACGGAGGGTGGGCGAGATCGTAGTGGCGCTCATGCTGGTATCATATTAAGCGGTTTTCGGGAGCATACAAGAAAAAAAGATAATTAATTCGTTATTTGGCGCGTCACTCGAAACTACGTCGAGGATGGCAAGTGGGCGGCGGGAGATTTGTCAGGGCGAGACGCTGCATTCGGCGATTCGCTTGGCAGCGAAGGCGTCCGTCAGCAACTCCTCTTGATAGAGTTGGTTGATCCGCCTCATCCGTCCCGCGATCTGGCTTTCGGTGAATTTGGCGTCCGCGGCTTTCGTGGCGGCGAGGGTCTCTGGATCGGGCGGCGGCAGGGGGCGCTCCGCCGGAGGTTTCGCCCCGGGATCCGGCACGAGGACGCGGAGGTTTGCGGCCGGAACGAGATGACGCCAGAGGAAGGCCTGCATGCGGTCCTCCGTCGGAACGACCGGGCGTTGCACGGCTTTTCCGGCTATCGTCGCGGTGCCGGTGAACTCGAGCGAGAAGGATTTTCCAAAGGCTTCGGGTTCGGCTTTGAGGACGATTCTCGCGGTCGTCTTGCCCGGAGCCAGCGTGACCGGAGCGCAGAGGAGACCGGGCGGTGGATCTTTCAGGGCGACTTGGATCGGTCCTTCGTAGCCGTCTCGGCGCGCCGCGTGCAGGGTCAGGGCGGCACCCGACTTGGCGGTGACCGTGGCGCTCGAAGGGGTGATGCGCAGGTCGAAAGAGGGTTGGGCCGGCGCGAGGCGGAGTCGATAGGTGTATTCACTGCCGCCGGAGCGCGTTGCCTCGCTCAGGTGCAATTGATAGTGTCCGTCCGCAGGCAGCGTCGCGAGGAGACGGGAGTCGGCGTGATGGGTGTTGGTCCCCGCCGCGAGATCCTCGTGGTCGTCGTTCAGGGCGAGGAGGGCACCGTCGGGACCGACGAGTTGAATCACGGAATCGACCGGGGAATCGAGTCGGCGCGCGGAGACTTCCGCGGCGACTGCCTGGTTCGCCTTGCCCTCGAAGGCGAAGACGTCCCGGTCGCCCGGCGTCCCGATCCGCCCGTTCACGATCACGGGCAAAGTCACCCGCTGGGGTGCGCCCGGGGGATCGTTCGGCTCCACTTCGAGCCATTCCGGAAGGGTGTCGAGCACGAAGGGGAGCGGGTTCGAGAGCTGCCCGTCGCGCTTCGCCGAGACGAGGTGCAATCCCGGTGCGTCCTTCGCCGTGGGATGGAGGATCACGGCTCCGTCGAGATTCCAGCCTTGGACCTGGACCGAGGGCGTCGCTCCCGCGATGCCGCCCAGGGGAAAAACACCCGTGAGGTAGGGCAGCTCGCCAATGGTCAGGCGGTAGAGGAAATCCTCGCGGCCCCGGTGGATCGCGTCGGTGATCTCGGCCACGTATTCCCCGTCGGCGGGAACCTCGAAGAGGAGGACCGGATCGGGCTGGAAGCGGAAATCGTCCTCGGAGGCGATCTCGCGTCCTTTCGCGTCGCGCAGCACGAGGACCGGCTGGAACCAGCCCGGCACCGCGTCGGCGATGAAGGGGACGAGTTCCCGGGCGAGGACGGAGAGCACGATCCGCTGGCCTTTGCGCGCCGGAAAGCGATAGCGGTTGACCTCGCCCGAAGCGATCTGGCCGTTCACGGTGCAGGGCGGCTCGACGCGGCGCTCGACTTCCTCTTCGGGCCGTTTGCGGAGGGAAAGCGCCTCTTTACCGAGAACTTGGAAGGGAGAGGTGAGCATGGGTTCCCGGCTCGATTCGGGGAGCTGTCCGACGTGGAAAGCCACGGGATTGGTGATGCCGGTGGCGGTGGCGAGCCGGATCTCCCGCCGCCCCGGTGCCGCGTCGGGGGCGATGCTGACCTCCAGGAAGACGAGGTCGGCGAGGGCCGCGCTGGCGGGGCGGTTGCAGTATTCCTCGAGGCGTCGTTCGATCCGGGTCATCAGGGCGTCCGTCTCCGCGTCCGGCGTCTTTTCCCCTTCTTGACCTTCCTTGCCTTCCTTTTTCAATCCTCCCTTCAGCTCCTTCAATTGATCTCGCAGCAGGGTGATCTCCTGGGGACCGATCCGCTTGTAGCATTGGACGACCTTGGCGGAGACGCTCTTTCCGGTGACCTCGACGCCCGTCACCGTGGCGAGGGCCTGCCCGCCCACCTTCACCGGAAAGGTGGTGCCCTGCTGCCCTCCGGCAGGATAGACGTAGCCGGTGTAAGGCCGCGCCTGGGCGCAAACGACGAGCGGTGCGAAGACGGCGGCGGCGCTCAGGAGCGCGAGCCGTCGGCGGGGGCGGGGGCGGGAATCCATGGCTGGGGTTCGATGAGGGGAACGTCGGAATGTCGGGAGCTTCGCCGGGCGATGTCCCTACATGATTTCGGTGAGGAGACCGCCGGAGGGGGCTTTCCCCGGATCTTTGGGCAAAATGTGCGCCTCCAGCCCCATGGGATGGGGCAGGGACGCCTTGCTGTCGATCCCGGCGAGTTGGTAGATGCTGCCGAGCAGATCGGTCGGAGAGACGGGGCGCTCCGCGACTTCCATG
Organism: Verrucomicrobiaceae bacterium; assembly: GCA_012719225.1. Classification (GTDB taxonomy): domain Bacteria; phylum Verrucomicrobiota; class Verrucomicrobiia; order Verrucomicrobiales; family DEV007; genus Arctic95D-9. The sequence continues at coordinate 25,852 of JAAYAT010000391.1, forward strand.
GCCTTCTCGTCGGATGCGCCCACGACGTGGCCGCCTTTGAATCCGCCTCCGGCCACGAGCACGGAGAAGACCTTCCCGTGGTGGTTGCGGCCGCCGTTCCAAGGCGGCTGCCAATCCACCTTGGGGCCGCGCCCGAACTCGCCGCAGCACCAGACCAGGGTGGTGTCCAGCATTCCCCGGTCGTGCAGGTCGGCGAGGAGGGCGGCGAGCCCTTGGTCGAGTTGGGGCGCTTGCCGACCCATGGTCTGGAAGTGGTTGCTGTGCGTGTCCCATCCGCCGGGGTAGTTGATGACAATGTAAGGGACGCCGGCCTCGGCCATGCGCCGCGCCGCGAGGCAGTCCTGCCCGAAGGTGTGGCGACCGTAGCGGTCCCGGAGTTCGGGCTTTTCCTTGGAGAGGTCGAAAACCTCGCGGCCCTTGCCGAGAATCATCTCGTAGGCCTCGGTCCGGGCGGCCTGCGAGGCCCGCACGAGGGGATCGTCGCCCGCCGACTTTCGCAGGGTGTCGAGACTCGCGAGCAGATCGCGCCGGGCCTCCTGACGGGCGTCCGCGACGCGGCGCGAGACGATTCCCTCGACTTCGAAGCGCGAGGCGTTGGGATCGCCTCCGGTGGCGAAGGGCTTGAGCCGGGCTCCGAGGAATCCCTCCTCCGAGAAACGTCCTTGCGGTTTCGTTAGGACGACGTAGGGCGGCAGGCTGCCTTTGTATTCCTGCTCCTTCATGTGGGCGAAGACCGCGCCGACGCTGGGGTAGGCGAGGCGGTCGCCCGGCGCGTGGGCCGTTTGCACGAGGTAGGCCGCGGTCTCGTGGCCGTTGTTGCCGTGCGTCATGCTGCGGATGAGGGAGTATTTGTCGGCCTGCTTGGCCAGCTCCAGGAACCATTCACTGAGCTGGATGCCGGGAACGTTCGTGGAGAGGAATTTTTTCAGCGGTCCGTTGTAGTCGTATCCGGCGTCGGGCTTCGGATCCCAAGTGTCGGAATGGGACATGCCGCCCCAGAGGAAAATTTGGATCACCGTGGTGGCCTTGGCGCTGGGCTTGGTTTTTTTCGCCGCGGCGGCGGCGTCCGGCGGAGCGGCGGGTGGAGTCGATCCCATGGCACCGCCGCGTCCGAGGAATCCGAGGGTGCTGAAAAGTCCGATCTGCATGGCGCCGCGTCGGTCGATGGATCGGCTCAGGCTCATGCCGAGGTGGTTCGGATGGGTGGGGAGGGACCAGATGGGAGGATTGGGAGGGATCATGGCTACGAGGGGTGAGGGGGTGGCGGGGGAGGGGAGCAGTCAGTGGCGGAAGAGGAATTCATGGGTGTTGAGCAGAGCCCAGGCGAGGTCGTTCCAATGTTCGGGGCGCACGGGCTTCTGGTCGGGCTTGTCGTCCGCGCCGAGACCGCAGTAGGCCCGGGCGGTGACGATTTCCTCCGGGCCGGGGTGGCGCGAGAGGATCGCGAGATAGAGTGCTGTGATGGTCTCGTTCACGGGACGCTTCGCCGAGACGAGGGCCTTGATGCCGGGGCCGTTTTCGAGCTTTTCCTGGATGTGGCTCGAGTTGAGGAGATGAATCCACTGGCCGGACACGACCTGGCCGGTCCGCTCGCTCTCGGTTCCGGTGGCTCTGGCGGAGCGACCGAAGAGCGAGAGAAAAGGACTCGTGATGCTGCCGTCGCCGATGGAGACGGCGGGTTGCCCCTGCGGAATGTAGGTAAAGGGCTCGGGAATGGGGCTGGTGTAGAGCTCCGTGGTTCCGGTGATCCGGTTGATCGCGTCGATCAAGACCTCCGCTTCCAGGCGACGCATCGGATAGGCGGCGAAGAGCGCTTCGGCTTCCGGCGACGTCGATCCCGCGACGGAGGCGAACTGGTAGGCCTCGGAGTTGAGGATGAGCCGGTAGAGGTGCTTCAGATCGTATTCCGCGCCGATCAGTTCCTTCTCCAGGTAGGCGAGCAACTCGGGATGAGAAGGCGGATTGTCGTCCCGGAAATCGTCCGCCTCGTGGACGATGCCGCGCCCCATCAGCCAGAACCAGACCCGGTTCGCGATGGCGCGGGTGAACCAGGGATTCTCCGGTGAGATCAGCCAGTCGGCGAAAATCTCGCGCGGGTCGCGGTCGGTGGAGAGGGTGACTTTGGTTCCGTCAGGGAAAACGGCTTCCTTGGGAAAGGCTGCCGGGTTGGCCGTCGCCGCGAGCCCCGCGTCCTCGAAGGGCGTTCCGATTTCGGCGATGGAGGGGCGTCCCGGCGCGGCGTTGCCCGCGATGGCGTGGGAACCGGTCGGATCCCAGAAGACGTATTCCTCCTTCCACTCGCTGGTGGGCTTGTAGCCGACTTGAGAGAAAAAGGCCGCCATCCCGGCGAGTCGGTCCTGCGGCCAGGCTTCGGTGCGGCTGCCCAGGAACGTGAGGGCCACGCCCGAGGCGATCCCTTCGGGCGTGCGGCTTGGCAGGGCGCGGTAGAAATTGACCGGACCGACGCGGTAGTTGCTCCCGCTCGAGGTCAGCAGCTCGCGGACGAACTGGTCGTAGGGCTTGTTCTGCCGGAGCGAGTCGACCACCCAGCGGTGGTAGAGCTGGGCCGCGTTGGGCCAGAGGTTGATGGGGAACTCCGCCTTGATGCGGAGGAGATCGCCCCACTTCATCGCCCGGTAGACGCTGCATTCGTCGCGGGAGAGCAGTTGCTCGGTCAAGGCCTTGCGCTTGTTGGCGGCATCGGGATTCGCGATGAAGGCCCGCGCCTCCTCCGCCGTCGGCGGGATGCCGATGAGGTCGAGGTGGACGCGCCGAACGAAGACCGCGTCCGAACAGAGCGCAGGTTGGATGCCGAGCGGGCGGAGCTTCGCCATGACGAGCCGGTCGATCCGGCTTTCCGTCTTCAGGGGGAGGGGACTGGTGAAGAGATCGGAAGAACGCGGCGGCGTCGGCTTCTCCGCGACCTTGGGTTTCGCGGGTGGAGGCGTCGGGGGTTCCGCCGAGCGCAGGTCCCAAGCCGGTCCGAGCAGGAGCGCCAATGCGATCCCATACCGCAGACCAATGCCCGGATACGAGGCGAGCTTTCCGATTCGAGCACGCTGAGTCCATTCGGAAAATCCCGTGCGGAGACAGTCGGAAAACTCACCGATCCAGCTCATAATAGAAAAGCCTACGCCCCGGATCGGGGAACGCAAGTTAAAAAAGAAAAAACTCTCTTTTATTCTGTATTTGGATAAGAAGAGAAAACATTCTTTCTTTCTTGATATGGCGGGCCTTGGGCTGCACCGTATTCATCGGGGCCAGGTCGCCGGCTCGCGGCCTCTTCTTTCCGCGCCGCTCGCGCGTCCGAGCCAAACCCGTCGCATTCATGTATCTCTATGGAAAAACCGCATCGAACGCCATCGCGATCATGAGCTACCTTGCGGAACGACCCGACGAACTGGTGGGGTCGTCGGAGATCGCGGCGGCGAGACGGATTTCGCGTGCGCTCACCGCGAAACTGTTGACGCAACTGTCGGCGGCCGGTTACGTGCGGGGACAGCCGGGTCCCGGTGGCGGTTACATGCTGGCCAAGGACGCTTCCGAGATCAATCTGCTCAGTATCGTGGCCCTCTTCGAGCAGACCGAGGGACCCTCGCTCTGCCCGTTCGGACAGGGCTGGTGCGGCATCGAAGAACCCTGCCCCCTCCACGACACCTTGCTGTCGCTGCAGGAGCGCAGCGCGGAATTCCTGGAAAACACGCGGTTCTCCGTCTTTCGCCCCGAACCAGCGGGAGCGGTGGATGGGGCCGAGGAGGATTCCGATCCCGGCGAGCTTTCCGGATAGGCTTTGCCTTTTCCCTCAAATGACGCGGTCGTTGCCGCCGTCCACCGGGACCTGGGCGCCGGTGGTTTTTCCGAAGACGGGGCCGGCCATCGCCGAGACCATCTCGCCGACATCCCGCGAGGTGATCTCCGCCTTGAGCAGATTGCGGGTCTTGTATTCCTCGACGGTCATGCCGTAGCGCTCGGCGGAACGCCGCAGATTCTCGGGAGTCCAGAGTTTCGTGTCAAAGACGGCGTCGGGATGGATGATGTTGCAGCGCACGCCGAAGGGGGCCAGTTCCAGCGCGGCGACGCGGCAAAGTTGGGTGAGCCCGGCTTTGGCGCAGGAGTAGCTGGCCGCCCCGGCGCCGGGAGCGTTGACATTGCGGGAGCCGACCAGAACGATGGCGGGATCGATGCCCTGCTTGAGGTAGGGGATGGTGTGCTTGAGTAATTTTTGGTGGCTCGTCAGGTTCACCGCGAGAGATTTGTCCCAGTTGCTTTCTTCGAGATCTTCCAGATAGGCCCCGGCGGTGAAAATGCCGGCGTTGCTCACGAGAATGTCGATGCCGCCGAAGCGGCGTACCACGCTCTCGACTGCGGCGAGGACCTTGGCGTCGTCGGTCAGGTCGGCGAGAATGCCGATGCCGCCGATGTCCGCCATCCGCTCTGCGATGTCGGGACTGAGATCGATCCCGATGACCTTGGCACCCGCGTCGGCGAGGGCGGCGGCGCAGGCGAAGCCGATGCCCGCGGCGGACCCTGTCACGATGGCCACCTTACCCTGATGGGTCGGGGCGGAGCCGCTTTTTTTCAGCTTGGCCTGTTCGAGTTCCCAGTATTCGATGGCAAAAAGTTTCGAGGCGGGGAGGGCTTTCCATCCGCCGTCAAAAGCGGCTTCGGTCTGCTGGATGGTGCGCCGGGTATGGGTCGCGATGTCGCGGAGGGCCTCGGCCTCGGCTTCGCTCGCGCCGAAGCTGATGACGCCCTGTCCCTGCCAGACCGCCCAGCGCGGATCGGGCGGCAGCATCGTCTCGCCCTGCTGATATTTTTCAAAATAGGCCTCGTAGTCATCGGCGAATTTCGCGAGGGATTTGCCGGAATCGGCACCGATGATCGCCGGGACGCGTTTGGTCCGGATGGTGTGGTCGGGGGTGAGGGGGCCCCGGGTGGCGAGCTTGGCGATGTCCTCGCGGCTGGCGAATCCGACCGCCTCCTCGGACTGGTCGAGCGAGGCGATCACCGGCGCGCCGCGCAGGGAGGAAACCTGCCGACGGATCAGGGCGAGACCGGGGAGATCTTCCCGGGCCTTCGCCTTGGGAAAGGAAAAGGATTTCCCCAGTCGTCCCGAGAGAACGATCTCGGCCTCGGTCACGAGTTTGATCATGAGCTCGTAGCTCTCGCGGGCGTCGTCGTGCATCGTGAAGATGCCGTGGTTCAAGAGGATGAGCCCCTCCAGCCCGAAGGGATCGACTTTGGCGAGGGCCGCCGCGACCGCTTTGGCGAGATCGAAGCCGGGCATCACGTAGGGAATGATCGCGACGCGGTCTCCGTAGAGGTCGGCGATGGTCTTGCGTCCGTCCTTGTGATTGGTCAGGGCGACGACGGCGTTGGCGTGGGTGTGATCGACGTATTTCTGCGGGATGACGGCGTGCAGGATCGCCTCGATGCTCGGATTGGGAGCGGCGGGATGGAGCATCGCGACGCGCTGCTGCCGGACCATTTCGGCGTCGCTCAATTCGTCGAACTCCGCCAAGCGGAGGAGAGCCTGCCGACGCACCGGCGCGAACCCCGCCGCCTCGATCGTCCCGAGATCCCAGCCCGATCCCTTTACGTAGATGACCTCGGTGGGGTCGCCGAAAAAGTCCTTTTCCGATACCTTCACCGAGGTGTTGCCGCCGCCGTGGAGGACCAGTTCGGGATTCGTCCCGAGGAGGCGCGAGGTGTAGACCCGCTTGGCGAGCGGTCCTTTGTATTTGCGGGCGTCGGAGTCGGACCAGAGAGATTTCATGGAGGGGGCGGTTTTGCTTTCCTGTCGGTTGCGACGGGGAGGGAGCGCGCTCTCAATCTCAGTGGTAGACTTTTTCCGGGTCGTAGGACGGATCGGCGATTTCCCGGCCCAAGGTTACGGGGCGGCCCGGCTCCTGTATATTTCTGTAAAAGCAGGATCTATATCCGGCATGGCAGCATCCCGGACCCTGTTGGCGCACTTTCAGGACGAGGGCGTCCTGATCGCAGTCGGTCAGGATTTTTTCGACGATCTGGGTGTGTCCCGAGGTCGCGCCCTTGTGCCAGAGCTGCTGCCGGCTGCGGGAAAAATACACCGCCTCGCCGATCTCGAGAGTCTGGCGGAGCGATTCCTCGTTCATGTAGGCGACCATCAGCACCTCGTTGGTTTCCGCATCCTGGGCGATCGCGACGATGAGTCCGTGGTCGTCAAATTTCGGAGAAAAGGTGAGACCGTTTTCGAGAGCTTTCCGGTCCTCGCGGGAGCCGAAGGTGATTGCAGTTGAACTGGACATGGAATAGGTGTTTGAAATGGTGTGGCGGAGGTCGGGACCATCCCGCTCCGCCATTCTTGAATGAAATCAGCACGGATGCAACGCGGGAAATTCATCACTTTTGAGGGCTCGGAGGGCTGCGGCAAATCCACCCAGATCCACCGTCTCGTCGAGGCGCTGCGCGAGCGCGGTCTCGATCCTGTTCTCACCCGCGAACCGGGCGGCACCGTCATCGGGGAAAAAATCCGCCATTTGCTGCAGTACGACTCCGAGGCGGCCCGACTCACCGCCGAGAGCGAATTGCTGCTCTTCGCCGCGAGCCGCGCCCAACTGGTGCGCGAGCTCATCCTGCCCGCGCTGGAGGCGGGCCGATGGGTCGTGGCGGATCGATTTCTCGACTCCACCACGATCTATCAGGGGGTGGGGCGGGGACTCGATCCGGAGGCGGTGCGGCGGATCAACGCGTTTGCCGTCGGCCCGGCCCGTCCCGATCTCACCATTCTCCTCGATCTCGATGCCGCGACCGGTCACGCCCGCGCGGTGCGGGCGAGCGGGGCAAAGGAAGACCGCATGGAAGCCCAGCCCCTTGCTTTTTTTGAGGCGGTCCGCCATGGTTACCTCGCCTTGGCGGAGGCCGAGCCGGACCGCATCGCGGTGATCGACGCCTCCACTGGAATCGCGGAGATCGCCGCCGCCATCACCGCCTTGCTGGAGAGCCGGTTCCCCGGATACGTGACATGAGTTTTCCCTACGAAAAAGCCATCGAATTGCTGGAGTCGGCCCACGCCAACGGACGCCTCGCCCATGCCTATCTCATCATCGGGCCGCCCGGCAGCGGAAAAGAGCGCCTCGCCATCCGCACCATCGAGATGGTCAACGAGCGGGATAGGGAAAAAGCCGCCACCTCGCTGGAGGAACTGCGCTCCAGCTCCACCACTGTGATCGCCCCCGAATCGAGATCCCGGCGCATCGGCGTCGAAGCGATCCGAAATGTCGAACACGTCCTGCAGATGGCCGCCCCCGCCGGTGTGACCAAGTTCGCGGTGGTCAAAGACGCCGACCGAATGGGACAGGAGGCCGAGAACGCCTTTCTCAAAACCCTCGAAGAGCCTCCTCCGGCCAGTCGGCTCCTCCTCCTCACGGCGCGCCCCGAGATGCTCCTCGAGACCATCCTCTCGCGCTGCGTCCGCGTGACCCTCTCCGGCTCCCCCGTGCCCGCCGTCTTCAGCGAAGCGGAGAACCGCTTCCTCGAGACCCTGCGCGAGCATTCCGAAAAGGGGAGGAAAGGCATATCCGGCGCCTTTGGGTTGATGTCTGGTTTTTCGAACATTCTCAAGCAGGAAAAAGCGGGGATCACCAAACAGAACGAAGCCGCCGAGAAAGCCGAAGCGGCTCTGTATAGGAACAAAACCGAGGGCGACTATCTCAAGCGACGGGAAAAATACTACGAGGCGCTGATCGAAGCCGAGTACCTGGACCGCCGCAACCGGCTCATCGAGTATCTCGTGATGTGGTTCGGTGACGCGATGCGGCAGCAGCACGGGGCCAAACACCTCGATCTGCCGGACTTCGCCGCCGCCACCGGAGCGCTCGCGAAGCGTCTCACCAGCGAGGACCTCGGCCGCCGTCTCGACGCGATCGAGGAATTGCGGGACAACCTCAACACCAATGTCTTCGAAGCCCTCGCCCTCGAGGTCGGGTTCATCCGCGCCTTCGCCTGAGCCGGTCGCACCGCCCGCCTGCCACCGCCCCGTTTCGACACCCGGAAGGACAGAAAAAAGCGAATGGATTTTGCATTCTCGGACGGAGTAGCCCTCGGAGGCGAGTGTCGGCGGGTCGCGGGGGAGGAAGTGGCCGCGGCGATCTCCCGACTCGCCGACTTCCACGAGGATCCCGACCTCGCGATCCACGAAGTGCGGAAACACAACAAACGGATCCGCAGCGTCCTGCTCCTCTCCGGCTCCGCCCTCGACCCGGACGACTTGGCTCGGACGAACCGCCTCGTCCGCGATGCCGCCCGCCTTTTCTCCGGAGCACGGGATGCCTTTGTGCTCCAGGACACCTGCGACAAACTCGCCGCCCGCTTCCCGGAGGACGCCGGGGACGTGCTGCATCTGCTGCAAAAGGTCCGCGACACCTTCGCCGAGCGTCACGCGGCATGCCTGCACGACCGGGAACTCCCGGGGAAAATTGCCCGGGCGTGCGAGCATTTTCGCGAAGCCGGCGAGAACATCGCGCGGTGGGATTGGGAGCAGGTCACTCGCGAAGAAATCTTTCGTGCGATTCTCTCCCACTATCAGCGCGGATTCTCGGATTTCGAAACCGCCCGCCGCTCCCGCGATCCCGAAGATTGCCACGATTGGCGCAAACGGACCAAAGCGCTTTCCTACCACCTCACCCTCCTCGCCCCGCTCGATGTGGAGGGGAGGGAAGGCGTGGAAAAACAGGCGCTCGCCGCCGGCGAATTGGCCTCGTCACTCGGCGAGCATCACGATCTCGCGGTTTTTGAAGAAGCAGTCGGGGAGGGGGTGGACCGCGGAGTGTTTCCCGAGGCCGCCCGTCTCCTGCCCGCCCTCGCGGCGAAACGGCGCGACGAACTGGAGGAAGGGATCTTTGCCAGCGGCCGCGTCCTCTATCGCGACTTCGCGCCCTCGCTGCGCCGCTTTCTCCACTGCCTCCTCGCCGGGATGGTGATGATCTGCGTGGGAGGATGCGAGAGCTTTCTCTCGCCGGAC
>JAAYAT010000392.1 GCA_012719225.1 Verrucomicrobiaceae bacterium
CCCCGCCGGACCCGGACATCTTGCCCGCTTTCCTACTTTTCACCTTCCCACTTTTCACCTTCCCACTCCCGCAACCATGGCATCCGCGATTCATCTCCCCACCCTCTTCCGCTTCCCCTCTCCGTCCCACGTCCTCACCGCCCTGCCCGAGCTCGGTCCCTTTTACGTCCAAGCCCGCAATCGTGGCGGCGGTCTCGGGAAAAGAATGGAATCGCTCGACCCGCTCCACGTCCCCGATCTGGATTTCGCCTTCGACCCCGACAACGGATTGGGATTCGCGGTATGCGATCTCATCGGGGTCCACGCCGGAGAAATCGTCACCGGCGCCGTCACCACCTACGCCCTCGATTTCGAATTCGCCGGATTCCCCGGAGGCCTCAGCCTGCACAAATTCCCCGACATGGATGGACTCGACGCCACCCTCGCCCTGGCGCGGGATCTCCCCTGCGAAGTCATCGGAAAGGGCGAACTCCTCAGCTGGAGAGCCGGTCACACCGAATCCACCGAAATTTGTCCCTGCTGCGAACAACGCGCCGAGGAACGGGCGCGCCATCCCGAGAGACACGCGCTCTACCGCATCCTGCGCCATGCCGTGGCCCTGCAGACGTCACTCGAATTCCGACTCTCCGCCGATCATGTCGACATGACCTCTCCCTTCACGCCCCACCGCATCACCCTGCGGAACGGATTCGTCATCCTCAGCGACGCCCTTTCCCAGGCGGCCTTTCACGTCGATATGCGCACCGTCCACGCCCTCGTCATCGATGTCATCTCCCTCGACGGCGTTTCTTACTCCTCCCTCCACCTCTACGACACCCTCGGGAATCTGAATTTCCACCTCATGGCCGAGGGCACACACCACGCACCCGTCTGGCGCGACCTCTGCGAAAACTCGTTCGAGGAATGGGAACACTGAAACCAGCCCAAAACTCCCAACTCCCAATTGACTTCGTTTCACTCCGTCCACCCGCTTCGCGTGTTCCCAACTTCTAACTCCCGTCACAAGCTCCGCCCGATAGGCTTCGTCGGGGCTACAAAAGCCCCGTTCCTTGCGTTGGCGCAGTATCCACCTTCAGCCCCAAGGAGCCGATCCCGCGCTTTCCGATGCCAAAACCGCGCAGATCAGCGGCATTTCGATGCGCTCTCTTGAACGCCTGCGCGAACGCGTATGCGAAGTAGGGGACCTCACTGCCTTGGAACGCATACCCCGGCTCACTCGGAAAAATTGGACGCAGTGGAAAGTCCACGCCTTTTAATTGCGTGCCATTCCTGCTTGACCCGGCATTTGATTCCTGACCTAAATGGCACGGAATGATCGTTCCCGGACAGACCCGGGAGCGGTCGTTCGGTTCTACCTGTGGCTCTGTATGAAATCTGGTTCTCTTGTGTATGCCGACACCCCGGAAAAGGCGGATGAATTAATCGCAACCATCCCCGTGGGCAACCGGGTCGCCCTCTTCTCCCCCAAAGGGTTTCCTCTGTCTGGTCGCATCAATTACTGGAGGATCAAACAGGACAGGGACCGGGAGGCTGACCTCACAGAGGTGTCCGCGGCATTTCCGGACATCCACTGGAGCGTGGTGGACGAAGCCCCCACACTGCCGGACAAGCGGAAGCGTCCGTCTCCAGGTAAAAAAAGCATGTCTTCAGATAGCCAAGCCCTGAAAAGCAACGCCAAGAGCCAATCGCCGGGCTATAGACCTAAAAACACAGCCATCCCATGGCTTGAGTAAAAAAGGTGGTGGCTGGAGGTCGATCCCACTTAGGGATCGGTCTTGTGAAAAACAAACAACCAGCCACCAAATCGAAGTTCTGCGTTCTCGCGCAGGTTTGCAACCTGATTCCAGGCCACTTGGTCTCCAAGTTGGCCCGCAAGCACGGGATCGAAGCCCAGGCGAGGAC
>JAAYAT010000393.1 GCA_012719225.1 Verrucomicrobiaceae bacterium
CTACACTCGATTTCGAATCGAGCGCCTTAAACCGGACTCAGCCATCCCTCCCTTTGGGTGCTGTCCTCCCTCTTGGGCTGCCAAGTGGACGACAAACGGGGAAATCGCCTGATCTGTCGAGTTCGGGGAACAAATCGAGCGGGGCCTAGTTTCCCTTCTCGATGACATTTTTCAAGGCAAATTTCCCGCCCCGGGAATTCCGCGCGTTGCCCTCACCCCGCCGTCGGGGTTTCGGAACGTTCCCGCGCAAGGGTGAAATACACCAGCACCCCGAGTCCGAGGGTGCCGAGGCCGTAGAGGAACTCGCGCGGCATCGCCTGGATTTGGAACCAGAGCACGTAGAGGCTCACACTGGCGAAAATCAAGGGCGTCAGCGGAAATCCCCAGGCCTTGTAGGGACGCTCGAGGTCGGGGCGACGGAGGCGTAGGAAAAACATCCCGATCACCACCATCAGCGACGAGATCGTGAGGAGCGCCTGCACGTAGTTGATGAGCTCTTGGAAGGTCGCCGAGCAGACCAGAATCAACACGATCCCCGTCTGGAGCAACACCGCGAGGGCCGGAACCCCGTTTTTATTGGTCCGGCCGAGAATGCTGAAATGCCGGTAGTCGCGTCCGATCGCCGCCGTGACCCGCGGCCCCGCCCAGGTCATCGAGCTGACCGTCGAGATGAGTCCGAAGCTGATGAGGACGCCCATGATCATCCCGCCCCGCGCCCCGAGGATGCTCTCCGCCGCGACCAGGCCGACCTCGGGCTTGCCCGCCATCGCCGCGATGGGCGTCGAGTGGAGGAAGGCGGCGTTGATGAAAAGGTAGAGCACCGTGACGATGAGCGTCCCGATGAGAAGGGCGAGCGGCACCGTTTTTTCCGGCGAGCGGACCTCGTCCATCATGTAGGTCGCGGCGTTCCAGCCGGTGTAGGCGTAGAGCACGTAGACCAGGGAGACGGCGAAGTCGCTCGAAAGGATCAGGTCCATGTCCCCGGACCGGGGCAAAAAGGAAATCGGCTGGGCCGTTCCCACGGTGAAACCGAGCAGCCCGAGCACCACGATCAGCGCCACTTTCGCATAGGTGAAACCCGATTGGAACAGGCCGATGTTGCTGAGTTTTCCGAGATGGATCGCGGCCACCACGAGGACCACCGGGAGGGAGAACCAGTAGGGCGCTTTTCCGGTGATCTCGCCCATGTAGCCGCCGAGCAGGGCCGCGTTCGCCGCGACCGGGGCGGCGAAGCCCACCGTGACCGAAAGCCAGCCGGCGAGGAATCCGATGAAAGGGCTCCACGCCTTGGTGAGAAGATGGTATTCCCCGCCCGATTTCGGAAACATCGAGGCGAGTTCCGCGTAGCAAACCGCCCCGCAAAAGGAGAGGAGACCGCCGATGAGCCAGAGCAGCATCACGGGAAAGCCCGAGGGTATGCCCGCCACCTGGAAGCCGAGGCTCCCGAAAACGCCGGTGCCTATCATATTCGCCACGACGATGGCGATGGCGGTGGCGAGACCCACCTTGGCGACTCCCGGCGGGAGGTTTTTTTTGGCGTCTGTCATGGCGGGATCGGGCGGGTCAGGGAAGAGGGTTGCGTTCCGGAGTCAACCCTGTTTCCCCCTGCCCCGCAAGCGGCACCTCGTGATATTGCAGCGCC
>JAAYAT010000394.1 GCA_012719225.1 Verrucomicrobiaceae bacterium
GAAGTTCGTCTTGCCACAGGCGCTCGGAAACGCAGCCGCGACATAGCGTTTTTCCCCCTCGGGATTTTCCACTCCGCTGATGAGCATGTGCTCGGCCATCCAGCCCTCCTCGCGGGCGATGACGCTGGCGATGCGCAGGGCGAGACATTTTTTCCCGAGCAGGGCATTGCCTCCGTAGCCGCTCCCGTAGCTCCAGATCTCCCGTTCGTGCGGGAAATGGACGATGTATTTCTCCGGATTGCAGGGCCACGGCACGTCCGCTTGTCCGGGTGTCAGGGGCGCGCCCACCGAATGCACGCAGGGAATGAAATCCCCTTCCTCCCCGAGTCGTTCCAGCACCGGCGCACCCATGCGGGTCATGATTTTCATGTTCACCGCGACGTAGGCCGAGTCGGTCACCTCCACCCCGATGAGCGAGTGGGGCGAGTCGATCGGCCCCATGCAAAACGGGATCACATACAGGGTGCGGCCCGCCATGGCACCGTCGAAGAGCCCGTCCAGCGTCGCCCGCATCTCCGCCGGAGCGCACCAGCGGTTCGTCGGACCGGCGAAAGCCTCGCGGCGGCTGCAGATGAAAGTCCGGTCCTCGACCCGCGCGACATCGCCGGGATCGGAGAGCGCCAGGTAGCTGTCGGGGCGCTTCTCAGGATTCAGCCTGACAAAAGTCCCCGCGTCGACGAGTTCTCCGCAGAGGCGGTGCCATTCTTCGTCGGAGCCATCGCACCAGACCACTTTGGCGGGACGGCAGAGCGATTCCAGATTCGCGACCCAATCGAGGAGGCGTCGATGTGAGGTGGGAGAGGCGGACATGTCTCAGCCTAAGCCGCGAAGAGCGCTTGTCCAGAGCTTCGCCGTGTGGGTTTAGCTGTTTAGCGGGTAGCTTTATAGCTGTTAGCTTTTTAGCCATTTAGCGGCTCTGCCCCGAATGGGCTTCGTCGGACGGGGCTTGTGCAGGGCGCTAGAAAAGCGCCCCTCCTTGGGACCGAAGCTGGATACTGCGCCAGCCCAAGGAACGGGGCTTTTCTAGCCCCGACGAAGCCTATCGGGCGGGAGCAGAGCCGCAAAATGGCTAAAAAGCTAACAGCAAAAAAGCTAAACAGCTCGCAGATACACCTTGGCCGAATGCGCCATCGTGACCCAGCCGGCCCCGAGCATGATGGCGTCTTTGACCACCAGCCGCCCCCGCCCGCTCAGGAGGGGGAAGCCGTGATGCTCGTCCCCGAGGTCCGGCACCCAGGTTTCCGGGGTGGTCACGAGAAACGACAGGGTCACCAGCGCCATGATCACCACCAGCGCGCTCCCCACCGCCGCCACCTGGGGCAGCCACGGATGCAGCCCTATCATGACCCCGTAGAGCACGATCACCGCGCCGAGGCCGAGGGCGAACGGATAGGTGCCGTTTTCCGCGTGCCAGGCGCGGTTTTCCGGGACGAGGGCACCTTCGGGATTCATGTGCGCACGGTAGTCCGGAGCGGGGTATTCATAGAAAAAACTCATCACCGGACTGTTGGCGACGAAGGGGACGATGCCGTCGGCCTCGTAGGGATAGATCTTCAACGCGCCGATCCAGACCAACACCACCACCAAGCCGATCCGGGTGAGGGTGAATCCAATCGTCTCCCCGCGGGCGGCGAGTTCGTAAAGGGCGTGGACGGGACTGGTTTTCTTTTCCGGTGTCATCCCGCACATTCCCCCCGATTTCCGCGGGAGGGAATGGACAAAAGAGCCGATCACATGGACAAATTGGCCCCTCCGCGAATTTCCGTCTCCCTCGTGCGGAAGACCAGCGGCGCCAGTCCCACCGCCCTTTTGAACAAGCGACTGAAATAAAACTCGTCCTCGAAACCGAGTTCGAAGGCGATCTCCTTGACCGGGCGCAGAGTGTGGAGCAGTTGCCATTTGGCGTGTTGCATGACCCGGTCGCGGATCAGTTGCGAGACCGTCATGTGGAGGTGATCCCGCACTGCCTCCGCCAGGGCGCGCCGCGACACCCCGAGCAGGCGCGCGTAGTCCGACGGTCGATGGAGTTCCCGGTAGTGTGTTTCGATCTCCTCCCGCAACCGTCGCAGGAGGCGCAGGCCCGTGGTCGGGGCGGTGAGCGTCTCCTCCCTCGCCTCCATTTTGCACCGCGTCGCCCGAATCAGAAAAATCCGCAGCAGTGACGAGAGCACCTCGAGATGGGCCATCGCGCCGTCGTGGATCTCCCTTTCCATCCCCGTCAGGATGCGTCCGAAATCCGCCGCCTCCTCACGCGAGAGATTCACCAGCGGGGCCTCGTAGATATCGTTGAAGAGGATGCCGTTGCACCCCACCGCGTGGTGTTGGGTTTCGATGCAGAAAAAATTCGGATGGAACTGCAGCACCCTTCCCCGCGCCGGATCGGAAAACCGGAACGCGACCCGCTGATACGGATTCAAGGCCACCAGAACCGGTCCCGCCAACTCGTGGGCGACACGGTCCAGCCGCATCACGCCCTCGCCGGCGAGCAGCAGATAGAGGGAAAAACAACCCGAGCGGGACGGAGCCACCGGACCCGAAAAACAAAACTCCTCGACGATCAGGCTGGGAAAAGATCGTATCGTCAGAGTCGCTGGTTTCGCCATGGGGCAGCTTTCCCCATCTCCCCCGGCCACGCAATCGGCAACTCGGGCTCTCCCGTCCATTTAGGTGCGCCTTTCTCGTGTTTCAGGCCCTCGCATTGGGCTGAAGATGAAGGAAGGAAAGACCTTCGAAACGGGCGAAATCGCCGTCGAACGAGACCACTCGACAAGCCCCGGAGATGGCAAAGGCGGCGAGATAGGCGTCGGTCCAAAGGCGGTGAAGAAAACCCGAGTCTAAGGCGAGCCGCTCGTATTCGCTGTCGAGTCCCGGCGCATCCGGTAGGAGGCGGATGCCATCCCTTGCGAGATAGGCGCGGTAGATCGCCCACGCCTCGTCGGGAACAAGGGGGCGACTGAGGACGCCGGGACGGGTGCTCAGCCGCAGAAATCCCATCATAGTGACGCGGGTGAAGCCCACGACCGGAGCCGCCTCGCCCTTCCAGTAGGCTTGGGCAACTCCATGGTGCGGATGTTGTCCGTCCGCGAGGGCCAGCCACACGTTGATATCGGGCAGATCCCTCATGTGTCGACACCCTTGGCCGACGCGATGGTCCGTTGGTAGCGGTCGAATTCGTCCTCTTCCAGCAAGGCATCCAGATCGCGGTTGCCCAACACCTTGGAGGGCGGCTTGCCCGCCTCTCTCGAAATCGCCGTCGGTAGAGGCTCCCGGTGCCCTTTCTCACCCCCGTCCGGAACTCCGGGCGAGCGCAGGCCGACCTCGATGTAGCGCACGATCAACTCTTTGAGCTTTACTCCCTCCCGCGCCGCGCGAGCTTTCGCTTCGCGGAAAATCGGTTCAGGCAGATCAAAGATTGTCCTCATGATCAATAGGTAAGCATGAAAATGGGAAAACATCAAATCGTGGGACCTTCATCTCAGGAGGCCTAAAAGAAGGAATTTGTTACACCCGCACACCCTCTTTTTTTCGCCCACCCGTTCCCACCCTCCCGCACACTCCACGCTGGCAATCGCGAAAAATCGGGTTATCGGTCCCACCCGCCCAATGTTTACCCTGCTGCAGACCGACTCCGCCACCGCCGCCCGCCGAGGGCGTTTGGTCCTCGCGCATGGGGAGGTCGAGACGCCGGCCTTCATGCCGGTGGGGACGAGGGGCACGGTCAAATCCGTCCACCCGCGCGAGCTGATCGATCCCGCGCTCGACTGCCGCATCCTCCTCGGCAACACCTATCACCTCTTTCTACGCACCGGCACCGAGGTCCTCGACGAGTTCGGCGGACTGCATGCGTTCATGCAATGGGACAGGCCCATCCTGACCGACTCGGGCGGCTACCAGGTCTTTTCCCTCTCCCGGCTGCGCAAGATCACCGAAGAAGGGGTGCGTTTCCAGAGCCATCTCGACGGCAGCCCCCTCTTCCTCACCCCCGAATCCGTCCTCGAGATCCAGCGCTCCATCGGCAGCGACATCTGCATGATCCTCGACGAATGCCCGCCCTTTCCCTGCGAGCGGAGCTACGCCGAGAAATCCCTCGCCCTGACCCAACGCTGGGCCGAACGGGCGCGAGACTGGATCACCGCCCATCGCCCGCCGGGGCAGCGGTATTTCGGCATCGTCCAGGGGAGCTGCTACCCCGAACTGCGGGAAAAAGCCGCCCGCGACCTCGTCGCCCTCGACTTCGACGGCTACGCCATCGGCGGCCTCTCCGTCGGGGAACCCGTCCCCGAAATGCTCAAAGCCGTCGACGTCGCCGCCCCCCTCCTCCCCGCCGACAAACCCCGCTACGCCATGGGGCTCGGCCAGCCCGACCAATTGCTCGAACTGATCTCCCGCGGGATCGACATGTTCGACTGCGTCCTCCCCACCCGCGTCGGGCGCAACGGCACCGCCTACACCCCCGACGGCACCATCAATCTCAAGAACGCCCGCTGGGAAAAATGCCGTCTGCCCCTCGCACCACCCGGAGAGACCCACCCGCTCTGCGAGGGGTTTTCTCTCGGCTACCTGCGCCATCTCATCAAAAACGACGAGATCCTCGGCCTGCGGCTCTTGACCCTCCATAATGTCACCTTCTATCTGCACTTGATGAA
>JAAYAT010000050.1 GCA_012719225.1 Verrucomicrobiaceae bacterium
CCCCCTCATCGTGGGAAAAATAGGTTCGACACCCGGCTTCGTTCGGCTTGTATAGAGGAGGGCGGGACGCCGTGTTTTTTCCTCATTTCTCCATGCGTATCTGGGATTTTCATTGCCACATGACGGGAGCGTCGCTGCCGGAAGCGACGCCCGAGGCGCGTGCGCATCATCTCGCGGAGGTGGCCGACCGCATGGGGATCGAGCGGCTCTGCCTCAGCATGGGAACCCGTTTTTTGACGGATCCGACGCCTCAGCAGATCCGGGAACAGAACGACGAGGTCCTGCGCGCGGTGGAGGCCCGCCCGGACCGGATTTTTGGCATGGTCTATCTCAGCCCCCAACACGTCGAGCTGTCCCTCGCCGAACTGGAACGCTGCGTCGCCAACGGCCCCATGGTCGCGGTCAAACTCTGGGTGGCGGGACGCTGCAACGCGCCGGAACTGGACCCCCTCATCGAGCGGGCCACGGAACTCCGCGCCGTGATCCTCCAGCACACCTGGTTCAAGGCGGGCGACGGCAACCTACCCGGTGAATCCACCCCCGACGACTTCGCCGAACTGGCCCGACGCCATCCCGAGGCCACCATCGTTTGCGGCCACTCCGGCGGGGATTGGGAGCTCGGCATCCGGGCGATCCGGGATCTGAAAAACGTCCACACCGAACTGGCCGGCAGCGATCCCACCGCCGGTTTCACGGAAATGGCGGTGAAGGAACTGGGAGCGGAGCGCGTCCTCTACGGCAGCGACGCGGCGGGACGGAGTTTCTCCTCCCAACTCGGCAAGGTCTTCGGGGCGGCCATCCCCGACCGGGAAAAGGAGTTGATCCTCGGCGGCAATCTGCGCCGTCTCATGAAACCCATTCTGGAGGCCAAAGGAATCACGGCATGAAGCAAAACGCGGCGCAATCTTCCTCCGACCCGAATGGCACGGAATCGAGGATGGGGATCGATGGTTCATCGAGGACGGGAAGCTTGGCAGCTTCCGCTACCTCTCATGACGCGGAACATGCCAATGTTCCTTCCTCCGACTCTCTCTCCCGCAGGCGTTTTCTCGCCCGGACCGGCACCCTCGCCACGGCGGCCCTGAGCGCACCTCACCCCGCCATCGCGGCGGAAAAAAACGCGCCGCCTACCGCGTCCCCGGCACCCGCCCTGATCGACACCAACGCCTACCTGGGGCGCTGGCCCTTCCGCCGAACGGCGCTGGACACCGGCGAAGCCCTGCGGGACAAACTGCGCCAACACCAGGTCGGCGAGGCTTGGGTGGGGCATCTCGACGCCCTCCTCCACAAAAATCTCAGCGCGGTCAACGCCCGCCTTGTCGAAGAGTGTCAGACCTTGGACCCGACCCTGTTTCGTCCGGTCGGTGCGGTCCATCCCGGCCTACCCGGCTGGCGCGAGGACCTGCGCCGCTGCGTCGAAGAGCACGGCATGCGCGCCATCCGCCTGCATCCGAACTACCACGGCTACGCCCTCGACGATCCCGCCGCCGTGGACCTGCTGCGGAGCGCGGCGGAGCATGACCTGCTCGTGCAGATCCCGGTGATCCTGGAGGAGGAGCGCACCCTGCACCCGCTGGTGACGGTGCCGCCGGTGGACACCGCCCCGCTCGGCGGATTGGTGGCGGACATCCCCGGTCTGCGGGTCCAGTTGCTCAACGCCTTTCGCACCCTGCGCGGTCTCGCCCTCGCCTCGCTCGCGGGACGCGGGATCCATTTCGACATCGCCATGCTCGAGGGCATGGAAGGCGTCGCCAATCTCATTCGCCAGATCCCGGCGGAGCAAGTCTGCTTCGGCTCCTACGCGCCGGTGTTCTACTACGAATCCAACCTGCTCAAGCTCCGGGAATCGGTTCTCAGCGAAGAGCACGCGCTCGCGGTGCGCTCGGGCAACGCCAGGGCGCTGTTGGGATGATTTTTCCTTTTTTCACAAACACGGTATGAAACGAATTTCGAAGGCCACGCGGGCCGCTTTTGTCCTCTTTTCCCTCGGGGCGGGCCTGTCCCTCGTCCCGGCGCTGCGGGCGCAGCAGACCATTTTCTCCGCTCCGGAGCGCGGGGCGGTCACGGAGAAAATTCCCACTGTGCCCGCGACCCCGCCGGACCGGGCCGCCGCTACCTTCGAGGTGCTCGACGGGTTCCGCATGGATCTCCTCGCGGCGGAACCTCTCCTCGCCAGCCCCGTGGCGATGGTCTACGACGAGAACGGCCGCGCCTACGTCTGCGAGATGCGGGACTATCCCTACACCGACAAGGCCAAGCACAAGCCCGGGCAGGAAAATCCCACCGACGCGGCCATCGGACGCATCCGTCTGCTGGAGGATCTCGACGGCGACGGCGTTTTCGACAAGGCCACCGTTTTCGCCGAAGACCTCTCCTGGCCCACCGGCGTGGCCTGCTGGAAAGGCGGCGTCTTCGTCGCGGCCACCCCCGACATCTGGTATCTCAAGGACACCGACGGCGACGGCGTGGCCGACCAGCGCACCAAAGTCTTCACCGGATTCCGCAAGCTCAATGTCCAGGCGGTGATGAACAACCTCGTCTGGGGCCTCGACAACCGCATCCACGGAGCGGGCGGCTCCAACGGAGGCCGCATCTCCCGCGTCGGGGAGGAAGCCGGGGACGCCGGGGACGCCGCGCCCGACGAGATCGCCATGGCCCGGGCCGATTTCCGGATCGACCCGCGCGATTTCAGCTTCGGACTCCAGGCCGGGGGCGCGCGCTTCGGCGGATCCTTCGACGACTGGGGCCATCGCTTCCTCTGCAACATCCGCAACCCCGCCCAGCACATCGTCCTGCCGACCCGCTATCTCGATCGCAATCCGGCCCTCCTCGCCCGCAGCAGCCTGCACGACATGGCCGAATCGGGCGATCAACTCCGCGTTTATTCCATTTCTCCTCCCGAACCCTGGCGCGTCATCCGGGCGGAGCGTTGGGCCGGCGAGCGCGACATCATCATGCCCCGCAGCGAACTGGTCGGGGCCGGGGTGGTCACCTCCGCCAGCGGCATCACCAGCTACCGGGGCAGCGCCTATCCGGAAAAATATCGCGGCAACGTCTTCGTGGCCGAGTGCGCCGGCAACCTCTTCTACCGGCTGCGGCTGACCCCCGACGGCGTGAGCTTCCGGGCCGACCGCGTCGATGGCGAGGCCGAGATCGTCGCCTCCACCGACAACTGGTTCCGCCCGGTGAATTTCTACAACGCCCCCGACGGCACCCTCCACGTCCTCGACATGTATCGGGAGAACATCGAGCATCCCTGGAGCATCCCCGAGGACATCCACGCCGCGGTGGATCTGGAGGCCGGACGCGAAATGGGCCGCCTCTGGCGACTGACGCCCCCGGGATTCCAGCCGGTCGCCCCCCCCCGCCTCGGCGAGGCGACCACCGCCGAACTCGTCGCCACCCTGGAGCGACCCGACTCCTGGTGGCGCGAGACCGCACAGCGCCTTTTGTTCGAACGACAGGACCCCGCCGCCGTTCCCTTGCTGAAAAATCTCGTTCACCAAAGCCCCTCCGCCCTCGCCCGGCTCCACGCCCTCTGGACTTTGCATGGCTTGGACGCCTTGGAGAAAAACGAACGGCTCGCCGCCTTGCGCGACGCATCCCCCGGCGTGCGGGAAAACGCCATCCGCCTCGCCGAACCGCATCTTCAGGACCCCGACATCCTCGAGGCCGTGCTGCCCCTCGCCGACGCGCCCGAGGCCCGCGTGCGTTTCCAGGCCGCCTTCACCCTCGGCGAATCCGACGACCCCCGCGCTTTCGCCGCCCTCACCCGCATCGCCCTGCGCGACGGCGCCGATCCCTGGATCCGGAGCGCCCTGCTCAGCTCCACCGCCGAGACCGGCGGAGCACTGCTCGCCGCCCTGCTGCGCGGAGGCGACGCCGCCGACACCGCCGAGCTCATCCGCGAACTCTCCCAGACCATCGGCATCCGCAACGACAGCGACGAGATCAGCGGCGTCTTCGCCGCCCTCCAAGACCGCGACCTCGACGATCCCGTGCTGCGGGAATTCCTCTTCGGCATCGGCGACGGATTGCGCCGCTCCGGCAAGAGCCTGCGCGGCCAGCCCTATTCCGCCGGAGCCGCCCGGGTCATCGCCACCCTCCTCGACGAAGCCCGCCACCGCGCCGCCGCACCCTCATCCGACGCCGGGAAAAGGATCTTCGCGATCCGGCTGCTCGCCTTCGACGAATTCGCCACCGTCGCCGACACCCTCTCCGGCTTGCTCGGGTCCGGCGAGACCCAGGACATCAAAATCGCCGCCGTGCAGACCCTCGACCGCTTCAGCGACGCCGGAGTCGTCCCCCGGTTGCTGGACCCCTGGACCGCCCAGACCCCCGCCGTGCGCAGCGAGATCATCACCGCCATGACCCGGGTCGCCGCCCGCGCCCTGCCCCTGCTGCAAGCCATCGAGGCCGACATCATCCCCGCCCATCAGGTGCCCTTCGCCCAGCGGCGCTTTCTCACCCGCCACCGCGACGAGCAGGTCAAGGAACTCGCCGCCAAACATTTCACCGATCCCGCGCGCAGTCCCCGCCGCGAGATCATCCAGACCTACCTGCCCGCCCTCGAAACACCCGGCGACCCCGTCAAGGGCAAGGCCGTCTTTGAAGCCACCTGCATCATCTGCCACCGCGCCGGAGACCTCGGCGACCGCGAAGTCGGCCCCAATCTCGCCAACATCCGCTCCTGGAGTCCCGAGCAGATCCTCATCAACACCCTCGACCCCAACCGCGAAGTCGCCGCCAACTTCCTCGCCTACCAGGTCGAGGACAAAAACGGACGCGTCCTCTACGGCATGATCGCCGAAGAGAGCGAGAGCGCCCTGCAACTGATCCAAGCCGACGGCATCGCCGAAAACGTGCTGCGGCGGGACATCGCCGGCATCCGGGGCTCCGGCCTCTCCCTCATGCCCGACGGCTTCGAAGCCGCCATTTCTCCCGAAAGCATGGCCGATTTGATTGCGTTTTTGCGGGAGGATTGAGGGATTGAGGGATTGAGGGATTGAGGCGTTGAGGCGTTGAGGAATCGAAGCGAGGGCTTCAATTGTGGAAAAGATGGATTTTCACAATTTCTCGCAATTTGTGGTGCGGAAATTTATAGTGACCATCCGTGCGCTCCGGAGGTCATTGCGGAAATTTATAGTGACCATCCGCGTGCTCCGGAGGTCATTGCGAAAATTTATAGTGGCCATCCGCGTGCTCCGGAGGCCATTGCGAAAATTTATAGTGACCATCCGCGTGCTCCGAAGGCCATTGCGAAAATTTATAGTGCCCATCCGCGTGCTCCGAAGGCCACTGCGAAAATCTGTAGTGACCATCCGCGTGCTCCGGAGGTCATTGCGAAAATCTGTAGTGACCATCCGCGTGCTCCGGAGGCCATTGCGAAAATTTATAGTGCCTTTCGGGACGATCCGATAGGGTTGGGTGGCGCATACGACCCTCTTTGGCCCGCGCGCCTTCCCTTTGACGAAGGTAGGGCGAGGCGTCCCCGCCGAGCCGTCGTCCGAATTAGGGGAAAATCGGCCGCCGACAGACGAGCGACCGTCGTTCCTGATCCGGCGGCTCACCGGGACGGTTCGCCCCCGGCGTGGCTATCGACCGCGTCGAGGATACGTCCCGAATAGACCAAGGCGGCTCCGGCGTTGAGCGCCACCGCGACCCCGAGGGCTTCGGCGATCTCTTCCCGGGTCGCTCCCTCGTCGAGGGCGGCCTTGCTGTGGACGGTGATGCAGCCGTCGCAGCGGGTCGTCGCGGCGACGGCGAGGGCGATCAGTTCCCGCGTTTTGCCGTCGAGGTGACCGGTCTTGGCCCCTGCCCCCGAAAGGGTCTGGTAGCCCCGCACGGTGTCGGGGCTGAGTTTGGCGAGCTCTCCGATGCGGCCCAAAATTTCGTCTTTGTATCCAATCCAATCTTCCATAGTCGTGTTGTCGTGTGGTGCTGTGTTGATCCAGCCCATGAGACGCCGGAAGGGACGATTCCTTCCACCGGAGGTGCCGGTTTTCACCTTTTGTCCGGCGACGACGGGAGCGGGATGAAGCGGTCGTGATCGAGATTCGGCAGCTTCATGCGCCCGGCCCGCCAGTCGGCCTTGGCCTCTTCGATGCGCTCTCGCGAGGACGAGACGAAATTCCAGTCGATGAAGCGCGGGCCGACGGGTTCGCCGCCCACGGCCATGACGACGGACGGGGCGAGGGCGGTGATCGCGAGCGGCGCGCCGGGCGAGAGCACCAGCATCCGACCGGCCTCGAAACGCTGTCCGCCCACCTCGATCTCTCCGGTGACGACGTAGATGGCGCGCTCGGGGTATTCGGCGGGCAACTCCGTCCGCGCCCCGGCCGCCAGATCCCAATGCAGATAAAAGAGCGGGGAATGGGTCGGGACGGCGGCTTCGAAGCCCAGCGCCTTTCCCGCGACGAGACGCCCCCGCACACCGGCCTCGTCGAAGCCCGGCAGGTCGTCGCGCTGGTGATGGGAAAAGGCGGGGGCGCATTCCTCCTCAGCGTCGGGGAGGGCGACCCAGGCTTGCACCCCGTGGACCGGACCCCCTTCGCGGCGCGCGTATTCGAAGCGCTCGCTGTGGGTGACGCCCCGGCCCGCCGTCATCCAGTTGACCTCGCCCGGGCGGATCGGTTGCTCAGAGCCGAGGCTGTCGCGGTGCATGATCTCGCCGTCGAAGAGATAGGTCAGGGTGGAGAGTCCGATGTGGGGATGGGGCAGCACGTCCATCTCCTCGGGGATCCCGGCCGGCAGA
>JAAYAT010000395.1 GCA_012719225.1 Verrucomicrobiaceae bacterium
CTCAACGAACTGCTCATCACCGCGCCCGAGATCGCCCTCGGGGACGAGTCTCTCGATCCCGCCGAGGGGCATTGGCGTCTCCTCCCCCTCCCCGGTGCCGTCGAGGAGCAGCGGCGCTCCCTCGCCGTTCAAGTTTCTTCACACTACCACTTCATCGTGGAGGAATTCCGCGAATACGGCGTGCTGCGCAATCTCCCGGTGATCGTCAACGTCCACGCCGCCCCCCTCGAGGCGATGGCAGCGGCACCCCTGCTCGTCCCCGAGAGCGCTCTCGTGAACGGCATTTTCCTCTTCCAATACGGCAGTTTCACCTATCTTTTCGCGACCGGGCCCAAGAAAGAGCTGCTCCTGGTGCGTCCCCTCCTCCACCGGAGCGAGGGCCATCTCTCGCCTTTCGAGATCGCCGAAGTCATCAAGAGCACCGGTGCGCTCCTCAACATCCGGACCCCCACGATCACCTATTTTTCCCTCACCGGGATGGCCTCCGAAGAGATCGGGGAACTGCTCGAACCGACCCGGGAGGAGAATCCCGACAGCACCCTGCTGTGCCTCGCCCCGGGACAACTCGATTTCCTGGAAGGTGTCCCGGATCGCCGCTTCGAGTTTTGGGTGGCGGTACATCCGGCCAAGGGGAACGAAACCGCTCCCGGCGCGGCCTTCGGCGAGCTTCGCAAACACTGGGCCGCGCAGGACTTTTACGGCCTCGCCCGCAGCGAGAGAGAGCTGATGCCGACCCGGGGCGACCTGCAGTTGCTCAAGGCCTCGCGCTGGTTCCAGCGGGTCGCGGTCCTCGCGGTGCTGGTTTTCGCGGGCTGGACCGGTGCCGATTTCATCGCCAAGATGCGCACCGAAGCCTGGGAACTCGACGAGGGGATCGCCGCGGGCATGGATGAGAAACTGGTCTCCCTGCAAAAGGAAAAGCGCGAGTGGGACCACTGGAGCGGTCTGCTCGCAAAGCGCTCCGAAGGATGGCTCGCCCTCGAGGCGCTGCTGGAGATTTTCCCGAACAGCGCCGGGGTCATCCTCAAGGATGCCAGCTACCGCGTCGAGACCCTCGACACCGGAAAGAGCAAGGCCCTCGGCATGAAACACCAGTGGACCGTCACCGGCTACGCCAACCCCGAGGTCGCGACCGAACTGCCCACCCTCGGGAGCCGCACCCGCGCCGCCCAGATCATGAACCGCATCGCCGAGGAGAACCACGCCGACTACCTCTCGGTCAAAGAAGAGACCCGCGACGTCCAGGTGTCCCTGCAACAGAAGCAGGGAACCATGCCCCCCTCATTGGAATTTCCCGCCAAAATGGCCCGCCATTTCCGGACCTCCTTCGACCTCAGCATCGCGCAGAGTTTTTCGGCCGAAGATGATCTCGCCCTGACCACCGAACGCAAATAAAGCGAATGAACGTCTCCCACCATCGCCAGGCCATCCTCGTTTTCGGCATCGCCATCCCCCTCTTCTGCATCGTCGCGATCGCCGTGGCGACCTTCATCGGGAGCGGCAAGCTGAAGAACGACTACGCGAAAAAAGTCGCCTCGCTGGAGCGCTACAAGAC
>JAAYAT010000396.1 GCA_012719225.1 Verrucomicrobiaceae bacterium
ATCGGGTGTGGAATCGGGTGTGTGACGAAGAGGTGACATTCGGTCGGTGGCAGCGACGGCGCGACAACGGGACGGTTCACCCGGGAAAGGAACGGTGCGCCGGATGATTTCGGGAAAAACACCGTTCCGTGCGGGAATTTGGCGCGGCTCCGGACCGGTCCGCCCGAATCTGAAAAAATCTAAAATCACATTATATTTTGACATTCTTAATTAATTTGATCAGACTGCTCCTGTTCACGTTCGTCATGGTTCTCCAGAACCGATTCCTTCCGATTTTATGACTGACTTACAATCCGATACGGGCGCCGGTGGAAATGCGAACGGGACCGTGCAGGTCGAGATGTTCGGATCGGGCGGGAGAAACAGGAACGGAAACGGCAATCACGGCACCGCCCGCAAGCGCCCCGCCTACGGCAACGGCTTGAAGGCCCCCTCCGCCATCGGGAAGAACTTCGTCCTCGACACCAACGTGCTCCTGCACGATCCCGATTGCCTCGCCCGTTTCGGGGACAATCATCTCTGCATCCCGCTCGAGGTCCTCTGCGAACTCGACAAATTCAAAAACGAGCAATCCGAGCGCGGTGCCAGTGCCCGCTCCGTCCACCGCAAGCTCGCCGCTCTCTTTTCGAAGCACCCCGAGCAGGCCACCAGCGGGATCCCCAACCGGGACGGAGGTTCCATCCGGCTCGTGCCCGCGCGGGCGACCTCGGGCACCAAGAGCGCCTTTGTCGAGGAACTCCTCGAAATTTTCCGCGGTCAGGAGAGCAATGACAACCATATCCTCATCTGCACCCGCCGGATCGCCGAGAAAAACACCGCCCCGACGATCCTCGTGACCAAGGATCTCAACCTCAGGCTCAAGGCGCTCGCCATCGGAATCCCCTGCGAAGATTACCAGAATGACAAAGTCGACGACGCCGAACCGGGGGCCTCGCGCAGGATCGTCGATCTCAAGGCCAGCGAGCTGCAGCGCTTCGCCAGCGCCGGATCCCTCGATCGTCCCGCCCACGTCCGGGGCGTCAGCCCGAATGAATACGTCCTTTTCCAAGCCGGGGAGAAACGCACCATGCCCGCCCGCATGGGCAGCGACGGGGCCTTTCACAAGTTGATCGTTCCCGACCAGATTCGAATCCAGCGCGGCACCCCTCTCCGCCCTCTCAATCTCGGGCAGCAGTGCTTCCTCGACGCCCTCCTCAATCCCGAGATCACCCTCGTGACCTGCTACGGACAGGCCGGCACCGGGAAAACCCTCCTCGCGGTGGCCTCGGCCCTGCACCTGACCTTCGGCGGGGCCTACAACGGAGTCACCGTGAGCCGCCCCGTCATCCCCATGGGCGACACCCTCGGGTTTCTCCCCGGCTCCCTCGAAGAAAAGCTCGATCCCTGGCTGAAACCCGTCTACGACGCCCTCGAATTCATCCTCGCCCCCGACCAGGGCGGTCCCGGCAAACGCAAGCAACCGGCCCGCCCGCGCAAAAACGGCTCCGATGCTTTTCCCACCGTCGGAGGGAAAAAGAGCTACGAGCCTTTTCTGGAATCCGGCCTCATCGAAGTCGAAGCGCTCTGCTACATCCGCGGGCGCTCCATTCCCAATCGTTTTTTCATTCTCGACGAAGCCCAGCAATTAACCCCCCTCGAGGCAAAAACCATCGTGACACGGATGGCGAAGGGGTCCAAGTTGGTGCTCGTGGGCGATCCCGCTCAAATCGACAACCCTTATGTGGATAGACTTAGCAACGGTCTTGTGTACACTCGCGACCGCCTCCGTGACGAGGCCTGCACTTCGCACGTCACCCTGGAACGTGGCGAGCGCAGTCAGTTGGCGGAAGCTGCCGCGAGGAAAATGTAACTCGGACGAGATTTCGGCGTTTTATTTGCGCAAAAGCGGTGTTCGCGGACTACACTCCGACGAAGATGGCGCGTGAATATACTGTTAGACAAACCCGGAAAGACACGGAGTCGCGGATCGATTACGCGGCGGAACTCAATGAAAAGCAGTTCGCTGCCGTGACCGCGCCGCCTGGTCCGGCCCTCGTCATCGCCGGGGCCGGCAGCGGC
>JAAYAT010000051.1 GCA_012719225.1 Verrucomicrobiaceae bacterium
CAAAAAGCGGTCGCCGATTACACCGCCGCCGACTCCGTGGCCCTGGTCGAGGCCGCCGGCGTGCTGGAGTCCCTCGGAGCGGTCGATGCGGACCTGCTCGACCGGCTCGAGGCCTCGGACGAAGCGCGCGTCCGCGCCGTGGCCGCGCGCATCCTCGCCCGCAGCGCCGATCCGGTTGCCGACGCGTCGGAGCGCCTCGCGCGCTTGCTGGCCGACCCGCATCCCCGTCCGCGCTTGGAAGCGGTGGTGGCCTGCGCCAACCGGCCCGCAGCGGATTCGCTGCGTCTCGCCCTCACCGCCCTCGATGCGGACCCGGATCGGTTTGTCGAATATTCCCTGGCTCAGGCGGTTTTCGCGCTGGAGGACCACTGGCTCCCCGCCCTGCGGAAAGGCGACACGGAATTTGAAAAACCGACCCATCTCGCCTTTGTGCTGGAGACCTATGGCGGGGAAGTCTCGGCCGATCTCGCGCGAAAAACCCTCGCAGGCCCCCTGACTCCGGTGGACCGCGGCCGACTCCTCGCGGTGCTGGCCCGGGTGGGCAACGCGGCCGATCTCGGGATGGTTTTCGCCGAGGCGGTGCAGTCGGAGGACGCCGAACTCATCGTCGCGCTGGCCGAATCCGCCGAAACGCGTCGGATGATCCCCGCGACGGCTTTTGCGACGGATCTCCGCACGCTCCTCTCCTCCGCATCGTCCGAGCTTCGCCGCGTCGCCTTCCGTCTCGCGGGACTCTGGAAGGCCGCCCCTCTCGCGAAGGAGGCGGAAGAGGTCACGCGCGACGCCGCGGCACCGGCGGCTCTGCGCGTCGCCGCGATGGGGGCTCTCGCGAGGCTCGACCGGGAGGCGGCGGTCTCCGCGCTCCGGCCCCTGGTGCGGGAGGGGGACACGCCGATGGCACTGCGCCGCCCCGCCCTCGAAGCGCTCGCCGTGGCCGATCTCCCCGGAACGGCGACGGCCCTCGCGGGAATGATCACGGACGCCGAGCAAAAGGAAAAGGGCTTTTCCCTGCTGCCGATTCTCCTGAGAGCGAACGGCGGACCGTCGGCTCTCGCGGCGGCCTTGGAATCGGGGACCGCTCCCGATGCGGTGACCGCCCAGGAGATCCTCGCGGCGATGAACCGGCTCGGTCGTCGCGACGGGAAACTGACGCCTCTCTTGAACCAAATGATAGGACGCCAGAGCGGCGCTCCGGAGTATGATCCCGCCCGCGTCGCCGCCGTGGTCACCGCCATCCGCGAGGGCAAAGGTGATGCCAAACGCGGAGCCGAAGTCTATCACATGGCCCAGCTCGCCTGTACCGCCTGCCACCAGATCGGCGACGAGGGCGGAGTGATCGGCCCCTCCCTCAACGGAGTCGGGGCGGGGATGCCGCTCGACCAGATCGTCGAATCCATCCTCTGGCCCGACCGGCAGATCAAAGAGGGATTTCAGGCCGTCGCCCTCACCACCAAAACCGGAAGCGTCATCTCCGGCTACATCGAGCGCGAAGGCGACGACATCGTCTGGTACCGCGACGCCGCGACCCCCTGGATCAAACCGCTCGCGAGCAAAGACATCGCCAGCCGGGAGGCGATCCCCACCCTGATGCCACCCCAATTGACGGACAGCCTGACAGACGAGCAATTCCTCGACCTGGTCGCCTACCTGGCCTCGTTGAAGGGGTGAAGAAATTGGGAGAAACTTGACCCGTGGTCTTCCCGCTGACGCGCGGAACGAGATCGGCTTTTTCCTCCCGAGGCAAGCCAAAACGCCGGATATTGCCCGTGTTCCAGAGCGTATCGTACTTTACACTATCGGTCGCCCTGATAGGATAGGTACGCGGAGACCCGCACACGATGAAGAGCAAAACCGACAAAGGTCAGGCGAAGCGATGGATGTGTAGCCTTGTTCTCGTAGCGGGACTCACCGCCAGCATACCGGCGCAGGAGGAGATCCCGGCGTCGGAAAAGACATCCCTCATCAAGCTGACGCCGAAGGAAGCGGCCTGGCTGAAGACGCGCCGCGTCATCCGCTACGGGGCCGATCCTTCGTGGCCGCCGTTTTCCCTGCGGACCGGGGAGACACTGGAGGGGATCGATGCCGACCTCATCGAAATTTTCGCGGCACGGTTGGGAGTGCCCTTCGAGTATGTCCCCACGAAGAGTTGGGAGGAGACCATGCAAAAGTTGGCTCGCGGGGAGATCGATTTTGTGAGCGGTTTCGCGAATCTCCCGGAGCGTCCCGCCGAGGTCCTCTACACCCGTCCCTACGCCACCTTTCCGGTGGTCACGATCATGCGGAACGACGGGCCGTTCTACACCTCTTTCGAGCAGATCGAGCGTGAGGGCCTCACTCTCGCGATGCCGGCGGGCTATGCACCGACCATCTATATCAAGGAAAAATTCCCGGGGATTCCGTTGCTGTTCACCGAGACCTCGGTCGAGGCACTTCAACGGGTCTCGGATGGCAGTGCCGACGTCGCCTTGGAAAATCTCGGGGTGGCGGCGCACCTGATCCGTTTCAACGGGCTCCTCAATCTGAAAATTTCCGGCCCGACGCGGCTGGAGTTCGACCCGACCTTTGGAGCGTCCGCCAATTTGCCCGAGCTGCGTTCGATACTCGATAGCTTGCTCGATTCTGTTTCCAAACAAGAGCAACTGAGCATCTACGAAAAATGGATTCTCGTCGATATCTCCCGGATGTGGAGCGTCCGCAAGGTGCTGCTGGTCTTCGGCCTGATCTTCGGACTGGCCGCGCTCCTTTTGGGATTGGCGTCCGCCTCGAACCGCCGCCTGGCGCGGGAGTTGAAAAAGCGCCGTGAGGTCGAGGATTCACTGCGCCAGAGCGAGGAGCGTTTCCGCCATCTTTTTGAAAGGATGGATCACGCCTACTTCCTCACCACCTCGGAAGGGAAAATCCAGTTCGTCAACGAAACCGCCGTCGAGATGCTGGGGATAGGCTCGCGTCCGGTGATCGAACGGCTCAGCCTGGACGCCTTTTTGCAAAGCCCCGGCGAGTGGGCCGAAGTCGTCGACGGACTGCATTCCGGTGGGAAGGTGTCCGAACGCACCGTGACCTTCATCCGCGCGGACGGTTCCACGGTTCGCGGGCAGTGCCGCATCCATCTTCTCGGGGGAAAAGACGAACACGACGATCTCGGGATCGAGTGGTTTGTCCAGCCGCTCGACCCGTCACCGGATGCGGGGGAGCCTTAGGGGCGGATTCGCCGACGGAGGTCTCACTCTTCCTCCAGGGCGTTTGGTGAGAAGACCTGCTCGATCGCCTCCACCGCCCTTTCCTCGTCTCCGCCCGAGGCCTCGATTTGGATCGGCATGCCCATCACGCCGCAGAGCATCACCAGGCCCAGAATACTGCGGACGTCGGCGATGCGGTCGCCACAACGCAGGACCACCGCCGAGCGGCACTCCCTCGCCGCGCGGATGATGCGGGCGGCGGAGCGAAATTTCAGGCCTTCCGGCCACGGGACGACCACGGTGGAGCGTTTCATACGGCGTTCCGACACCGCGTCCCCTCCTGCCGTTCAATACGGCGAATATTTTTTTCGGTAGAGAATGGCAAAACGCTCCGGGGTGTCCGCCCTTCGATGCGGGCTTGCTTTCACCGTTCTCCCGCGTTTTGTTCGTGCCCCGCATGTCCGCTCTCACCGCCACCTACGTCCACCATCTCGACCCCTTTGCGATCCAGTTCACGGAGACCTTCGGGATCCGCTGGTATGGGTTGGCCTACGTGGCGGGATTTCTCGTCGCCTTTCTCCTGATCCGCTGGTTTGTCCGGATCGGTGCCTCGGAGCTGAAGGAATCCCAGGTCGCCGATTTCGTCACCATCCTCGCCGTGTTCGGGGTGATGCTGGGCGGGCGGCTCGGCTACATGCTGCTCTACAATTTCGACGAGCTCGTCGCGAATCCGCGCAGCTTTTTCGATGTGTTGAGCGGCGGGATGTCGAGCCACGGCGGCATCGCCGGAATGACGATCGCGGCCTGGTTCTACGCCCGCTACACCAAGACCTCGTGGGCGGGCTTGGGCGACAATCTCGTCACGGTGGCACCGGTGGGGGTCTTTTTCGGACGGCTCGCGAATTTCGTCAACGGCGAACTCTACGGGCGTCGCACCGAGAGCGCCCTCGCCATGAAGTTCCCCGACGAACTGCACGAAGTGGTGCAAACCCCGTCGGGCCTCGCCTGGATGTTCCCCACCGCGCAGCTCAAGGAGCTTGCGGACAAGGCGGGCGAGGCGGTGCCCGGACTCGCGGAAAAGGTCGACTCCGCCATCTCCCTGGCCCTCGCGAGCGGCCACGACGCGCACCGCGCGGTGGTCGACTTGATCCGGGAGGCCTCTCTGGAAAGCCCCGCCTTCCGGGCCATGCTGGGGGATATCCTGACACCGCGTCACCCCTCGCAACTCTACGAGGCGCTCATCGAGGGCCTTTTGCTCTTCGGGATTCTCCTAGCGGTCCGGCTGCGCTGGAAAAATCTCTATCACGGCGTGCTCACCGGCATCTTTTTCCTCCTCTACGCGGTCGGGCGCATCGCCGTGGAAAATTTCCGGGAACCGGATTCCGGCCACATCGCCGGCCTCACCAAAGGCCAGTTCTACTCGACCTTCATGCTGGTGGTGGGCCTCGCCTTCCTCGTCTACGGGTTCACGCGGAAGCGGCGGAACCGCCCGCCCGAAGCGCCCGGCCGGTGAGCGGTTCTCTTTCCCGGCCTATTTCTCGTATTCCTTGAGGAAGCCGATGAACTCGCGGCGGTGGTCCTCCTCGCCGGAGAGCAAGCCGATGGCCATGTCCTGGGTCACGTAGTCGACGCCGTCGCAGATCTTGATGATCGCGTTGTATTGGGCGATGGCCGCCTCTTCGGCGTCGATGACCCCCTTGATGACGCCGACGATGTCGGTCGAATCCTCCAGCGGCTGGAGGGACTTCTGTTTCCTCTCGAGGGCGAGGCTGCCCGGCACCTGGCCGCCGATGGTCTTGATCCGGTTGGCCAGCGTCTGGGCGTGGGACAGCTCTTCGGCGATGTCGGCGGCGAGAGCTTTCTTGACGACATCCGATCTCACTCCGTCGAGGTTGACCGAGGCGGCGATGTAGTTCTGCACCGTCTCCAGTTCCATGGCGTAGGCGGTCTTGAGGGCCTCCACGATTTTGTTCTCCTTCGTTGCGCTGGGGGATGTCTTGCTCATGTTATCTATCGATACGCTCGCGCCGGGAAAAGGGATCGAAAACGGGGATCGAAAATGCGGCGCTTTCGCGCGGGGCCTCACTCTCGCCGGACCGGTTCGGCGGGTATCGGAGAGGGAGGGGCGTCCGCTTCTTTTTTCCCGTCGGCTGCGGGAGTTTTTTCCGATGCGGGGGTCTTTTTCTCCTTTTTCTCCGGCGCGGGAGCGACGCGCTTAGCGAGACCTTTCTCGTATTCCTTGAGGCGTTTGGAGAATTCTTCTTTTTCCGGCTCCAGCTCGACCGCTTTGCGGAGGTATTCGATGGCCGTGTCCCGGTCGCCCAACTGGTGGAAGGTCTGGCCGATGTGGTCGAGAATGACGGCGTCCATCTCCTCGATGAGACTTTCGGCACGGAGGAGTTCCTCCCGCGCCTGTTCGAATTCGCCTTTTTTGAAATAAAACCAGCCGAGGCTGTCGGCGATCGCCCCGCTCTCGGGTTGGAGATCGGCGGCGGTTTTGATGAGTTCCCCGGCCTCGTCGATATTCATGTCGTTCTCCAACCACATGTAGCCGAGGTAGTTGTAGACCGTGGCGGTGAACTCGACGTTCTCCCCGTTGGGATCGTTCCGCGCGATGAGTTCCATCGTTTTGCGGAAAAACTCCTCCGCTTCCTCGAATTGGCCGAGACGTTCGAAAGCGGCGGCGTAGCGGAAGTAAAAGCCCTCGTTGAGCAGTTGCGGCTGGGTCTCCTTGGCGAGGGCGATGGTGGCCTGGAATTGCTCGATGGCCTCTTCCCAGCGTTCCAGATTGCCCAGCGAAAAGGTCAGCAGGAAGGGGAAGTCGGGCGATTCGGGGAAGTGGTAGGCGGCTTCGGTGAGGAATTCCACGGAGAGTTCGAACTCCCGCGACTCTATCATCATGCGGCCGAGGGCACCGTATTCGGTGGCACTGCCCTTGGTGATGGTGAGGGCGGCCTGGAGATGGGGGATCGCCTCCTGGAAGCGTTTGCCCCGCATGAAGATCCCAGCGATCTGCTTGTGGATGTCGGCGTTCTGGGGATCGATCTCGACGATTTCTTTCAGCGTCGAGATCACTTTTTCCTCGTCGCCTTTTCCGCCGTAGGCGCGGGCGAGTTTCTCGCGGAGATCGAGCCGATCGGGTTCGGCGGTGATGATCTGAACGTAGGCGGCGATGGCCTGGTCGAACCGCCCGGTGGCGTGGTAGTAGTCGGCGACCTGTTCGATGATCCCGCTGTCGCCGGCGGCGAGATCGAGGGCCTTGGCGTGGAGAGCGTCGACCACTTCCGTCTCGGCGGGGTCGCTGCTCTCCCGGATCGCCCAGACCTGGGCAGCGAGGCGACCGAGGCGGAGCCAATAGGCCGCGCTCTTGTTCTCGCGGGCGGTCGCGTCGCGGATGAGTTCCCGGGCCTCTTCGCGGCGATTGGCAGCGAGGTAGAGCTTCACGAGATGCTCGTAGACGGCCGCTTCGTCGGGAAAACGCTCGACGGCCTTTTCGATGACCTCGAAGGCGCGCTGGCGTCCGGCGGGATCGTTGGCCTGGTACGTCGCGAGGAACTCCGAGAGGGAAATGTGGGCGTAGGGTTCGTCGGGATTGTTGGCGAGACTCTCTTCGAGCAGGGCCAGCGCCTCGCTCTCCTCACCCGAGCGGGCCAGGAGATAGGCGGTCTTGCGCGCGAGAAAAAACTGGTCGGGCTGGTTTTCCAGAACCCGCCGATACGCCTCGACCGCCTCTTCGGTGCGACCGCGCACTTCGAGCCCGCGCCCGTAGGCGTAATGCGCCAGCGCCCGGCTCTTTCGCCCGGCCTCGTCCGAGAGCGTGAGGCTGTCGTCCGGCGCGAAGAACTCGTTCACGTAGACCTGGGCGTAGTCCTCCAGATCCCGCGTTTTCTCCGCCCGGACCGGGAGGAGCAGGAACAACACGGGGAAAACGCTCGCGACGTACGCAACAATGCGGCGGTGAACCAACATAACCGGACCACCTTGCCGCACTGTCTTCATTTTGCCAAGATCAATGTTTAGCTCTTGTAACGCAAACGCTTCTTGTGGCGATTCGCCTTCATGCGCTTGCGTCGCTTGTGCTTATTGATCTTGGTTTTCCGTCTCTTTTTCAGGGAACCCATAATCAAAAATTCTATTCAGGTTTAGCCGTCCCGAACTCTTGTCCGAATCCGGCGGGTCGGGAGTATCGGTCACTCGATCACTTTATTCAAGGGGTATTCGATGATTCCTTCGGCACCGAGTTCCTTGAGCCGGGGAATCAATTCCCGGACCTGGAGTTCGGTCAAGACCACCTCGAGGGCGATCCAGCCCTCCTGAGCGAGGCGGGAGACGGTCGGTCGGCGCAGCGAGGGCAGCAGGTCGAGGGCCTGTTCGAGGGCTTCGTCGCGGAGGTTGAGCTTCAGCCCGACCATGCCGCGGGCGGTGAGGGCACCCTTCAAAAGCACGGCGAGACGCTCGATTTTGGCCCGTTTCCAGGGATCCTCCCACGATTCTTTTTTGGCGATGAACTGCGGATAGCTCTCCATCAGGACATCGACGATGCGGAGATTGTTCGCCCGCAGGGAGGAACCCGTCTCGGTGATATCGACGATGGCGTCGACGAGCTCGGGGACCTTCACCTCGGTGGCGCCCCAGCTGAATTCCACGGCGGCCTTGACCCCGTGTTTGTCGAGGTACTTTTCCACGATGCCGATGGCTTCGGCGGCGATGCGCTTGCCTTCGAGATCTTTGACCGACTGGATCGGCGAGTCATTCGGCACCACCAGCACCCAGCGGGTCGGATTGGAGGTCGCGCGGCTGTAGCGCAGGTCGCAGACGACGTGGACATCGGCGCCGTTCTCCGCGATCCAGTCCATCCCGGTGATCCCGCAGTCGAGGAAACCGTGGTCGACGTAGCGCCCGATCTCCTGCGCGCGGATCAGGCGAACCTGCAATTCCGGGTCGTCGATGGTCGGACGATAGGACCGATCCGCGCCGTGAATGTGGTACCCGGCCTTTTTGAAAAGGTTCAAAGTGGGCTCGGAGAGGCTGCCTTTGGGCAGACCGATCTTGAGGAAGTTGTCTGTAGTGTCAACCATGGTGGGGCTATATTGCGCCGGAATCGGCGTCTGTCATGTCCGTTTTTCGGGAAGCCACTTTCCAATGACTGCTTGATAAGGGAAGCAAATGCGCCATGTATTGCCCAAAATATTGCCCAAAAAGGAACCGAGACATTATGAGCGACCTCCATCAAGAAGCCCTTTCCCAAGCCGCCAACGAAGCCCGCGGCCTCGCCATCGACGCCGTCCACGCCTGCAGCTCCGGCCACCTCGGCCTGCCCCTGGGGGCGGCTGAGATCGGCGCGGTGCTCTTCGGAAACGACCTCCGCTACCACCCCCGACAGCCGAAATGGCTCAACCGCGACCGTTTCATCCTCTCCGCCGGACACGGCAGCATGTTCCTCTACGGATGGCTCCACCTCGCCGGATACGATCTCCCCCTCGACGAGGTCAAAAATTTCCGCCAGCTCCACAGCAAGACCCCCGGCCATCCCGAGTTCCATGAGACCGACGGAGTCGAAGCCACCACCGGCCCGCTCGGACAGGGAGTCGGCAGCGCGGTCGGGTACGCCATCTCCGCGAAAATGGCGGCGAAAAAATACAACACCGCCGAGCACACCCTCTTCGACCAGACCATCTTCTGCCTCGCCGGGGACGGCTGTCTCCAGGAGGGGGTCGCCAGCGAGGCGATCGCCTTCGCCGGGCACGCCGGACTCGACAACCTCGTCCTGATTTACGATTCCAACGACGTCACCCTCGACGCCATGGCCGACGTGACCCAGAGCTACGACGCCTGTGCCCGCTTCGCCGCCTTCGGCTGGGACACCATCCAGGTCGACGGACACGATCTCGAGGCCCTCCACGCCGCCATCACCGAGGCCAAAACCAATCGCAACGGCAAACCCAAGCTGATCGAGGCGAAAACGCTCATTGG
This sequence comes from Verrucomicrobiaceae bacterium, assembly GCA_012719225.1. Taxonomy (GTDB): domain Bacteria; phylum Verrucomicrobiota; class Verrucomicrobiia; order Verrucomicrobiales; family DEV007; genus Arctic95D-9. The sequence goes on from JAAYAT010000051.1 coordinate 9,150, forward strand.
CAAGGGCATTCCCGAAGTCGCCGGGACCGCCGCCGGACACGGCGAAGGCGGTGCCAAGTTCGCCGCCGCCGCCCGCAAAGGCCTCGGCCTGCCCGACGAATCCTTCTTTGTCTCCGACGCGACGCGCGCCTACTTCGCCGACCACACCGGCAAGCTCACCGCCGCCTACGACGAATGGGAAAAAACCTTCGCCGCTTGGAAATCGGCGAATCCCGACCTCGCGAAACAACTCGCGGACGGCGTCGCGGGAGCCCTCCCCGAAAATTTCCTCGATCTCATCCCCGAATTCGCCGCCGACTACAAGGGCGCGACCCGGGCCGCCGGAGGAGACATCATCCAGGCCGTCGCCGCCGCCCTGCCGAATTTCATCACCGGCAGCGCCGACCTCTTCGGTTCCACCAAGAACTACATCAAAGGCGGGGGCGACTTCACTCCCGCCGATCCCGCCGGACGCAACATCTGGTACGGCATCCGCGAGCACGGCATGGGGGCGATCTGCAACGGGATCGCCTACGACGGCCTCTTCCGCGTGACCGGCGCGACCTTCGCGGTCTTCGCCGATTACCTGCGCCCCTCCATCCGTCTCGCCGCGTTGGCCGAGCTGCCCGTCGGCTACATCCTCACCCATGACTCCGTCGGCGTCGGGGAGGACGGTCCCACCCACCAGCCCGTCGAAACGGTCAGCGGTCTCCGCGTCATCCCCAACCTCGACGTGATCCGCCCCGCCGATCCCGAGGAAACCGCCGGCGCCTTCGGTGCCATGATCGAACGCCAGGACGGCCCCACCGCCCTTTTCCTGACCCGTCAGAATGTCCCCACTCTCAGCGACGTCCCGGCGAAAGAACGCCGCGAAGGCGTTCTCCGCGGTGCTTACATCGTGAAAAAAGAAACAGGCCCGCTCACCACCATCCTTCTCGGAACCGGCAGCGAACTGCAGCACGCCCTCCAAGCCGCTGCGGAACTCGGGGACGGTGTTCGCGTCGTCTCGATGCCGTGTTTCGAGCGCTTCGAGCGCCAGCCCGCCGAATACCGCGAGTCCGTCCTCCCCGCCGCCTGCACCCGCCGCGTGGCCATCGAAGCCGGAGTGAGCGGTCTCTGGTGGAAATACGTCGGCACCTCCGGCGCGGTGGTCGGGATCGACCGTTTCGGCATCAGCGCCCCCGGCGACATCGTCATGAACGAACTGGGGATGAACGCGGCCACCCTCGTCAACGCGGTGAAAGCCCTCGGCTGACCGGCTACCGGACATTCCCCTTGAAGATTTGCACCAATCCGATCCGGCTGTGCGTGGCGTGGCTCCTGACCGCGTGGTTCGCGTATCCGTTCGCCACCGGCGGCGCTGCGGAAAAAGCGGGGCGGGGAGATCCCTTTCCCGGCTTTTCCTTCACCGTCCCCGACCAAGCGGGCGAGCCGGTTGAAATCCTCTACGGGCAGGGAGAGGTGAGCTGCCGGAAGAAAGGCCAAGACGCGCCCGGCCCCGTCACCGCGGAGTTGGCCAAGCTCGTGCCCGAGGGGAGTTCCGCGGAGGAAATCAACCGACTCTTGCGTCGGCACCGCATCGTCCATTTTTCTCCGCAGGCCACCTACCGCTTGTCGGAGCCCATCCGCATCCCGTCGGACACCTACATCGACTTCCAACAGGCTTCCCTGGTCCTGGAAGAGGGGGCCAACGCTTATTTGCTGCAAAACGAAAATCAGGAGAAAGGCGATACCAACATCATTCTGCTCAATGGCCGCCTCCTCGGCAACGGATCGCGCCAGGAACGCAACTACACGAAAGACTACCGCGAGGGGTATTTCGGATTCGGCACCACCTTCACCAAAGTGGATCAACTGGTCATGGATGGCTTCCATGTACAGGACACCAATGCCTGGGGCATCGCCTATTTCCTGTGCGGCACCGTGAGATTCAGCCATTTCATCTTCGATCAGCAAGTGGCCAGAGGAAAGAACGGAGACGGAATCACCGGGATCGCCAAAAATATCTACGTGGCGCATCTGAGCGGTTACACCAACGACGACATGGTGGCGGTCTCCACGGGCATCGGCAGTTTGCGCGGGAATGACATCGGCATTTCCAAGGAAAACAATATCGACGTGGAAAATGTCGTGATCGAAAACATCCGCTGTTCCAGCAAGGAGGGCAAACGCACCCACGTCGGGGTGGGGCTCTATCCCACGGCAGGCAGAACCATCAAAAAGGTGACCCTTTCAGGCCTGCGGGGAGAATTTGACCATTGTGCCTACCGGCTTCAGAACTACTGGCCGCATATGGGAGACGGACACTTCGGCGAGCTGGTGATTTCGGACGTGGAATCCGCTTCCAATCATCTGCATGGCTCCGTCGTGGATGTGGCGAACATCGGCAGCCTGTTGCTGGAGCGCCACAGCGCACGGGAGTCGAACACGGATTCCGACCTGCTCACACTGGCCAACACCACGGTGGAGAAACTGGCCCTGCAGGACTGCACCCTGTGGAATGCCACACCCGACAGGGTGGGATGGGTTCATCTGCTCCCGGACAAACCCTCCCGCATCCATCAATTGTCCGTGCAAGAGGCGCGCCGCACCAGCAAGCCGTAAATCGCCGCGCCCCATTCTTGAAGGAAAGAAGCGGAGGAGATAGGGTGCGGAGAAAACGGACCACAGATGCCGATCCTCATCCATGCCTCACGCGATTTCGCGAAACACTACCGCTGCCAACTGAGCCTTCCCGGAGAAAAGGTGCCGCAAGCGGGGCGATTGGACTCGTGGAGCGCCCATTTTGTCCAGATCGGACGGAATCCCGCCGCGGTGATGATGAACGATGCCACGCTCTGGGCGATCCTCATCCCGGCGACGGGGATTACGACCTTGGAAACATTCTTGCCCCTCTTTCTGGGTCGCGTCGCCGAGGTCTGGGCTGCGCATGGTGCCGAGTTCAATCCCCTCCATCAGAGCCTTGCCTTCTTCTCCCGAAGCAACCGTTCCCTGATTGGCTCGATGAACGACGCGATTCTCCAAGTCCGTCGCACCGAAGAATTGGCGCGGCTCGAAGGCCTACCCATGGATTGGGCGAAAATAGAATCCAACCTGAACGGGATGCCCTACGGGGCGTTGCAATACGACCGCCCCAAACGTCGGATGGCGGCACTCCTGGCCGAGCAGGGCTGAGGACGGACTCGCGGGGAAGGGAAGCCGGGCTTCCCGTCGTCGTCCGGGAGATCAGGCGACTCGGTCCCTCTTGATCGAAGCGATTGCGAGATCGTGGGAGCTCTGGAGATTCATCCAGAAGCGGGCCGAGGTGCCAAACGCCTCGCCGAGAAGAATCGCGGTCTCGGCGGTGATGCCGCGCTTGCCGCGAATGATCTCGCTGATCCGCATCCGGGGCACCCCCATGCGTTCGGCCAAAGCGGACTGGCTCAGGCCCATCGGCTTGAGGAACTCTTCGTCGAGAATCTCGCCGGGAGAAACCAGGGCGGGACCGATGGGAACATGGGTGGGGGTTGGAGAAGTCTTCATGGTGCAGTGGTAATCAACAATCTCGATATCGGTGACGCGCCCGTTCTTCCAGCGGAAGCAAATCCTCCACTGGTCGTTGACGCGAATGCTGCACAGCCCTTTCCGGTCGCCCCGGAGGATCTCCAGCCGGTTGGCTGGCGGAACCCGGAGGTCTTCCAGGCACTCGGCGGCATCCAGCATGGCGAGCTTGCGCAGCGCCACCGACGAGATCGAGCCGAACCGGCGCGATTGGCCCGTTTCCCAGAGTTGACGGGTGGCTTTGCACCGGAAGCTCTCGATCATTCTCCTAGATTGTATCGCGTAGCAATACAAAAGGCAAGGAGTCCTTCCCGCCCTTTCGTTGACAACCCACTTCATCCATGGCGCTCGGACTGTTTGTCGTTGGATTCACGGCTTCAGAGGTTCTCCAGATTCAGGCGAAGGCCAAAGTCTTGGTCCTCAGTCTACGACAACGAGCAGAACTCGCCCCGCCGCGGTCCGGTCCCCGGCAACGCGCCCCGCGATGCCCGCAAAGACCTCACCCCCGCGACTGGACGCGAGTTGGTGCGGTGCGCTCGTTACCTCTGCAAGGACTCGGGTTTTGCCGCGCGATGGTCTCTTTGATGGCGATCTATGCGTAAGCGACTTAAAATTGACCTCATGGTCTCTGGAACCTGGAGCCGGTAGATGCGCCGGATGCCCAGGAAATTATCCCGACCAGCGAAGGCGAGCCGCGAGAAGCGTGCCGAGTGTGAAATCGTTCAGTTTGCCGAGGTTGATTTCGTTCCTCCGGTGATTCCGAGGTTGGTCATCCGGTTCAGCGAAGGCCTCTCCGTCCTCGTCGAGGACGAGCGCTCCGTGCCGCTGGCCGCAGCCTTCATCACTGCTTTCCGCGCCCAAGAGAAGGGAGGTGCCAAATGATCGGTCTCGGTAAAGCCGCCCTCAAGATC
>JAAYAT010000052.1 GCA_012719225.1 Verrucomicrobiaceae bacterium
GATCTTGAGGGCGGCTTTACCGAGACCGATCATTTGGCACCTCCCTTCTCTTGGGCGCGGAAAGCAGTGATGAAGGCTGCGGCCAGCGGCACGGAGCGCTCGTCCTCCACGAGCAAGCAGAGGCCCTCGCTAAAACGGATGACCAACCTCGAAATCACCGGAGGAACGAAATCAACCTCGGCAAACTGAACGCTTTCACACTCGGCACGCTTCTCGCGGCTCGCCTTCGCTGGTCGGGATGATTTCCTGGGCATCCGGCGAATCTACCGGCAACTGACGATCATGACCACGGGGGCAATTTTACGACGCTTACCGTGGGTGGCGGCGGGGGGCGGGCGACCATGGCTTATGGCTTATGGCTTTGCTTTCGCGCTTTTTGCGCCGTTTTGCGGCAATCCCGGCGCACTCTCGCCGAGGCGTCCCTCATTCCGGAATGTGATTGAGGGTGTAGTAGGCATTCGGAAAATCGAGCGCCCGGCCCGAGGCGCTCTTCAGCCCGCTCGTTCGCAACTCGTGTACGTAGCCGCTGCGCAGGCCCTCGACGATGAGGCGGACGGCGAGCCCGTCATCCGAGGGGATCACCTTGACGATTTTTAGATTCCTGGTGTCGATCTCATCCCCTCCGTAGGCCGAGGAATATCGGTAGGTGTAGCGGCTCATGGCAAAAGCTCCCGCGAGCGAATCCAAATCGACCGCTTCGGTGAAGACCAACTCAAACCCGTCCGACTTTGCCCGCATTTCCCGTATCGAAAACGGGACCGCCCCGGTGAAATTCACCCGGATGAGGCCGTAGGACCGATTCCCCAGCGAGGACCACCCGCGATTGGTCATGCCGACAAAGAGCGATCCGTCGGGAGCAAAGGCGAGACGCACCACCGCGGCGGGAAATTTTTCGAGGAAGGGAAAGCAGGCCCCCTGGTATTGTCCGCCGATCTTTTCGAGAAAGACCCGATTCACCGCCGCGTTGGTAAACTCCCCCACAAGCAACTGCCCGTCGAAGGGACCGAACCTGCCCTCCTCGTCGATCAACTGGATGTCGGTGGCGCTGCGCCCCATCTTGTTGTAGGGCAGCCACACCGCCGGAGGCACGAATTCGGGGCAGCTCGCGAGGGCCTCGGGATAGGGCACGTTCACCGGGGGGATGGTTTTCATCCGGAAGGGGGCGTCGGGATGGTCCAGCGAGGGGAGCGACTCCTGATTGCCGTAAAAAACGCCGGGGCGCAGGTGATAGACGGGAGTGGCGGGGATCCAGGTGCCCTGCTGGTCGGTGAAAAACATCTCTCCGTCCCGATTCGCTCCCAGGCCGCTGGGCGAGCGCATCCCCAGGGACCGCGGGGAAAATCTCCCGTCGCTCCCGATGATACCGCCCCAGCCGTGCCAGCCCGCGCTGTTGTCCGATAGCTCGCCCATCCCGAGATTGAGCGTCACCCAGAGGTTCCCCGCGCCGTCGCGCTCCGGACCGTAGGTGTAGGCGTGGTAGTTTCCCGTGACCGCCCAACCGTCCGCTTCGGTCAGGTAGGCATCGGCGACTCCGTCCTTGTTGGCGTCCCGCAGACGGGTGATTTCGCAACGCTGCGCCACGAGGAGATCATCGCCATCGCGGGTGAGTCCGAGCGGCTCGTGCAGACCCGAGGCAAAAAGGTGATATTTGATGTCCTCGCGATTTTTGGAAAGCCCCCCCTCAATGAACCAGATTTCCCCCTTGCGCACCGCCACGGCGAGCCGGTCGGGGCCGATCCACTCCATCCCGCTGACCTCGAGGGCGATCCCGTCGCCCGGTTTCCATTCCTTGGATCGTGAATCGTTCGGGGAACTCGCGGTGAGCAGCTCGAAATACTCGTAGGCGGGTTTGTCACCGGCCGAGAGGATCCCGGCCGAGCCCGATATCGCCAGACCCGCCGCCGCAAACAGTGTAAGGAGTGATTTCATTTCCAGGAATACGTGCAGGTAAGGGTCCCCTCCGTCGCCTTAACCATGACGTCGAGCCCGGCGGGATGCGTCACTTCGGGGGCCTCGCCTTCGGTCCAGCGGAGCACCCGGACGAGCCTGCCGTCGGCCACGGCAAAGGACTCGCTCAGCTCCCGCTTTCCATCGTGGAGGAGAAAGGTCGGGTTGCCCTCGCCGTCGATGCGATACCCGCGGAAACGGGCCGCATCATCGGACGGGGCGAAGGCGTGAACGTCCTCGCCGAGTGGTTTCCCGAAGGGGGCGCTGCGGGAATACCAGGTCTCGTAGGCATCGAAAAAGCCACCGCGCCAGATCAGGGCGGGGCGCGATTTGTCTCCGTCGTAGGCGAGACTGACGCCCCCGGGAAAACCGACGAGGATGGCCTTGCTCCCGGCTCCTTCGAAGAAGGTCCGCAGGATCACGGGACGATCTCGCGGCACGATCTCGTATTGACCGGCGGCGTGCGCCGGAAATCCTTCGGGCGGCCCCTCGCCCTTGCGGATAAAGTGCCAGATCGCCGCGATCTGTCTCTCGGTGTCGCCGCCGAGGACGTCGGGAACCATGGATTGGCCTCCGGGCCAGAGCGGAGGCATGAGGGTGCCGGCGCGATAGCCCGCCGGATCGAGGAGATAGCCGCGGAACCACTCGGGCCGCAGACGCTCGTCGAGGGCGCTGATGTCGAGGGCGCCGATGCCGAGCGATTTTTTCTCCCCCCAATGGTGACAGGTGATGCAATTCACCCCGCCGTGTATCCCGAGCAGTTTGCGGCCCGCTTCGAGATCCGATTCGCGTTCCGTGAGTGGCCGCGCCTCGGGCTGCGCGTCGATGCGCTGCAACCACGCCGTCAGCGCGGCGGCATGGGCGCGATAGAGCGGCATCTCCGTCTTCAGATAGGGCCGCACCCGGCTGCCTTCTTTTCCTGCGAAAACGCCCTGCAACCACTCGCTCCGCAGCTTGTGCCCGATCCCCGTGAGCGGCGGCGGGAGACGACCGGAATCTCCGATGGCCTCGTCACCGACAAAGTACGGATTGGCCTCCACGGTGGGACCGCCCTTGCCGTCGCGGTCATGGCAGGCGTAGCAATTCATCGCCGCGAGGGTGATACTCCCGTCCGTATCCTCCACCGCTCTCTCCCCGGCGAGCCAGGCCAGGAGCGAATCACGCTGCTCGTCGTCGATCGGATAAAACGGCAGACCGGCGACCGGTTCGACGGAGAGACAATGGGTGCGCCCCTTTCCCGCTTCACCTGACAAGTCAACCAATCCGCCCGCTTTCACTCCGGGAATGGCGTGGCAGGCGGCGCAGTTCAGACGCGCCACGATTTCCTTGCCCCGGACGATCCGGGCCGGATCGGCCACCGGCCATTTTTTCACGGAAGCGGCCTCGCGCGGGTCCGATGCCTGGAAATCCAGCATGTGCGAGGCGATGTCGATCGACTCCTGACGATCCAAGACAAAATGCGGCATGCGTCCGTCGGGGCGGTAGGCGGAGGGGTTCGTAAGAAAGTGCGTCAGCGCGGCCAGACTTGTCTTTTCGTTCCAGTCAGGATACGCGACCGCCAGCGGCGAAACGACGATTTTCCCGCCGCCGTGCGGTGGCTGAAAATCCGCCGTCGGCGCGTGACAGGCGACGCAGCCTTTCTCATGGTAGAGGGCGCTGCCCCGCTCGGCGTTGGCGTGGCGATCCGCCCGGAACTGGATCCCCTTCCCCAGCGATCCGAGAAACGCCAGCACCGCCTCGACTTCGTCATCGGCGAGACCGTGCAGCATCCGCGGCATGGGGGAGCCCTCGCGGCCCGATTCGGGTTCTCGCAGAAATTCCCGAAGCCATTCCCGATCCACCCGACTCGCCAGATCGACGAGATTCGGTCCCCGCCGGGGCACCACCACCGCGGAACCGCCGTGACAGTTCGCGCAACCGAGTTCCGAAAACAAAACCGCTCCTCCTTCGGGCGTCACTTTTCCGGCGTGAAACCGCTCGTAGCCGACCACCTGTGGTTCGGCCCGGGCCTGGCCCACCAGCGCGAGGCATCCCGCCACCAGAAGAAACAGCGACGCGACGGTCCGTTTCTCCGGCTGAGAAAAGCCCGCCTTCATCCCGTCGCGAGACATTCGTCGAGGTAGGCGCGGGAACGATTGATCACCTCGGTGATCTCTCCCGCGGTCGGCAACACCGGCACTCCGCGCGGGGTCGGGTGCATGAAAATCTCGGCCAGACCAGTGAACCCGATCTCGCGCATCGCCGCGAGCACGGGCCGGTAGTCGAGCGAGCCGAAGCCGGGGAGTTGCTTCAGTTCCTCCTCTTTCGCCATCGTCTTTTTGGAGGAGGGATGATGCTCCTGGAAATAGATGAAGGGCATCTGCTCGTTCCCGATCTCGCGAATCAACTTCGGGATCTCGTCCACGTGATCCGCGAGATGATGCGGAGCAAAGGCGATCCCGACCCGCTTCGAGGGATTCTGCTCGATGAAATGGCGGATCGAATCGGGATGGGAGAGCATCGAGTTCCCGTGATTTTCCAACGCCATGGTGATGCCGAGTTCTTCGGCGAGTTCGTAATGCGGTTTCAGCTTCTCAAAAAAAGCGCTGACCTGCTTTTTGGCTTCGGCCCCCTGCGGATTTTTCTCCCCCATGTTCCCCGTGCCGCAGACCGTCATGGCCCCGCCGTTCTTTTTGACCCAGCGCATCTCGTCATCCTGCCGGAAAGGCCCCAGCGGATAACAGGTCGAAACGGCGAGGGACACCCCGTGCTTCCGCAGCAGCGCCTGGAAAGCCTCGTCGCCCATCTCCTCGATTTGCTCGCGCTGAGTGCCGTGGACCTTCCGCCAGATGTCGACCGACTCGCAGCCCGCCTTTTTGACTTCCCCGAGAACCGTGTCCACCGTCATGTCCCCGAACATCGCCGAGGAAAGGACGTAGCGCGGCTTCCAGGCGGTGGCGGCTTTCGCAAGTCCGGCAAAACCGGGCACAAGGGCAGCGGATCCGAGCATCTTGCAGGCGTCTCTTCGATTCATGATGGGTTCGGGATAGGATACAAAGAAAAGGAAAAATTATCAGGCGGAGGCGGCGCTCTCCAGCATTTTGATCCACGGACCCACGTAATGCCCGTTGTCGTGGAAGGTGCGGCCCGAGACGAGATTGCCGTCGATGACGCAGGCTTCGTTGACATAGATACCGCCGCAGACTTCGAGATCGAAGCGGCATTTCGCCACCGTCGCCATGCGGCGTCCCCGGACGCGATCCGCCCGCGCCGGAATCTCGACGCCGTGGCAGACGCTCGCGATGGGTTTGTCGTGATCAAAGAACCACCGCGTCAGGCGAAGGAGATCCTCGTCCTCGCGAATGTATTCCGGGGCGCGACCACCCGAGAACAAAATGCCGAGATAGTCCTCGGGATGGACCTCGGAAAAAGCGAGATCGGCTTTGAGCTGGTAGCCTTCCCACTCCCTCGTGATCGTCCAACCGGGTCGGACCTCGTGCATGACCATCTGATAGAGCCGCTTTTCCGGCGCGATCACGACGGGCTGGATTTTCGCCTCCTGCAAACGGTAGTAGGGATAGAGGGTGTCGAGGGTCTCGGCCGCGTCGCCGATGACAATGAGGGCCTTTCCAATGCAGTCTGACATGATGCGAGCATAGCCCTCTTGACAGCGATGTCTCTACAGATATGATGCAGAAAACATCAGGTTTTTCGTCAGCTTGGAAACTTCCTCCCGATCGCCCGTGAAGCGGGTTGCGATCCTCGTCGAAACCACGCGGAGCTACACCCGCGACCTCCTCTCGGGAGTGAGCCGCTATCTGCAGGCGAACCGCCCCTGGTCCACCTTTCTGGAGCTGCGCGCCTTTGAATCCTCGCTCCCACCGTGGTTGGAACATTGGGATGGAGACGGCATTTTAACGAGAACCCACAGCCCGGAGATGGCCGCCGCGATCACTGCGGTGGGCGTGCCGACGATAGAGCTCCGCTCGACCACCCACCCACAGAACTTCCCTTTTTTCGGAATGGACAACGCCCTCATCGGCGAAATGGTCGCGGAACATTTTCTCCACCGCGGCTACCGCCGCTTCGCCGCCTACACCCTCGACACGGAGGTGTTTTTCCGTGAAAGAGTGCGAAATTTCGTCACCTGCGTCACCCGGGCCGGATTCCCCTGCGCACAGCTTCCCGCCGCCGGCGAGGCGAGTCCCGCGAACTGGGAGGAGCATCAGGCGGACCTGATCCGCTGGCTTTCCACCCTCGAAAAACCGATCGGTATTTTCGCGACGAACGATCCCTTGGCGGTGCGGCTCCTCGACGCCTGCCAACGGGCCGGGCTTTCCGTTCCCGAGGAGGTCGCGGTGGTGGGTTGCGAGAACGAGGAAACCCTCTGTACATTCGCCTCTCCCGCCCTGACAAGTGTGAAATTCGACGGGAAAACCGTCGGCTACCGCGCCGCCGAGGCGCTCGACCGGCTCATGCACGGAGGGAAAGCGGACCTCGCTCCCGTCCTCATTCCGCCGAAGGGCATCGTGGTGCGCGCTTCGTCCGATGAATTCGTCATCGAAGATCCCATCGTGTTGCGGGCAGTGAAACTCATCCGCGAACGGGCCTGCTCCGGCCTCACCGTTGCGGAGATCTGCGGAGTGCTCGGCGTATCGCGCAGCACCCTGGAGCGCCGCATGAAAGCCCACCGGAGACGAGGAGCGAAGGACGAAATCCTCCGGGTCCGTTTCCGCGAAGTCGACCGGCTCCTGCGCCACTCCGATCTCACCATCGAGGCCATCGCCGAACTCACCGGATTCAGCCGCGCCCACTACCTCCAGTCCACCTTTCGGGAACGCTACGGAATCCCTCCCGGCGAATACCGGCGGCAGCGGCAACGCCTCTGATTCCCGCTCAGGGAAACGTTGTGGTCAAATCACGAGACAGAGCCCCTCTCAGGCACGCCCGAGGAGATCGCGCATCCCGGCGTCGAGGAGGTCGTCCGTTTCCGCTGCGCTGTTCGCCACGCTGACTTCGTAGCCGCCCAGCGGGAAGGCCTCCTTGGTCGGGACGTACCAGGTTCCCCCGTCGCCGTACGCGGCCGTGGCGACGAAGCGATCCGGGGCGAGGGACTGAGCGCGGAGTTGGTATTCGACAAAACTCTCCGCCGGGAGATGCAGCAGGGTGATCCCGTCGAGGTGCAGGGCGCTGAGTACGACCGGGATCCCGGCTTCGACCCGCCGGATCCAACTCACCCGCATCGCCGGGCGGATGCGGTTGGAGGCGGCGTTTGCGGCGTTGCGGACCTCGGCCAGTTCACCCGCCTCGGTGAAGACGGGATTCACCTCGGGCAGGAGATCGTGGGTCGCCCACGAGATTTTTTCCAAGGGAGCGGGGCGCAGTTTCTTGCCCGCCGCGACCATCGCGGCGTGGAGGCGGTCGGTCAGTTCGACGCGCGCTTCAGGGGAGCCATTGTTGTATTTTCCGGCCCCGATATTGCCGGCGCATCCGGTGAAATAGAGATGGGTACATCCCGCCTCGGCCGCCTGGAGTCGCTTCCGGGCGAGACCGACGAAATCACTGCTGACCTGTCCCTTTCCGTAGTGGCTCATGGGGTGACAGGCGTAATAATGACAGGCCGCGACCTTTTCTTCGCCGCTATAAAAAGCCACCGTTTTCAACTGAGGATCAATGACTCCCTCCGGCAATGCGATCAGCTCGGGAACGCGGCACGAGCTTCCCCGCATCCGGGCGACCTTGCCATCGGGCCCGATGTCGACTCGGCGGTTTCCCGCGATGCGCTCGACGGGCGCCTCCGCCGAAGCGACGTGAGTGAGCGGTCGGGTCCGGTCGAGAGCCTCCCTCACCGCAGCCTTTCCCCGCGAAAGACATTCTTCGAAAAAGACCGGATTGAGGACGGTCAAGCCGGCGTCTTGTTCCGCGACGAGCGCCTCGCTGGCGAGGCAGGCGAAAGGGGCGTCGTGCTGGTGAACGCACTGCACCGCGACCCGCTCAGGCGTGGTCCCGGCCGCTTCGGCAAGGGCGCTCCGCCACCGGATGTGCGCCTCGTTGAGCAGACCGGTCCAGTCCACCGCACAGATCACGATGGGGGCTCCCGCCCCGAGGATCACGAAACCGATCGCTTCCAGCGGATCCTCGACCGCTTTCACCGGAGTGATCCAACCACCGCAGAGAGGATGCCCCACGGGAGGGGTGACGTCGTAGCGAAACGGAGCGATGCGGAGATCCCCGTTCCCGGCGGCGGCGGCCCAGTCCGGCAAGGCTCCCGGCAGCAGCGCGGCCCCTACGGCGAGGGACGATTCGAGCCAGCGGCGGCGGGTCATAGGAGCGGCGGAACGGAAGGAGTCGGGGAGAGGCGGCATGGCGAGGGATGGCTGAAAAAAACGAGAGCGCACACGGGCGGGAATGTCCCTCCTTTGTAACGGGTGCGGCAAAGCCTTGTCAAGCCGACACGCCGCCCTGCTTGCGCCACAATGAAGGGCAAGAGGGTGATGTGCGCGGGCCAAGAGGGTTGGCCAAAAGCCGCCCGCGGCAGTCCTGCTCTCCCGCCGGAGTGGGAGAGAAACAGCGCGTCCCGACTCCACCGGGCTCACTTCCGCCAGGCCACGGC
>JAAYAT010000397.1 GCA_012719225.1 Verrucomicrobiaceae bacterium
CCTCGGACGCTCATTGCAGCCGCGCGAAGCCGGAGATGACCGTTTCAGGACTCCCGCCAGCGAAATCGGCACCGCGCAACCCGCTTACCCGCCGTGAATTGACAGTGCACGACGAGACACACACAAGTTGACCCGCTCGATTTGCTTCGGTAGCGTTTCGCTCTCAGCCCTGTTATGAAACTCATCAACGACGCACCTGACGCTCCCGCTGCCGTCGGCCCCTATTCCCAGGCCGTGCAAACCGGAAATTTCCTTTTCTGCTCGGGCCAGATCCCTATCCATCCGGCCTCGGGAAAAATCGAGGCAAACACGGTCGAGGGCCAGACGGTACAGGTTTTCGCCAATATCCGCGCTCTCCTCGCCTCGCAGGGGACCGACCTCTCGCAGGTGGTGAAATCCACCGTTTTCCTCCAGGACATGGCGGATTTTCCCAAGGTCAACACGCTCTACGAAGCAGCTTTCGCCGGACACAAGCCCGCCCGCTCCACCGTCGCGGTCGCGGCCCTGCCCCTCGGAGCGCTGATCGAGATCGAGGTGATCGTGGAAATGAAATGAACGCGGTGCGTCGGTCCGCCTCTCGCGTGTCTCCCGTATCCTCCGTTGTCGCATGAATCCCTGTTTTTTCGTTGTCATGGGCGTCTCGGGCTGCGGCAAGAGCACCATCGCCGCGGGATTGGCCGAGGCGATCGACGGTCTTTTTCTCGAGGGCGACGACTTTCACCCGCCGGAAAACAAGGCGAAAATGGGTGCGGGGATTCCCTTGCAAGATGAGGACCGCTGGCCGTGGTTCGACCGGCTCCGCGCCGCCGCCCGCGAGGCGCTCGACAAGGGGAACAGTCCCGTGCTCGCCTGTTCGGCCCTGAAACGGAGTCATCGCGAGTATCTCTTGCGCGATTTTCCGTGCCATCGTCTCATCTGGCTCGATGGTTCCTTCGCCCTCATCAAGGAGCGGATGGACGTCCGCGAGCACGAGTACATGACCTCGGATCTGCTCCGCAGTCAGTTCGAGGCCCTCGAAGAACCCGCTCCGCATCCGGATCTCCTCCGCGTGTCCATCGCCCTCCCCCCCGACGAGATCGTCGCGGCGATTCGGGAGTGGCTGGGGCGGCGCTGAGGCGTCCGGCTTTTCCTCGTCATGGGCAAGATCCTTTTCATTCGAGGCGGGGCGGTGGGAGATTTCATCCTCACGATGCCGGCGATGCGCCTGCTGCGGGAAAATCTGCCCGATGTGGAACTTGAGATTCTCGGTTACCCGGCGATCGCGGAGCTCGCCGTGGCGACCGGACTCGCGGACCGGATCCGATCACTCGAGGACGGACGGCTCGCCCCTTTTTTCGCCCCCGGTGCCAGGCTGGACCCGGACTATTGCGCCTACCTCGCCGGATTCGATGTGGTGGTGAGTTATCTCTATGATCCCGACGGCTATTTCGCAGCCAATCTCAAACTCGCCGGGGTCGGGACGCTCCTGACCTGTCCCTTTCGTCCAGTGGAGGAGGCGCCTTTCCTCCCGGCGGCGGTGCAATTCGCCAAACCGCTCGAACAACTCGCGCTCTTTCTCGACGACGCCTCCCTCGTCCTCGACTACCCGATGCCGTCCGATCCACCGGTCTTGCCAACGAAAGGGGAACGCGGAACGGGCGGACCTCTCATCGCCCTGCATCCCGGGAGCGGCAGTCCGAAAAAAAACTGGAGCTTCGAAGCCTGGGTCGAGGTCCTCGCCGGACTCCACGAGAGAAATCGGGAAACCCATTTTCTGATCACCAGCGGCGAAGCCGAAGAGACCGTGATCGGTCGCTTCCGCGCTCTCCTCGACGAGGCGCGGTTGCCCTACACCCACCTCAGCGAACGCCGTCTCGTCGATCTGGGAGCGATCTACGGGCAGGTGGACTACTTCCTCGGACACGACAGCGGCATCTCGCATCTCGCCGCCAGCGCGGGTGCGGCGGGCCTGCTGCTCTTCGGTCCGACCAATCCGGAGATCTGGGCACCGCTCTCGTCGCGCATGGCAGTGCTGCGTTCGCCGGACGCTTCTCCTGCGGGTATCCGCGTGTCGGATGTGCTCGATGCGATCGATTCCGAAAGTTATTCACCGCCTCTCAGAAGATAATCATTTTTTAGGAAAGCTTTTTTCTTCTTCTATCCGTGAATAACTTGCGAAAGTCGGCACAAGTCTCTGAGAGTGAATCGAATGACCCGTGAAGGGAGGGGAGGAAAAGAGATCGTCGTATCCGGCGAATATCCCCTTCCGGGTGGGAACAAGTCGGGGTTGTTCGGATTTCTCCCAAAGTACCGACCGGTTGTTCACAGGCTTTTTCTTCCTTCCCAGCGTCTCTTTTCGAGGGCTTCGGTGGCGGCGTTGATCTCGGCTTCCTGCTTGCTCCGACCCGATCCCCGACCGAGAACGAGGTCTTCCCATCGCACCTCGGCGTGAAAGGATTTCTGGTGCTCGGGGCCTTCCTCTCCGATGAGGTGGTAGGTCGGGCTGGAGGGGGCGATGGCCTGGAGACATTCCTGTAGGGCACCCTTGGGGTTTTTTTCCTCGGGTTGGGCCACGATCTCTTCGATAGATTCCCGGAAATTCTGGAAAAGAAAGTTGCGGGAGGCGTCGAGACCACCGTCGAGATAGATCGCGCCGACGAGGGCCTCGAAGGCGTCGGCGAGGTTCGAGGGGCGCTCTCGTCCTCCGTTGGCGATTTCCCCTTTGCCGAGAAGAAGATGTTGGCCGAGGGAAATCTTCCGGGCGAATTGGAAAAGGGCGGCTCGCGAGACCAGACGGCTGCGCATTTTGGTGAGCGGACCCTCGCCGAAGTCCGGGAAGAGACGGAAGAGTTCCTCGGTCAGGACCAACTGGATCACGGCGTCACCGAGATGCTCGAGCCGCTGGTTGTCAAAACGGGAGCGATGGGACTCGCGGGCGAGGCTGGGGTGGGTGAGCGCTTCGGCCAGAAGCAGCGGGTTGGTGAACTTGTAGTGGATCGTGGCCTCGATGGAATCCATTGCAGAAAAAAACGGGCGGGATCGCTTCCTATTCCGGAGGTCGCCGGGATCGCGTCGGAACGGGGTGGAGGGGGAAGCGGGTCGGAACGCTGAGGAGAGGGGGTGGATGGGGTGGCTGACGGGGCTTGAACCCGCGACAACCGGAATCACAATCCGGGGCTCTACCACTGAGCTACAGCCACCATCTCACCTCCGGAACGGCGCGAGACCATTCCGACGGACGGAGAAACTAGAGCATTCGCCTTGAATTTCCAATGGAAAATGCGCCCCCTTGCAAAATGGGACATTTCGCGGGAACCTCACGCAGCTTCCCATGACACCGCCAGACCTCCCTGTCACTCCCCCTTTTGACCCCGAATGGCGTCCCGTCGCGTTCAAGGAATGGCAGCTCGTCGCCGAGGCCCTCGTTGCCGGGGAGCAGAGCGTGATCCTGCGCAAAGGAGGGATCTCCGAAGGCAAACTGGGATTCCAGTGGCTCCACGAGAAGTTTTTTCTTTTTCCGAGTTATTTCCACGAGCAGGAGCAGCAGGTGAAACCACTCCCTGATGGTTCCTCCAGAGTGATCCCGACCTCCGGTCGCACCGAGGACGAGATCGTCTTCTCCGTATATGTCGAGGCGATCGCGACGGGTCGGCTGACCGACTGGGACGAAGTCATGCGGCTCCATCCCTATCACATTTGGAACGAGGAGATCGTGCGCGAGCGTTTCGAATGGGGTGATCAGCCCGGTTTGTCCTATGCCGTGGTCAGGACCTGGCAGCTCACGGAACCGTGGATTCTCAAAAATCGGTCGAGTTTCGGCGGCTGTCGGTCGTGGTTCGGCCTGCCGTCGGACGAAGCGGGCGGCTGGCTCCCGCGTCTCGTTTCCGCCCGCGAAGTGGAAGCCACCGTCGGAACGCCTCACTGGCTCATCGGCTGACAGGCTTATCGGAATCGGTTGATTTCGATTGGCAAATCCCGTCGGGTGCGGTTTGATAGGGAGACCCGGCCTCCCGGATTTCCAGATCTCCGCCCACACCGTCATGTTACCCGAAGTCGAGAAGCTCCTCCGCATCCAGCACCACGATCAGAAGATCAAATCCATCGACAAGGAACTGGCCGGGATCCCGCTGGAGGAGGCCGACATCAAGGAAAAACTCGTCGAAGACCAGCGGGCGGTCGAGGCCGCCAAGCTGGAGATGCAGCAAACCGAGGTCGCGATCAAAAACCTCGAGATCGACGTGGCGACCCGCCGCGATTCCATCGCCAAACTGAAAATGCAGCAGTTCGAGACGCGGAAGAACGAGGAATTCCGACGCATGGGGACCGAGATCGAACGCTACGATGCCGAGATCGTCGAGCTGGAAGACCGCGAGATCGAGTTGATGGAAAAGGCCGACCTCCAGCGCAAGGCCCTCGAGATCGCCCGCGAAAAGTGGAAGGAAAACGAGATTTCGGTGAAGGAGGAACTCGAAGATCTCACCGCGCTCACCGCCAAATTGCAGTCTGACCGCGCCGCCGAAGTCGCCGATCACCAGAAACACGCCGAAGCGGTCGAAGAGGAAGTCCTCGACAACTACAAGCGCCTTTTCCAGTCGAAAAACGGCATGGCGGTGGTGGGACTCGTCGACGAAGTCTGCCAGGGTTGCCACATGAAGGTCGTGAAATCGACCGTCGTCGAGGTCAAAGGCGAGAACCGCCTCGCCCATTGTGAGAACTGCGGCCGCATCCTCTATTGGTGGACGGATGACAGTGTCGGGAAAAATCGGGGAGAGTATTGAGCGACCGCCGGGAATTCCTTGGATCTCTTCGTCTTCCTCACAGATTCCGATGGACGTGCTGTAGCGAGAGCAACGAGTAGGCCGTCACGAGGACGGGGTTGTTCTCCATCCAGCGGTTCGATTCTTCGTTGATCCAGGAACCGTCGGGCTGCTGGGTGCTCATGACCTTGAGGGCGAGTTCTTTTTTCCAATCGATCTTTTTCCCGGCGGGAGTGACGAGGGCTTTCGTCCTGGTGATGGCGAGGGCCTTCGACATGGTGTGGTAGTAATAGTAGAGGCCCTGCGCGTCCATTCCGGGATTCTCCTCCAGCGTGTAATTCCTCCCGAGCCAGTCCATCACCGCCGCGATGCGCGGATCGTCGCGGTCGAGGTCGGCGTAGATGAAGGAGAGCAGGCCCGCGTAGCTCATGCTCCCGTAACTGCGCAGCGCCGTTTTTTCGCCGTCCGGCGTTTTCAAAACGATCTCCTCGGACTTCGTGTCGCCGGGGAAATAAATGAAACCGCCCTTGTCCTCCTCGCGCACTCCGGCCCACTTGCCGAGTTTCTTCGCGGTGGCCTCGGAGTTCTGCGTCATGCTGACAAACTCGATCGCCGCATCCCAGTCGAGATCGAACTCATCGCTCTCGTCGAACGGGGTGTCGGCGAGGGCTTTTTTGGAATAATAAAGCGCCTCCAGGGCGAAGTGCGTGTTCGAGAGATCCGAGTGGGCGTAGCTGTTCCCGTAGCCGATCCCGCCGTCGAAGAGATTGTCCGCGACGCCCTTCTTGTCGTAGTCCTGCTGCTGGTTGATGAGGAGCCGACGCGCCTTCGCGATCACCGGGAGATGGTCGGGATCGCCCGACTGGAGCAGAGCCATGACCGAGAGCGAGGTGTTGTAGGTCGCGAGTCCCTTGCCGTAGATCCCGCCGTCGGGTTTCGCCATGGACAGGAGGTATGCGTAGCCCCGCTCGACCTCCGCGGGCAGGGGCGCCTCCGCCTCGCGCGAGGGATCCCCGAGAATCGCGGAAATGGCGAGGGCGGTGAGCGCGGGAAGATTCTCGTCATCCCACGCTCCTGTGGCGGGATCCTGCCGACTTTTGAGAAAAGCGATCCCCTTGTCGACAGCCCGCTCGATCTCGAGTTTCAGCGAGACATCGCCATCGGCACCGGGACGGATGCGATCCTGGGCGGAGGCGGGGGAAAGGAGTCCGGCCAGTGCCAGAGCGGTGAGGGGGGCGACAAGGAGGGATTTCATGGGGGGATCGTAGCGGTGGGTGGGTGGCGGAAGAAGCGGTCACTTTTCTTTTGTGGCTTCTTTCGGTTCGACAAATGCCTGTATCGTGAGAGTGCCTTTGGTCCCGATCTCGGGAATCGCGGAGCTGCGCGCGCCCCAGCGTTC
>JAAYAT010000398.1 GCA_012719225.1 Verrucomicrobiaceae bacterium
GGGTGCGACGACCCATACCTCATCGAAAAAAGCCGCGGCGACCCGGGAGAGCGCGGCGAGTCCTTCGGCTTCGATGCCGTCGTCGTTGGTCAGCAGAGCGATCATATTTTCGTGGAAAAGGCGGGAAAAAATTTGTCTCCCCTCCGCCAAGGTCTATCTCTCAGGGGTGAACGCAACGCAAGAACTCCTTTACTTCGACCGCTATGAGAACCGCCTCAGGGCCGAAGGCATCTACGGAGAAAAACCGCTCCGATGGGCCTACGAGACCGTGCTGGGACGCCTCTGTCTCGAGGGAATCATCAAGCGTCGGTGGTTTTCCCGGCTCTACGGTCGCTGGGCCGACACGGCCGGGTCGGCGCGCGAGATCGCCCCTTTCATCGAGCGGTTCGGCGTCGCGGCGGAGGAATTCGCCGAGGATCCGGCCTCCTTCCGCACTTTCAACGAGTTTTTCCACCGCCGCCTCAAGGCCGAGGCCCGGCCCATCGCTCCCGGGGAAAAGACGGTTTCCTTTCCCGCCGACGGACGCCATTTTTTCATCGGGGATCTGTCGCGAGAGAGCCATCTCTACGCCAAAGGCCAACGACTCGAACTCGCCGCGCTCCTCGGTGACGCCGCTCTGGCAAAGCGCTTCGCGCGGGGCGGCGCGGTCCTTTCGCGTCTCTGCCCCACCGATTACCATCGCTTTCATTTCCCCCTCGGAGGCACGGCCGGTGCTACGAAGCTCCTCAACGGCGTCCTCTATTCCGTCAATCCCATCGCCCTCTCGCGGAGCCTGGGCTACCTCCTCGAGAACAAGCGCCGCCTCACCGTGGTGACGCGACCCGACATCGGAAGCTATCTGTTTCTCGAGATCGGGGCCACCAATGTCGGTGGCATCGTCGATACCTGTCCGCCCGGGACGACGGTCGCGAGAGGCGACGAGAAAGGGTATTTTCGCTTCGGCGGATCGATGACGATCGTGATTTTTCCGGAAAACACCTTCGTCCCCGCCGCCGATCTCGCCGCGCAATCCGCGGCGGGGATCGAGCTCTACGCCCGCATGGGCGATGTCATGGGGTGTTTGGGGAAGTGAAAAGTGGGAAAGTAAAAAGTAAAAAAGTGGGAGGGTACAAAAAAACGGCTGCCCCGCGAAGGACAGCCGTTTGTAAAGAATCGGGAGAAAAACCACGAAAAACGCGATTTTCCCCACCGCCCTTGCTTACTTGGTGCAGGAGACCGGAGCGCAGCTGCTGCTCTTGGCGCAGCAGCTCTTCGTGGTTTTGCAGGCGGTCATGGAAAGAGCGCCGATGGCAAGGACAGTGAGCAGGATGATGCTTTTCATGGTAGTGTGGTATTCTGGTTATTGTTTTTTATCCAAATGGGAAACCGGGTGATCCCGAAACCGTGCGGTTCCGTAGAGTCATTCGGTTGCATTCAGCATAGGAGTTCGTAGAATCGCGCACTTCCTTATAAAATCAACTTATGAGCCAACATCCGAAACATCTCGCCATCGTCGGCGCGACCGGGGCCGTCGGGGTCGAAATCCTGAAATGCCTCGAGCAGCGCGACTTTCCCGTGCGTGAACTCACTCTTCTCGCCTCCGCCCGTTCGGCGGGAAAAACGATGACCTTCCGGGGCGAGGAAATCGTGGTGAAGGAGCTGACACCCGATTCTTTCGTCGGCGTGGACATCGCGCTTTTCAGCGCCGGAGGCGGTATTTCCAAGGCTTTCGCCCCGCACGCGGTCGCGGCGGGGGCTGTCGTGGTGGACAATTCCTCGGCTTTCCGGATGGACGATTCGGTTCCGCTCGTCGTGCCCGAAATCAATCCGGAAGATGCCAAAAAGCATTCCGGAATCATCGCCAACCCCAACTGCACGACGACCATAACCCTGATGGCGTTGAGTCCCCTGCACCGCGCTTTCGGCGGCGCGTGTAGCCTGATCGCGTCCTCTTATCAGGCCGTTTCGGGGAGCGGAGCACAGGGGATCCTCGAACTCGAAGGCCAGGTCACGGCCATCGCCAAGGGGGATGCCATTCCCGACCGTAGCGTCTATTCGCGCCAGATCGCCTTCAACGTGATCCCTCAGGTCGATGTCTTCACCGAGAACGGATACACCAAAGAAGAGCTGAAAATGCTCTTCGAAGGGCGCAAGATTCTCCACGCCCCCGACCTCAAGGCCTCGGTCACCTGCGTGCGGGTTCCCGTCTATCGTTCCCACGCCGTCTCGGTCACGGCGGTATTCAACGAAAAGCCCTCCGTCGAAGCGGCCCGCGCCGCGATCGACGCGGCCCCCGGGGTCCACAGCATCGACGCACCCTTCGCCGAATTTCCGGAATATCCGACCCCGCTCGACTCCACCGACGGGGACGACTGTCTCGTCGGACGAATCCGTGAAGATCTCGTCCTCGAGAACGCCCTCACCTTCTGGGTCGTCGGCGATCAGGTCCGCAAAGGAGCCGCCCTCAACGCCGTCCAGATCGCGGAACTTCTTTAGCGGTTTAGCCATTAGCTTTTTAGCGGTTTAGCTAAATGGCTAAAAAGCCAACCGCTAAACAGCTCCTTTGCTGTCATGACTCCCTACCTCACAGAGCGCATCCGCCTCGTCGACAAGGCCCTCGGACGATACCTCCCGTCCGCGCGGACCCGTCCGGCGACGATTCACGAGGCGATGCGCTACAGTGTTTTCGCCGGAGGCAAACGGCTCCGTCCCATCCTCTGCCTCGCCAGCGCCGAGGCCTGCGGGGGCGAGGTGGAACCGGCCCTCCCGGCGGCGGCGGCGGTCGAGTGCATCCACACCTATTCGCTCATTCACGACGATCTCCCCTGCATGGACGACGACGATCTCCGTCGCGGTATGCCGACGAGTCACGTGAAGTACGGGGAGGGGATCGCCGTTCTCGCCGGGGACGCGCTCCTCACGATCGCCTTTGAGATTCTCGCCGGGGCCAAGAGCACCTCCCGTTACGACATCGGGGCTTTCATTTCCGAACTCGCCGTGGCCTCGGGCAGCCGCCACCTCATCGGCGGCCAGGTCCTCGATCTCGAGGGCGAAGGCAGCGAGGTGAGTCTCAACGCGACCCAGCTGAGATACATTCACGAGAGCAAAACGGCCGCCCTGCTGACCGCGTCAACCCGGCTCGGCGGCATGTCCGCCAACGTCACTCCCGCCCGGCTCGCGGCGTTGACCACCTACGGCAAATCCCTCGGCCTGGCCTTCCAGATCATCGACGACATCCTCGATGTCACGCAGACCAGCGAGAAACTGGGCAAGAGCGCCGGAAAAGACGAGGCCACCGCCAAGTCCACCTATCCCGCCCTTTTCGGACTCGAAAAAAGCCGCCAAGAGGCCGCCCGCCTCACACGCAAGGCTCACGAAGCCCTCAAACCCTTCGGCAAAAAGGGAACCCGCCTCCACGAACTGGCCGACCACCTGCTGGACCGGGACTACTGAGCGGGCGATCCGGCCACGACGCTCGTCCGTCCGCCTTCAATCCGGGTGGTGTCCTTCCTCCGCCGCTCCTTCCCGGAGCGACGGCGACGCGCCGGGAGGGTGTCCGTGGATACGCGCGTGATCGTCCCTCGGCTCGAGATGGGTCGTCACGATGGTGGACGGCCCCATCTCCTCGCAGATCTCGCGTTCGAAATCCGAGGCGATCTCGTGGGCGTCGCGCACCGTCGTATCGTCGTCGAAGACGAGATGAAAATCGACCCAGTGGCCGTCTCCGAGATGGCGGTGGCGCATCTGGTGCCAGGTGACCCCGTGTTTTTCCGTCGCCGCGTCGAGTCGGGCGACGATGGCCGCCTGCACCGCCGGGTCGGCCCGGTCCATCAGCCCGCTGGCGCTCCGCCACATCAGCCGAACCCCCCACCAGAGGATGTTCAGGGCCACCAGCATCGCGCAGATCGAGTCGAATCCGGCCCAGCCCGTCGCCATGGTCAACCCCAGACCCGCGAGCACGCCTATGCTCGTCCAGGCGTCGGTGAGAACGTGCCTGCCGTTGGCTTCGAGAATGAGCGAACCGCCTTTTTTCCCGAGGCGGAGCAGGTACCAGCCGAGCCAGCCGTTGATCGCCAAGGCGAGGGCGGTGAGAAGACTGCCCCAGCCGAGATGCTGCGGTTCCGGGCCTTCGATCCACTGGATCACCGCCCGATAAAAGATAAAGCAACCGGCGATCGAGATGAGTCCCCCTTCGAATCCCGCGGAGAAAAAAGAGATTTTCGCGTGTCCGTAGGGATGGTCTTCATCGGGCGGTTTCAGGGAGAGCCGCAGGCTGTAGACGACGAAGGCCACCGCCGCGACGTGGACCACCGACTCCGCCGCATCACTCAGAATCGCCGAGGACCGGGTCAGATGCCAGGCCGTCGCCTTGATCGCGAACATCCCGACCCCGATCCAGAACGACAGCCAACTCGCCCGACGAAGGAGGGTCTGCCCGGATCGTGCGTCTTTCATGCCCTTCGCGTTTTCCGGGTCACCGCCACACCCCGAGGGCGCGCAGTTGTTTTTCCGCCGCTTCCGCCCAGCCCCGGTTCGCCGCCGGACTGGCCGGACTGGGATGGAGGATTTTCCCGATGACCGGACGCGTTCCCGCCATCGCCGCGATCCGGGTCAGACAGGCCTCCGCATAGGCCCCCACTCCGATGACATAGGCGGGCTCGAGGATCCGAAAATGCTCCGCGACATAGGCGTCGCAGGCCTCATGCACCGGCGTCATTTCCCCCGCCGGAAGCTTGTCCGGGGTGCGATTGCGACCGCTCTCCTCCATCCAGACGAGCGGGCAATAATTGACCACGTAATGATCGGCGAAAAAATCCTCCGCCTTCGGATACGCGTCGGAAAAAAGGCCCCAGAGGCGGCGGCCGCTCACCTCGGATTTTTCACAGGCGAATCCCTCGATGGGGCGCTTGGGATGCTCGGGCACGGGTTTCCCGACTTCTTCCGAGATCCCCATCCAATCGCGCACCGCGGCGATCTCGCCGAAGGGCACCCCCGTCTGCGCCATGCCCCACGGCCCCGGGTTCATTCCCAGGAAGAGGATGCGCTTCGGCGAGTTGGCAAAGCGGGTCACATACTCGGCGTGCGGCACCCGCGCGTAGTCGAGCGGATTGTAGACATGACTCACCGGATCGGCGAAAGGCAGCCCGCGAAGGCTGTCGCCGAGCCGTTCCGTGGCGGCGAGGAGTTCACGGGAAAGGGACATGCAGTCCCACTCAATCGTCGGATGCCGATTCGTCAAGCACTACCGCCGTCCCACTCCGTCGGAAAATACCGGCGAAAATACCGGCTAAGGTTCGGGCGCGTCTCTGCGTCTCATAAAAGGCTTTTCCCCCGATTCGTTTCAGTGTAACCTCACGCACCCCCACGGATTTCCCGGCGGGACGAAACACATCCGGTGGATCACACCACCACTCAGACGCACCACTCAGACTCCTCCAGCCTCCATGTCGCCTGCCTCACTCCTCCGTCTTTTCACCCTCGTGCTCCTCGCGGCACACCTGTCTCCGGCCAGCGCACAGAATGAGACCCAATACGGGGATCTCGCCCAGCGGGTCGTGAGCATGCTCGAGGAAGAACACTTCCTGCGCGAGCCGTTCAACGACAAAATGTCCGAGCGCACTCTCAACTCCTACCTCGAGGCGCTCGACTATAGCCGGATTTATTTCACCAAAGAAGACATCGACGGCTTCCGGGACAAATTCGAATTGCGCATCGACGACCAGGTGCGCAACGGCGGCATCCCCGCCGCCTTCGAGATCTTCTCCGTCTACGAAAAGCGCGTTCGCGACCGCGTCGAACTGGCGGGGAAACTCGCCGTGCCCGGCACCTTCACCTACGATTCCGACCGCACCGTCGCCATCTCCCGCAA
>JAAYAT010000399.1 GCA_012719225.1 Verrucomicrobiaceae bacterium
CTTCGGAGATCTTCGCCGCCGCCCTGCAGGACTACGGACGCGCCGTCATCGTCGGGGACGAATCGACCTTCGGCAAAGGCACCGTGCAGCAACTGCGCCCGGTGATCTCCAACAAGCTCACCCTCCCCTTCCGCCGCAGCGAAACCCAGGAAGGCGCTCTCAAGCTCACCATCCAGACCTTTTACCGCATCGACGGCCACTCCACCCAGCGCCACGGCGTCGTGCCTGAAGTGCGTCTCCCCTCCATGCTCGACATCGCCGAGATCGGGGAGGCCTCCCTTCCCTACGCCCTCGTGGTCGATCCCATCGAACCGAGCCGTTACCTGCCCTTCTTCGACACCCCCATCGACTACGAACCGCTCCAGAAAGCCTCCGAAGCCCGCATCGCGTCGGGCGAGGCCTTCGAATACATCCTCAAGGACATCGCCGACGAGAAAGAGCGGATCGAGCGCAACACCATTTCCCTGAACCTCGAGGGGCGCAAGGAAGAGGCCGCCCGGTCCGAAGCCGACCTCGAAAAACGCCGCAAGCAGCGCATTGAGCGTTTCGCCGCGATCCGCGAAGCGGAAAAAGGTCTCTTCACCATTTACAAGCTCACCCAGGACAACGTCCTCGACGAAGCCCTCACCCTCCGTGACGATCTCTCCGAAGAGGAACTCAGCGGCATGGCCCGCGGCGATGTCGATGACGAGGATCCCGACAAGAAATTGCTCGAGTACCCCCACAAGCTCGGCCCCTACGAGCGCGAGACACTCCGGATTCTGCAGGATCTCATCGCCATCGGCAAAACCGGCAAGCCGGTCAACATTTCCGAAGCGACGCGAGCGCCCCGCGAGAAGACGGTCCCGATCGAGGGCCGCACCGCGACCCAGACCCAGCCGAACTGATCCCCTCCCGGCCCCGCAATCGCCGCTTGTGAACCCCGGCAAACCGGCGTATCCGTTTCCATGGAAATTCTTTCCCCCAACTCAGCCATCCTCGACAAAACCCGCGAACTCTGTTCCCTCATCCTCCAATCGGGGGAGTATCAGGAAAACGTGGCCAAAATCGATGCCTTTTTCAAAGACGAGGCGGCGCAGGACTCGTATCGCCAGTTCACCCAACTGGGGGAGTCCCTTCACCAAAAACAACACGCCGGGGAACTGACCGACGGGGATATCGAAGGCTACGACGACGCCCTCGCCGCGCTCAGAGCCAATCCCGTCACCGGTGACTTCATGACCGCCGAAGAAACCCTCAACGGGATCGTCCAGCAGGTTTCCCGCATGGTCGGCAAATCCCTCGAACTCGGTCGTCTCCCCGAACCCGAAGACCTCGCCGACAGCGGTTGCTGCGGTGGGGGTGGTGGCGGCGGTTGCGGCTGTCATTGATCGCGCGCCCCGGCGTCCGGTTGTCCGGCTTCTTTCCCTTCCAGGTATGTTCGCCCGGCCTCTGAGATACGTCGCGCTCTGTCTGCCGGGCCTCTTCCTGACCGCGACGCCTCTCCCGGCGGTGGAAGGCGACGCCGAGCCGCCGGAAGAAAAACCGGCCACGCGTCCCCACGTCATCCTCGTGATGACCGACGACCAGGGCTGGGGCGACATCGGCTACAACGGCCATCCCCACCTCAAGACGCCGAACCTCGACGCGGCGGCGGCGGCGGGACTGCGCTTCGACCGCTTTTACGCGGCCGCACCCTCCTGCTCGCCGACTCGGGCCAGCGTCCTGACAGGACGACATCCCAATCGCATGGGCGTCTTCAGCTGGGGGCGGCCGATCCGCCCGCAGGAGATCACCCTCGCCGAGGTCCTCCGCGACGAAGGCTATGCGACCGGCCATTTCGGCAAATGGCACCTCGGCTCGATCCGCGCCGACAGTCCCGTTAATCCCGGCGCCAACGGATTCGATCGCTGGGTCAGCGCGGCCAATTTCTACGACTTCCACCCCGAACTGAGCAACGAGGGCAAAGTGCTCAAACTCCGGGGCGAAGGCAGCGCCCTCACCATGGATCTGGCGCTCGACTGGATTCGGGAAAAAGCCGCCGCCGAGGCCCCCATTTTCGCCGTGATCTGGTTTGCCGCGCCCCATTACCCGCACCACGCCACCCCCGAAGACGCCGCGCTCTACCGCCATCTCCCCAAAAAAGAACGCCACTTCCTCGGGGAGATCACCGCGGTGGATCGCGCCTTCGGACGGCTCCGGGCGGAACTCGAGACCCTCGGAATTCGGGACAACACCCTCCTCTGGTTCAACAGCGACAACGGCGGACTCCCCGTCGGCGAATCGGGCGACAACCGGGGCGGCAAACACGCCCTCTTCGAAGGCGGTCTGCGCGTCCCCGCCTTCATCGAATGGCCCGCCGGGATTCCCTCGCCGCGGGCGACCCCGGTGCGCGCTTGCACCACCGACATCTTCCCCACCATCCTCGATCTCGTCGGAGCGGTCGATCCCGGTCACCCCCTCCTCGACGGCATCAGCCTCGCCCCGCTCCTCCGCGGCGAAATGGACGTCCGCCCGACGGCCCTCGGTTTTTGGAACGCGGGGATTCCGGGACACTTCACCAATCCCGCCGGAGTCGTCACCAAGGTGCTCCCGACCTTTGAAAATTGGAGCGACAACAAGGTCGAGCGGGTCACCCGGCGCGTGGAAAAACTTCCCCAACGGAAATTTCCCGACGATGTCTACTCCGGCCACGCCGCGTGGATCTCGGGCGATTGGAAGCTGCACCGCCTTTCCCCCACCGACGGAGAAAGAGTCCGTTGGAAGCTCTTCAACCTCACCAACGATCCGCAGGAAAAAACCGACCTGGCAAAACAATATCCCGAGATCGTCTCCGACCTCAGAAGCGACCTGGAAACCTGGCTCGCCAGCGTCGTCGCCAGCCTCAAGGGCGCGGATTA
>JAAYAT010000400.1 GCA_012719225.1 Verrucomicrobiaceae bacterium
CAGCGTTGAAGCAATCCCGCCGCGTCGCTCCTCATGCTCCCGGGCGATCGGCGAGCTGCGCTCGACGCCATCCCCTGCCCACCCCGATGCACCTAAGTCCTTACAGCGCAAGCGGCAGTGCCATTCGTGGCTGTCACCTTTTCCGTCCAGAGCAACACACGTTTTCATGGTCGCCCTGCACTGCGGGCGGCCCTCGGCCCAGCAGGCGGCCGACCGCGCCCGCATGGAGGCGGAACAACGAGAAAACCATGATGCGGTTCAGGTCCCGGCGGTGGAGTTCGAACAGGTCGACCAGTCGGCCACGGAAATGGACACGGCGCCTCCGGTGGTAGAGGGTGAGGCGGAGGCCGTGGAGTTGGAGCCGGCGGCGATGCCGGCCGAGGTCGAGAAGTCCGAACCTGACGCGGCCACAAACCCCGATTCCTTCCGGACGTGGACGAGTGCGGATGGAAAGTTTTCAGTCGAGGCCGATTACGTCGAGGCGTTTTTCGGGACGGTGACTTTGCGCAAGCGCGACGGCAGTACGCTGCAGGTTGACGTAGCCAAGCTGTCCGAGCCCGACCAGGCTTACATCAAGGATCGGAAGGGATATTGAGAGCGGGTGTATCCGAAACCTCGATTTTCCCGGGGCAAACGTAAGCCACGAAAAGGAGACATCACTGATAGTATCTCAGTGATGGC
Source organism: Verrucomicrobiaceae bacterium (assembly GCA_012719225.1). Classification (GTDB taxonomy): domain Bacteria; phylum Verrucomicrobiota; class Verrucomicrobiia; order Verrucomicrobiales; family DEV007; genus Arctic95D-9. The sequence continues at coordinate 682 of JAAYAT010000400.1, forward strand.
CCCTTTTCTGCCTCACAGATGGCTGCGACCCAGCTATTGTTCATTGGCTCACGGAACCGTCCGCGTGGCCAACCGGTAACGTCGTGTCGCGTTTGCCATTGCTGAGTTGGTAGAGGATAATCGTCCGAGGATCGTCTCCGGTCGGCTTGACATACTCGTAGCCCGGATCGTCCCCCGTGACAGGGTTCTTTATGACCTTGGCGAAATCCAGGTCAGGGTTGCCCTTGAGTTCTTCGAGTTTGTCGGGCCACTGACCCTTCTCATCCTTGTAGCTAAACATGGTTAGCAACAACATCTTCATATGATTGGTTGACAATGCCATGTGAACCGAGTCATGCAACGCCTCACGCACTTCATCAGGCACGGGTTCCTCTCGCTTGGTAGGTACTTCATCGTTCGGCGCCCCACAACCCGCTGCGCCCAACCAAACACAAAGACCCACAACAGCCAACACGAGTTTCATAGCCATTACGCCGTACTTCATAGTATTTCTCCTTTTGCTATGCCCTTCCCATATTCCCATATCCCCTGAGTCTGGACCCGATCCGGTAGGCTCATTCGAGTATCCATCTTACCATAGCGTTCCCCCCGCGTCTAGGGCCCAGGCGGATTATCTGGCCCCGGGCAGACGGGCAAGAACGGGCCAAATCCGGAGGGCGGCAAAACGGGTCCCGCATTGGCATTTGACAAATCAATCCCCTAACGCCTAACGTCGGTCTGACCCACGGTTCCTCACAGTTGGCCGAATAGCATGGCTCGTAGAACCACACGTCATCACGTAGAGAGCTGTTGGGAGACATTTCCACCATGGGCCTACGGTTTACAAGTCGTGTTTGGAACGGCACTAATCCGGGATGTCGGCAGGGACAATCTTCTCGTACTTGACGATGAGTGTTGGCCAAACTGCCGAATGTACCTCGACATTCCATGCACCGTTCCTGCGTTCACAGTCCGCGAAACTCACAGCGAACTCATTCTGCCATTCTCTCCATGCCTTATCTGGCTCCTTCTGAGGCCAAGTTGGCATGAGGCAGCGGGCTCGGACGACTTTGCCTTCTAACTGTAGTCTTCCTTTCCACTCCAACCCGTTGAGCTTGTCTGCGTCGGTGATTTGTTCGAGGCCAACAGAGGCGACAGCGTCACGCATTTCGTATAGAGTCTTTCTCAATTTGGACCAATCGACTTCCCTGAAACCTCCCGCTGGTTGTGGCTGAACTTCGCAGACAAAAAGCGACTCGCCAACCCTCGTTGGGCACCAGAGTTCAATCGCCTTTGTCGCCGCTTCCTTGTCGAGTGCTGTTAGCGGAGGTCGCTCGCCACCCAACCCATATTGCGAAGCCACATGGATGCCCGAGATAGTGGCGTCAACTGACGGCCCGCCGCCACTCTTCGTGGTCGAATGTGCATCTGCCTTTGGCGAGGGGTTGCGTTCGCCACGACAAGAGATAATAGCAACACTCCCGACAACGCCCAGCAGAATCCGAAACACTCTCAGACCTTGCTTCGAACCACTCGCTGCCATGAGAACCTCCATCGCCTGTGAGTCGCTACGGGATTGGACATTCGATTTTTCCCACGGAACTCAAGGGTAGACGGGAGGAAATGGAAAGTCAATGGGGCGCAGGCGTTTCGGTGCAGGCGTTTCGGCAAAGGCTTTGGGGTCAAAGAAAGCGCCGGTGAAAACCGGCGGGGAGTAGCGGATGAAAGAGCCGTATGGTAAAGGACTAGCGATCCATACCAACCCCGAGTCATGCGCCAGCGGTGGCAACACGGCGGGTGAAGCGTTGACAGGGGCACACGCAGGCCGGGTATTCAGCTCCGAAACAAAAGCTTCGGCGTGCCGACCTCATTCTGACAGGGGGAAGGCAACATGAGGACCGACGATCATCGCGAGCCGGTCCTTGACGCCGCGGAGTCCGAGACCCCGTGCATGTGTGGAAACTCTCCGCGCGGGAACCGGGAGAGCCAGCAGGTTTCCTCGCACGATGGTGGCGAGGAACGGTCGGGGAAGGCC
>JAAYAT010000401.1 GCA_012719225.1 Verrucomicrobiaceae bacterium
ACTCCTCCGCCATCCCGCCAGAGCCGGCGCGTCCCCTCCTGCTGATCGGCAGAAAGCAGCATGGTTCTTCCAGCCCATGCTTTCGGCCTGCCTTGACGGAGGGACAGGCTATTTGACCGGGCTATTTGACCGGGCCGGAACGCTTCACCGCGTCAAGGGAGGGCCATCGGCTGGAAGCCGATGCTACGCCATGACCGAAGGAGGTGACCGAAGGGACAGGCTATCTGACCGTGGCGCTTCCATCCCGTGCCATCGACGAAAAACGCGAGTCGGAGCGGAAATCGGAGATTTTTGCAATTTCGCATTTTCATTCTTGCGCATTTTCTCAAAAACAATTATTAATTATGAAAATTAGAACCCGATCTTGTTTCCGATATGAAAATGCACCTCACCGCCGCGCTGACCCGTTCGAGTTTTTTCCTGCTGGCCCTGGCCGCCGGATTTGTCGGTTATTTCATCGCGGAGGAACTGGGGGCGCGGACAGGGGCGGACGCGGGCGTGTCGGCGCATCGTCCCGCACCTCCGATCCGGCTCCAGGAGGATCTCGTCCTCGACGCCGAGGCCCACCTCCTCGCGCGGGCGGATTCGCCGGTCGATTTCGTCGGCGACGCCCTCGGAATTTTCTACATTTTGCAACAAGACGGCCGGGTTCTCCGCGTCGCCCCGACCCTCGGCGGCGGATCCTCCGCCACGGTCTACACCGAATTCGCCGATGCCGACACCGAGCGGGAGATCGGCTTCTCCAGCCTGAGCCTTCACCCGGGCTTCCTCGACAAGGAGAATCCCGGCTACGGCCGCCTCTACGTGGTCGCCGCCGAGAAAAGCGGCAGCGGGACGGCCGATTTCGTCCCGGCCTTCGGCGGCGGGAGCGAGGACCACCAGGACGTCGTCTACGAATACACCATCGAGGACCCGCTCCTCTCCGCCTTCCGCGGGACCCGTCGCGAAATCATGCGCCTGAGCCAACCCGGACGCGAACACAATCTCAGCAGCCTCAGCTTCGATCCTCTCGGTCACCTTTACCTCGGCGTCGGCGATGGCGCCGCCGGGAAAACGGGCGACGACCAGCCTTCGCGGAACGCCTCGACCCTCTCGACCGCCTTCGGCAAAATCCTCCGGATCGACCCTCTCGGCAACGACTCCGCCAACGGACGCTACGGCATCCCCGAGGGGAATCCCTTCCGGCTCGTAACCGAAGCCCTGCCCGAACTCTGGGCCTTCGGGCTGCGGGCGCCCCGCGATCTTTCCTTCGACCCTTTCCGCCGTACCCTCTGCATCACCGAGCGGGGTGCCCGGGGCCGGGACGAGATCAATCTCAGCGCTCTCGGCGGCGAGCATTTCGGCTGGGATCTCGACGAGGATTCCGCGAGAATGAGCCCCGCGATGAGACGCCAGTTGGCGGAGATCACCACCCCGCCGCTGCTCGCCCTGGACCGACCGCAGGGGCCGCTCGGCCGCGCCGCCGGCAGCCTCGTCTACCGCGGGGAGAATTTTCCCGCCCTCGCCGGACGCATCGTCTTCGCCAGCCAGGACGGACAACTCCTCGCCGCCCGCCCTTCCACCTCGTCCGACGGCCCTGCGGTGGAACTTTCCCGGCTCCGCCTCGCCTCTCTCGGCGAAGAAACATTCACAGCCCTGCGCACCGGTCCGCTCGGCGAGCTGGTGGTGCTCTGCGAAGACGGAGATGTCTATGAGTTCCGCAAAGGGGCCTCCCTCGGCACGGGCGGCTCCAAAAGCCGAAGTCTTTTTTGCCTCATCGAAAGCGTGACGGTTCCCGGGAGTTGATCAGAATCCGGCCGCACCGGGCGTCCTCGGAAAAGGGATCACATCGCGGATGTTCGCGACCCCGGTCACGAACATCAGGAGCCGCTCGAAACCGAGTCCGAACCCGGCGTGCGGCACCGTTCCGTAGCGGCGCAGATCGAGATACCAGTCGTAATGCGACTCCTCGAGTCCGTGCTCCGCGAGGTTGGCCCGCAGCACCTCGAGGCGTTCTTCGCGCTGGCTCCCGCCGACGATCTCCCCTATCCCCGGAACGAGGAGATCCATCGCAGCGACCGTCTTTCCGTCATCGTTCCGGCGCATGTAGAAGGGTTTGATCTCCTTCGGGTAGTCGTAGACCGTCGTGGGACGGCGGAAATGTTTTTCGGTGAGGTAACGCTCGTGTTCGGACTGGAGGTTGAGCCCGTACTCGACCGGATACTCGAACGTCTCCCCGCTCGCCCGGAGCAGTTCCACCGCGTCGGTGTAGGAAATCCGCTCGAAGGCCTGATCTCGCACGAGTTGCAATCTCTCCACCAGTCCCTTGTCGACGAATTGATTGCAGAAGGCGAGGTCCTCCGCGCACGATTCCAGGGCGTCGGAGACGAGATGCCGGATCATCTCCTCGGCCAGATCCATGTCCCCTGCGAGATCGCAGAAGGCCATCTCGGGTTCTATCATCCAAAACTCCGACGCGTGGCGCGAGGTGTGGGAATTTTCAGCCCGGAACGTCGGCCCGAAGGTGTAGATGTCGGACAGGGCGCTGGCGAAGGTCTCCCCCTCCAACTGCCCGCTCACCGTGAGATAGGTCGGCTTGCCGAAAAACTCCTCCGCGCCGCTCTTGGCGGCCTCGCCGTCCATCGTCACGACCCGGAACATCTCCCCCGCCCCCTCACAATCCGACCCGGTGATGATGGGGGTGTGGACATACACGAAACCGCGCTCCTGGAAAAAACGGTGGATCGCGTAAGCCATGCGGCTGCGCATCCGGAAGACCGCGCCAAAGAGATTCGAGCGCGGACGCAGATGGGAAATGCCGCGGAGGAACTCCATCGAATGCCCCTTTTTCTGCAAAGGATAGTCTTCCGCCGCCGCGCCGAGCAGCTCCACCTTCGTCGCCTGCAACTCCCAGCGCTGCCCCTGCCCCTGCGAAGGCACGACGGTTCCCTCGACTTTGACCGACGCACCGGTACGGGCGGCCACGACGCTCTCGTCGTATCCCGAAACGCCGCGATCCGCCACCACCTGCAGGTTGGCGAGACAGCTCCCGTCGTTGATCTCGAGAAACGAAAAGGACTTGGCCTCGCGCTTGGTCCGCACCCAACCCATCACCGTGACGGTGCCGGGTGGGGTGTCCTGTTTCAGGATCTCAGCGATTCGGGTTCTGGCCATGCGCCAGTATCGAAACGGCCGGGGGAATTTCAACCGCTTCTTCTTCGCCGCCCGCTTTCTCCCCGACTCCACCGCCGAGACAGATGGAAAAGAATGCCTCTTGCCAAGTCGGGCAAGTACTGGGATAAAAGGCATCCACCCCGTCCGCGTCCCCCCGGAAAATTGCGCTTGATTGTCCGGAGGGCGCGAACTCCCTTTTCCA
>JAAYAT010000402.1 GCA_012719225.1 Verrucomicrobiaceae bacterium
CGGCGGCGGTATAGACGTTGACGCCGGGAAAGATGTTGTGACGGGCACATGCGGATTTATCGACGAACGTCCGTCCGGCCATGGGAGTCCCTTTCGAAAGCAATGATGCGACACTGAGGTGCAGAGGGTCAGAGCGGTGGCAACGGTTGTAACGGTTCCTGCCGAGAGCAGGGAGCGATTGCAGGGGAAATGGCGGTTGCCGCCGCGGCGATGAGTCTGAGGAATGAACCGGAAGTCCGAGGCCTGCAGGCCGCGCCGACTCGCCTGCGGTCCGGGTGATCTGGAAGACGGTGCCGACTGAAATGGCCGCCGCTGGCCGCCTCAGGCAAATCCGGCCAGAGTCCGAAAGTTTTCGTTGTATGGACCTCTCGGCGCTCGATAACATGAAGGTGTCTCGTGCTCCCGGGCGCGAGTCCTTCGATCATCTGCCGTCGGACGGAGAGGATGCCGTCTGATTTCCATCGTACACCCGCAGGCGGCGGGCGGTCGCACGCGTTCCGTCGCGCCCCACCCGCTGCCGTGAGGATACCAACGAAAGGGATCCGACATGGCGTTCTGCACCGCCGCATCCACGCTGATCCGCCGCACTCTGATTGTTGCCGGTTGCCTGGCGCTGTTGGGGGCGGTCGACGCCCACGCAGGCAAGAAGGGCTACATCAAGAAGCTCACCGTCGATCCCAACGCCCCGAAAATCGGGCTCTTCGACGGGATGGATGAAGGCGCCATCGATGTCAAATTCATCGCCAAAGATGCTCAGGGCGTCAATCTCCTCGTCGAGAACAAGACCGACGCTCCCCTGACCGTCGAACTGCCCGCAGGCTTTGTCGGGGTCCCCGTGATGGCCCAGTTGGGCGGCGGTCTGGGCGGCGGTGGTCTCGGCGGCGGCGGACTGGGCGGCGGTGGACTGGGCGGCGGCGGCCAGCAGGCGGTCGGCGGTGGTGGTGGCCTGGGCGGCGGCGGCGGCGGTCTGGGCGGCGGACTGGGCGGTGGTGGCGGCGGCGGCTTCTTCTCCATCCCGCCGGAAAAGACCGTACTGGTCCCCTACGGTTCGGTCTGTCTGGAGCATGGTAAGGCGGAGCCACACCCGCGTTCGGAATACAAGCTCGTCAAGCTCGAAGATTACACCCAGGATGTCATCCTTCAGGAACTCATCAAGCTGGTGGGGACCGGGAAGATCGCCCCGGAGATCGCTCAGCCGGCGGTGTGGCACGTGGCGAACGATCTGAGCTGGCAGGAACTGGCTGCGATGAAGTACGACCGCGTCGGCGCCCCCGACACGCCGCAGTTTACGAATTCCCAACTGATGAAGGCTCAGGAACTGGTGAGCGTCGCGGTCGGACGGGCGAAGGAGCGGGCCGACGAGAAACCCGATCAGCCCCAGCCCCGCACGTCGCGGGTCAGCCGCATCCAGTAAGGCACCTGCCGACGGGACGAGGATTCACAGCCGAATCGGGACGACAAGACGGCTATTGAACTTTTTGTCGCCGGAGTGAGGGGCTGGGATTCTCGGCTGTGGAGGCATTTCCCGGGGAAATCGGC
>JAAYAT010000403.1 GCA_012719225.1 Verrucomicrobiaceae bacterium
GAGACCGCCCCGGGCGAGATTCCAGGAAACGTTCCAGCGCTGGTCGGAATCTTCCGATTCGAGTTGGAAGCGCAATTCCGCGCCGCCGCGGGGGGATGGCTCGACCGGGGTGAGGGTCTTGACTCCGCCGACGGCAAGGAGATCGTTTGCGACTGCCTGAAGAGAGGTTTTATCGAGACCATCCACAGCGGGGAGAGGAGCGGCGAGAAAAGGCGGCGGGGGAGTCTTTGTGGTCTCGGGCGTTCTCGTCACCACCGCGTTTCCGTCGTGTGGATTGAGGGCAACAACGACGGGACCTTCCGCGGAGGTTCCCTGGAAGACGAATTCGCCTTCGATGACCGCGTCTCCGGTCTTGGCGCGGCGATAGGTCCTGCCCCCCTCGGCTTCGTTGAGCGCCGCGACAAGGCTGGCGGCGAGGACCTCTGGATTGAGCCGCTGGAATCCTGTTTCCCCGGTGGTTTTTTCATCGAATCGGGCGATCACCTCCCTCGGGCCGAAATCGGGATGATTGAAGAGCATCCCGCTGAACCCGAAAAAAATCACCCAAGGCAAGAGAAGTAGTCCCGTGTAGAGGTGGACCCGCCGAATCCATTTCATCACCCTCATGCGCAGTCGCGCCTTGCGGGGCCGCACCACGGGGGCGGTGGGGACAACGGAATCGGCGTGAGTCACGGAATCCACAGGGGAGACCGTGGACTCGGCAACGGAGGAGGAGGGAGGATTCATCGAAGCGGAGCGCGTGAATGAGACGCAATCTCATTACTTCATAAACAAATCAGGTTCCGCTGCAAGAGATATTTTCCAAAATATTTCGCGTGACGAACAACCCGGGCGAAGAACGCGGACGCACTGCGGTCCTCGATACCGGCGGCGGGACTCGAACCCGCACTTCGTTGGAAACTCGATTTTGAATCGAGCGCGTCTACCATTCCGCCACACCGGCCTGTGTTACGAGGGAGGGAAATTCTAGAGGCGGGTGCCGAGAAAATCAAGAAGGGAGTGCGTTTCGGGAGGGCAAGAAGCGCGTCGCCGGGATTTTTTGAGATTTCGCATTGATTTCCCTGACACATTGAGATAAACCAAATGTATGAAGACAACTATCCTCGTGAGAGCCGCGTTTTCTCTGGTTGCCGCCGTGACCTTGTCCTCATGTTTTGACTCCGGCGACAGCACCACCGACGAAGAGGCCGAAGAAGTGGCGTATCGCGCGGAAAAAGCGGAACGCGACAAGATCAAAGCCAAAGTTGCCGAACTGAAAGCGGAGAAGAAGAAACTGGAGGCCTCGATCAAGGAATTGAAATCCGCCTCCGGCAAAGAGGAGGAATTGGCGAAAACGGAGGTCGAAGTTCTCTCCGACCTCGAGGAGACGAGAGGCTATGTCGCGAAGGTCGATGCGCTGGCCGCGGAACTGGATGGGTCCCTCGCCGCTTGGCGCGAGGCGACGAGGACTTCGTTCAAGGGAGTCCAATTGCCGGAAATCACCACGATCGACGGAACAAAGTATCTCTCGGTCACCCTCAACGGGGTCACCGACGAGACCATCATCATCGAACACAGCGGCGGGATGGAGACGATTCCGATCTTGCAGTTGCCGGTGGGTCTCCGGAAGAACGTGATCCATGAACCCACGGTGCTCGCAGAGCAGACCTTTTGATTTCCCGGCACCGCGTTCGCCCTTTGTTTTCCATCCCCCATGACAATGAATTTCATGACATCGAGATTATCTCCCGCAATCGCCAGTTTTGTTTTTTTTGTAATGTTAAGCGCCCTTACGAATGTGGTCGCCACGGAAAAACAGATCGCTTCCCTCGAAGAAGATATCGCGGAACTGAAGGCGGAACTAAAGGAAGTGAGCAGTTCGGGGGAGGCGGCGGCGCAACTTCTCTCCAACATCGAGACGGCGAAGGCGGAGATGGAAACGACCAAAGCGGCCTTGCCGGAGAAGGAGAAAGCTCTCGCGGAAAAGACCTACCTCCTCGAGATCTACCAATCGGCCTTTCGCGTGGTTACCAGCTTGGTGGCCGGAGATGACCTCGGGACGGTGCAACTCACCACCGGCGAAGTCCTCTCGGGAGCGTCTTTTTTAAAGACGGAAAAAGGCGGTATTCTCGTGCAAATGGCCACCGGGCCCCGCGCCATCCCGATCGAACATCTCCCTGCGACGTTCAGCGGGAAAATCCAACTCCCTCCCGACATCGCCGCCCCCGGCACCACCTTGGAAGCGCTCCAGGCGATGAAACCGGCCCCGTTGCAGACGAAGGAGGAACTCGCCGCTGCCGCCGCAGGAACGAAAAAGGCCACCGCCTCCGCCCCCGTCGCGTCTACCGCTGGAGCGGCCGCTCCCGCAGCAGCAGCCGCCACTCCGGCCGACGCCTATCTCGAGGTCCAGAAACGCAATACCGCCCGGCAAGAGAAGATTCGCCAGATCAAGGCCCGCTACGCCCAACTCTACGCGGAGAAGAAAAAGGCCCGGGCCGACAAGGCGAGCGCGGAAGCGGGTTTCCGCAGCGCCAAGATCAAGAAGGCCAGGACGGAAGTCGAGGCGACGATGAAATTCCACAACTCGAAAATCCAGCGCATCGAAGAGGAAGAAGCAAGTCTCCGGCAGGAGATCCAGCGAATCCAGTCGGAGTTTGAGTGAGCGAGTTCCCGCTCACTCCAACCACTCCTTTTCGTCGAGTCTCGCGGAGGCGTAGCCAAAGGCGAGGTGGGTCTGCAATTCGAGGGGGATGCGGTATTCGTCGTCGGTGAACCAGAGGATGGTGCGCTTGATTTTTTCGTAGGTCTTGATCGTGAGGTCGGGGTTGACCTTGCCCACGGTGGCATTGAGGCGGATGGCTTCGTAGGAGGTGCCTTTGACCTTGTGGGTCTCCCGTCCGACGACTTCGAATGTGGCGAGGTAGGGGCGGTTGAAAGGCGTCACCAGCATGGTGATGGTGTCCCCGTCTTCGAGCGGTTGGCTGCGCAGATAGAAGGCGGAGGAAAGGACATCCTGACCGAAGTCGAAGCGGAAGCGCGAAGTCGCCGAGATGGTCTTGTTCTTTTGTTTCGAGGTGGTGGTGTAGACCTGCCGTTTGGTCTCGAAGACAATATCGTAGCTGTTTTCTTCGCTCCGATCTTTTTCCCGCAGTTGGAAGGTGAGGGGGCGAAGCGAGTCCTGATCCACGATGGAGCGGGCCCGAAAGTCGTAGGGGAAAAGGAGGCGGGCGAATCCGGTGCTGCGCCCGGAAGCGTCGCCGACGAATTTCTCGTCGCGGGTTCCTTCGCTCACGATCGCGATATTGACGCGCCCCGCATTGATTCGATTGTTCCAGTCGAGGGTGTATTCCAAGGCGACGGGGCGTAGGTTGGCGTGATCACCGGGAGGGAGCCGGGTGATGGTTTTCATCCAGTCGGGCGGACCGACGGGTTCCTCGGAAAAGGCGTTCCCTGACAAAAAAAGAGAGAAAAAAAGGCAGGATAGGATCGCTTTCATGGAAGGGGCGATGTATGGACGTGACGACGGACCTCGAGAGCAAGATGCTTTGATATTCTGGAAATTCAAGATAATCGTAAGAATATGACGACTGGTACGGCTACGAAATCCCTTTCTCAAGTCTCGACACTTTTCGGGATGCTGGCGTTCAGTTTTGGCATCGCACTGATTTCCTGTGAAGGTCCCCAGGAAGAGCCTAGCGAATCCGCGCCCGCAGGGGAAGAACAAGTTCACGCCGATTGGCCGCTTTTTCGGGGCAACGCCCAAATGCAGGGGATTAGCGTGGAAAAAATCGTGCCGCCGCTGCGGATGGCGTGGTCCTTCGAACCGGAGGTAAAAGAGGGCAAAAGGCGTCCTCCGATCGAGGCGGGGCCGGTGGTGGCCCGGGGGAAAATCTTCGTGGGCAGTCAGGACGGACAATTCTACTGCCTCGATCTGGCCGGCGGGGAACTCTTCTGGAGCTTCAAAGCGGAGGGTCCCATCACCGCCCCGGCGGCGGTGCTCGGGGAAACGGTTTTTTTCGGGGATACCTACGGTTTTGTGTATGCGCTCCAGGCGGCCACCGGC
>JAAYAT010000404.1 GCA_012719225.1 Verrucomicrobiaceae bacterium
GGCGGCGGTGGCTATGGCGGTGGTCGCGGTGGCGACCGCGGCGGACGGGATCGTCGCTATTGATCTCCCCTGAGTGGATTATTTTTCGAAAAGCGGCGCTCCTCGCGGGACGTCGCTTTTTTCGTATCCAGTTCCGAGGATCTCCTCCATCCAGACGGTCTCGCGACGACGGATCGACTCCTGCGCGGCGAGACAGACCGCTACGGCGAGGCGGGCGGCGGGACCGTCGTTGAGGGGGGTGCGGTCCTGCCGGACACACTCGACGAAGTGCTCCAACTGGGGTTTGATCCCGCGATCGACGCGACCGGAACCGTCCACGAAATGATCCGCGTCGCCCTCGTCGGGGATTTGCAGCACCCGGTGTTCGGTCCCGTCGAAGCGATGGTGGACGAGTTCGAGGGCTTGGTTCTTTGTGTCGATCCGTCCCTTGTCCCCGCAGGCCCCGATCTCGCAATCGCTGCCGGAGGGAGCGAAGAGACAGAGTTCGAGGGTCGCCCTCCGCCCTCCCTCGTACTCGATCAGGATCTGGGCATTGTCGAGGATCTCGCGGTCCTTCAGCACATTGGTGCCGCCGTGGGCCGAAACGCGCAGCGGCGGACGATCCATCATCCAGTTGAAAAGATCGAGGTGATGAACGTTTTTCTCCAGAATGGTCCCACCGGTGCGCGCCTCGCTGGAACGCCATCCCGGCCGCATCGGACCGCGAAACTCGCGACACCACATCAGTTGCAGGTCGCCGATGGCACCGCCTTCCATCCTCTCCCTCATCTCGACATAGAGCCGCTGAAAACGCATTTCGTGTCCGATCTGGAGCACTTTTCCGGCCTCGCCCGCCGCGGCGATGATCTCGTCGCATTCGGCGATGGTCAACCCGAGCGGTTTTTCACAAAGGACATGCTTGCCGGCGCGCAGGGCGGCGGTCGCGGCTTCGTGGTGTTGATCGTTCGTCAGGGCCACGATGACCGCGTCCACTTCGTCCAAGGCGACGACCTCGCGCCAGTCGGAAAAGGTCTTGAGTTCCGGGCCGACGATTTCTTTTGAGGCGTCGAGACTTTCGCGGCTGCGACTGCTCACCGCGGTGACTTGCACCTCTTTTAGTTTTAAAAGATTTCGCAAGTGCGCTTCGCGACCGAACCAGCCGGCTCCAAGTAGTCCAATTTTCAGCATGGGTGGATTTCTGGTAAAATTCTCATGGTTTTTCCAAAAGGGTGGCAGGCACAACCGATGCGGCGGCAGGTATTTTCTCCCCTTTTGCCTGTTCCTTTCTGTTGTCCGTCCCAGCCTCCGCGAGAATCGCCCCGGCGAGCGGCTTCGCCAGCGCACCGCCGAAGGCCAGAGGATGGATCGGGGTGAAGCTGTCGCGTCCGATCCAAACGCCCCAGGTGTGGGTCTCATCGTAACCGAAATACCACGCATCGGTGAAAGTCGGCGTGGTCCCCGACTTGCCTTTTTCCTCCGCCTCCCCTCCCCTGGCGCTGGCGGCGAGACATGCCGAGACGGCTTTCGCGGTGGCCTCGCTCATGGCACGCGCGGGTTTCCATTCGAGCGGAGGTGAGATCCACTTGCCCGAGACGTCGCGGATTTCGCGGATCATTCCCGGAGGAAATGCGGGGACCCCGCCGTTGGGAAAGGTGGTGTAGGCGAGGGTCATCTCGGTGAGGTTGGCCTCGCTCTGACCGAGGAGACTGCCCGGGACATCTCTCAGGGCGGACTCGATCCCCACGGCCCGGGCCATCTCGCGCACCGGTTCCAGCCCCACTTGCAGGCCGATGCGTGCGGTGGGCGAATTTTTGGAAAAAGCGAGCGCTCTCGCGGCGGGGATGTAGCCGTCCCACCGGTTTTCCGGGTTCTCCGTGCTCCACTCCCCGAGGACGCCTCCGATGCCTCCGAGCCCCATCTCGCGGTTGTCAAAGGGCGCGTCGAAGACGGGCGTATCCGGTTGCCAATTGCCTCCCTCGAAGGCCGCGGCGTAGACGAAAGGAAAAAAGGCCGAGCCGGACGGACGCGTCATCTCGAGGGCTCGATCGTATTCGCTCTTGTGAAAATCCCGGCTCCCCACCGAAATCACAATCTGCCCGCTGCGGTTCTCCATCATCACAAAAGCCGCCTCCAGGTCATCGCCCTGAACCCCGGCCTCGGCCGCCTTTTCGGCTATGGCGGCGAGGTGCCGATCCATCGCCCGCGCCGCTGCCTGTTGCCAATTGAGACGGATCGCCGTTTTCACAACAAGTCCGTCGAGCGAAGCAATCGGGACGGGACGGCTCGCGAGAGAGGCGCGCAGCTCGCGCTCGACACGGGCGAGGAGATAGTTCACCTGTCCCCGGTTGATGAGGTGTTCGCGAGATTTGGCGACGACCGTATCCTTCGCGAGCAGAGCGGTGAGTTGCCCCCCGCTCAGCTTGCCGATCACCCGCATCCGCCGCAGGGTTTGGTCCCGCTTTTCCCGGGCCTGTCCTTCGCTCACGAGAGGAGAAAAACGGCTCGGCGAGGGAATGAGACCGCAGAGCAGGGCGGACTCGTCCACGGTGAGCTGCTGCGGCGTTTTCTCGAAATACCCCCGCGCCGCAGAACCGAGTCCATAAAATCCGCTCCCGAAATAAATCCGGTTCAGGTACTGGACGAGAATCTCGTCCTTCGTGTAGCGGTCCTCGATGCGCACCGCCGCCGCGATCTCGGCGAGTTTGCGATCCGCGTCCTGTCCCTCGAGCGCGTAGACATCGCGGGCGAGCTGCTGCGTCAGCGTGCTGGCACCTTCGCGGATCGTGCCCGCGCGGTAGTTGACCCAAGCGGCTCGCAGCGAGCCGACCGGATCGAAGCCGGGATGCAGGAAAAATCGCTGGTCCTCCGCCGCGATGAGCGCGTCGATAAAATGCTCCGGAATGTCCTCGCGGGTGATGAGGAGCCGGCTCGTCGCCCCGGCCCGCCCGATCTCGCGCCCCTCGGCGTCGAGGACGAGCGCACCCGTCTCCAAGCGCTCCACCGCCGAGAGATCGAGACCGGCGCTCGCTTCGTAGTAATGCCAACCCACCCCGCCCCCGAAACCCACCAGGGCGATTACCAGATAGAAGGGTGTCAGGAAAATGATTTTAAGCGAAGCCACCGCGATGCGTCGCCCCAACGAACGTTTTTCAGGCGGCTCCACTCCGGAAGCGGCATCCGCGGCACCAGA
>JAAYAT010000053.1 GCA_012719225.1 Verrucomicrobiaceae bacterium
AGTCGTCCCAGCGTGCTCCATTGTCTCCGTCTGAGCGGAGGCGGGGTGGTGGGACAAAAAGATGAGAGCAAGAGAAACGAGGGCGGCGCGACCGATCATGATCTCTCAAGTAGATAAAAAGCGCACCTGATTGTCAAGCCCGCCGTCGTTTCCGTAGATCGCCCCATCGCTCTCAAATGTCATCGGAGCTGAGTCCTGTGTGCTTGGAAATACGAGCAAGCATTCGCGGTCCGATTTCAGTGCCATCGTGAAAAGAAAATACGAAATCAGGCCAGCCAGAGCGTTCAAGAATGCGATGCGATCCTCCCGTCTCACGTTTGATCGACCAACCTATTCTCAGTAGCGCTCGTAACACTTTGCGTGCTTTGGTGGAACTCCAAGCGCTCATGTGGTTACCGTGAATACCTCTTCCAATTCCCGGGACTCCTCCCCCGAATCAATGCGATCAGCCAAAATGCGGAGAACCAAGGCCTGCACCTTTAGGACCGCTTCTCTCGGCGTGGCCCCATAGACCAGCGCACCCGGAATGTCAGGAACTTCCGCAATGAAACGGCCATCTTCTTCCGATTCGACTTCCACTCTCATGGGAGGATCGTACGCGACGCCAGCGCACAAAGCAAGGCGAACGCGAGGCTTGGGGGGCGCTAGAAAAGCGCCCTTCCTTGGGGCCAAACGTGGTTCGAGCGCCAGCCAAGGAGCGGGGCTTTTTAGCCCCGACGAAGCCTATCGGAGGCAGAGGCGCTACCCGCTAAACAGCTACCTACCGCAGTTCGCGCACGGCCTTGAGATACTCGGCGACGGATTTTCCGGGCTTGAGTTCGTGGGATTTTTCGAGTTGCTCGACGGCTTCTTCGTAGCGGCTTTGGGCGACGAGGATCTGTCCGTGGGCGAGGTGGGCGGCGGCGGCGTGCTCGGGAATGCGCTCGGCCTGCTCCAGGAGCATGACGGCTTCTTCGATACGGTCTTTTCCTTCGCGGAAGCGGGCCAGAAGGATGAGGGAGAGCCCGTCGAGGGGTTCGCGGGCGAGCCAGTCTTCGACGAGTTTGGCTCCGGCGGCGGCGTCGCCGCTCTCCAGTTCGATGAGGGCGCGGCTGCGGGTCAGTCGGGAGGTGAGCTGTGTGTCGGCTTTGTCGTCGGCGAGGGCGGCCTGATAGATTTCGGAAGACGCGATGAGTCCGGCGAGCGCTTTGGCGCGCGCCCAGTCGGAGGCGTTGGTGAGGAGTTCGAGGGCGTCGACGGCGCGGGCGAGCCGGACGGGTTCTTCGGCGAGGATGGCGGCGCGATAGCGTTCCAGGGCGAGGTCGGGAAGACCGTTCTGGTGATAGAGATGGCCCAGGGAAAGGGTGGCCGAGGGGTCGAGGGTGCCGCTGCGATGGACGATCTCGAGATTGGCGACGGCGCGGAGGGGTTGGTCGAGGTGGATCCAGATGTCGGCCTGGGCGAGCCAGGTGTCGGTCCCGACGGGATCGTCGGCGAGGAGCGACTGGTAGATCGCGGCGGCCTCGCGCGAGTGGCCGAGCGCCTGGAGGGCCTGGGCCTCTCCGATTCGCCACTGGTATTCCCCGGGCTGGGTCAGCATGGCGAGGCGGTAGGCGTCGAGGGCGGCCTGGTGGTGTTCGTCGCGGGCGTGGCAGTAGCCGAGGAGTCCGGCGGTGAGACCGTCCTGCGAACCGAGTTCGAGCGCTCGGACGAGATGGGTCTTGGCTTCGTCGAAGCGGTCGAGCCGCAGCAGGGCGATGGCGAGGTTGCGATGGGCGTCCCGGAAGTTGGGAAATTTCTCAATGGCGCGTTGGAAAAGGCCGACGGCCTCTTCGGTTTTCCCGTCCTCGAACTGCAGGGAGGCGAGGGTGAAGAGCATGATGGTGCTGTCGTCGAGGAGAGAGGAGTCGGTCAGGGTTTTGATCGCAGCGGGGCGATCTTCCGACGCCATGGCGGTGGAAACTTTGTCCAGATAAAAGGCTTCGTCCTGGGTGATGTGGGGTTCGATGCGCGAATCGATGCCGTAGCTCGCGGTGAGGGCTTTCCGGAAGGTGGGGCTCTTCCAGAGGGGATCGATGGGGAGGGGCGTCGCCTTGTCGGTGACGCCGTCGACGGCGTCGGCGGAGGGGACCGAAAGGGTGAACAGGACGACGCAGGCGAGGCCGACGGTGAAAAGTTGGGAAACGGTGTTCATCAAAGTTGCAAAGTGAGGGGCCAGCGGAAGAGGGCCTGGACGGCGCGGCCATCTTTTTTGGGCGGGGTGAAGCGGGCCTTGGAGGCGTAGGAACGCGCGACTTTGCTGAAATCGTCGTGGGGGCTCTCGAGGACGCGCTGTACTGAGACGACCCCGCCGGAGCTGATCACGATCTCCAGGACGACTTTCGCCTGGGTCACTCCGCGGGCTTTTTGCGCCGGGGGGAAACGGAAGGTGGGCCGGTTCACCATGCGGGGCTGGGAATCGAGGTCGGTGGAGGAAAAGAGCATTTTCGCGAGGGGCGCCTGTTGGACCGGGGCGAAATCCGAGGGAGCGAGCTTCAGCTCGGGTTTGCGCACGAGGGTGGCCTTGATCGCCGGCGCGACGGAATCGAGTTCGATCTCGAGCTGCGGCAGGTCCGGTGGCGGCGGGGGGGGAGGCGTGGTCTCGGTGGAGGGCGGCGGCGGCGGGGTCGGCAGGCTGACCGGGCCGGTGGTGTTGAGGGTGCGGAAGGAAAGTTCGGGCGACGGGGTGGTGCGGGTGAGGCGCATGCCCACGAGGAAGCAGAGCAGGCCCGCAGTGAGGCCGACGGCGGCGACCACGCGGAGGAGTCCTCCTCCTCCGCCGACGATAGGATGTGTGCTAGTCATTTATCGTGGAAACAAAAACGTTGGTGGCTCCGGCCTGTCTGGCTTCGTCGAGGACCGAGACGGTGGACTCGGTCGGGGTGTCGCGATCGGCCTGGATGATGACGGGCATGGGATCCTGTTTGAGGAGACGGGCGACGGTGGAGCGCACTCCGGCGACGCCGATTTCGCTCCCCCCGTAAAAGACTTCACCGTTCCGGGTCACTCCGATGAGGATGCTGTTGCGTTCGAGATCCTGCTGGGTGGCGGCGCGGGGTTTGTTGATTTCAATCCCGGTTTCTTCGACGAACACGGTGGTGACGATGAAGAAAATAAGGAGGATGAAGACGACGTCGATGAGCGGCGCGATGTCGATCTCGCTTTTCGTCTCGGAATCGGTGTCGCTGAAACGTTGGAATCTTCTCGCCATGGATCAGGTGTCGGAGGTGGCAATCTGCTGGAGCAGCTGGGATTGGAGGCGTTGGAAACGCATGACCAGCCCGTCGAAGCGGCTTTTCAGCAGAGTGCAAACGATGAGGGTGGGAATGGCCACGACGAGACCGGTCTCGGTGGTGATGAGGGCTTCGGCGATGCCGTCGGAAATGACGTCGATGGGGGCGTTGGCCGAGGTGGTGGCCATGCCGCCGAAGGTGGTGAACATCCCGGAAACGGTGCCGAGGAGACCGAGGAGCGGCGCGGCTCCTATCATGACAAAAGCAAAGGGAAAACGTCGCTCGGGCGCGGCGAAGAGATGCTGGCTCATTTCCTGGAGCCGGGAACCGGGGTCGTTGCTGGAGGAGAGGTTGGCGCAGAGGCGGCGGAATATGTCCGTAGAGCGGGAGGGGCGGAGCAGGAGCTGTCGCCATTCTCGGGAACTCAGGACGGTGGCGCCGGGAAAGTGGAGTGCATTCCACAGGGAGAGGAGGGCGAAGGCGATGCCGAAGGCGAGGGCGATGATGACCCAGAAAATCCAACCGCCCCCGTCACCGAGGTCGCGCAATTCGACGAGGAACTGTTGGGCGAGGTTCATTTGGTCTTGGTGCCGTTGAGGAAGGCGAGGCTCGTCATTTCCATGGTCGACTTGATCCCCTGGACCTTGCGGGAGAGGAGGGCGTGGAGAATGAGGGAGGGAATCGCGACGATGAGACCGTACTCGGTGGTGATGAGGGCTTCGGAGATGCCCGAGGCGAGTGATTTCGCGTCCCCGGTGCCGAAGACATTGATGAGGCGGAAGGTCTCGATCATGCCGGTGACGGTGCCGAGCAGTCCGAGGAGCGGCGCGGCGGCGGCGGCGATGGCGATGACGGCGAGACCCCGTTGCAGTCCCGGCGTGGCTTCGAGGTATTTTTCGTAGAGAGCTTCCTCGAGTTCCTCGCGCGAGGCCTCGGGGTTGCTGTCGACAAAGGAGATGCCTTTCTCGAGGAGGGCGCGGGCGGGATGGCGGATCACGGCGGCTTCGCTGCGAGCGGCCTCGGGTTCGCGCCGGGCCAGGGCGTCGAGGATGCGCTGCACGGTGTGGGCGCCGAATTCGCGGATGCGCGCGATTTGCACCCATTTGCAGACGGTCGCGATGAGGGAGGCGGCCGCGAGGAGGAGAATGGGGTAAATCCAGAAGCCGCCCGCCTTGGTGTGTTCGATGATGGTGCTCTCGGATTCGCTCAGGGCGATGGCGGATCCGAGGGTGGGATCAAAGGAAATGGTGTCGGCCTCGCCCTTGACGAGTTTTTCGATCTCCCCCCGTGAGGTCCCTTTGCTGACGAGGTGAGCCTTGAGGTCTTCGCCGTCCACGACCAGGCCGGCGGCACCGCCCGAGTCGGCGAGAAACCAGCTCACCGGTCCGACGGTGACAAAAGTGCCGGGAGTGAGGATCCCGTCTTCGGCGATGGCTTCGCCCGGCAGGGTGACGGGGCCTCCGGTACGGGAGAGTTCGTCGAGGACGTCCGCCACCGTCGCGAGCGGGGCGGCGGGGTCGGAAGACGGGCTGAGCGGGCCGGAGGTGGTCGCGCGGGTCTTGCTGAAATCGAGGAGGAGACTCTCGATGTAGGCCCGTTCATCGCGCCAGACCTTGAGATCATTTCCCGCTTTTTCGAACTCGGTCTCTATGGCGTCTTTCTTGGTCCGGGCGATCTCGGATTGGCGGCGTTTTTCCCTGAGATCGGCCGCGATGCGCTCGGCTTCGGCGGCGATGTCGGGTTTCTCGGCAGCGATGGTGGCGCGCAGGGCGGCCAGTTCGTCGAGGGCTGCGCGGAGATCCTGATCGATGGAGGCGGCGGAACTGCGATAGGCCTCCGCGGGATCGGCGGCCGCTTCGCCCGCGGAACCGGAGGCGGCGGAAACGGGCGCGGTCTCCTGCGCGTTCACCGGGAGGTGGACGAGGCAGAGGGAAAGGAACGGGAAAAGGAGAAGGCGTTTCATTACTTGGTCTCCGGAGTGCTGTCGGAGTGTGCCTGGGCGAGGGGGAGGGTGACGAAAGACGGGGTGGCGCTGCGTCGCTGGATGTCGATGGCGGCCCGGACCCGCGGGGCGAAGGAGTTGTCTTCGGTCCACACCCAGCCGTTGTCGGAGGGGATTCCGTAGCCGCTGTATTTTCCGTCGATATCGACATACCACGCCTGTGCCATGCCCATGTAGAGGATGCTGACCTCGCGGCGGGTGCCGTCGATCTCCCGGATATCGGAATCCACCGTGAGGGTGTTCTGGAAATCGAGATAGGCCTGAAGGACCAGAAGAATGTCGCGGGCGCGGTTCTGAAGCGGCGCTTCGGGATCGGGTGCCTCCAGGCGGATCGCGGCTTCCTCCACTTTGCGGTGGAGCGGCGGGGGAAGGCGTCGCAGCAGGGGGGCGATCCGCTTTTCCAATGCGGCGACCTGCTTTTCCATTTCGGCCCGCCAGGTCTTGAGCTCGGTCTCGTCCTTGGCCAGGGCGGCTCGTTGTTCGTCCACTTCGGCGATGCGGGTTCCGGCCGCCGCGATGAATTCATCGAGCTGTTTCGACTCGCGGGAGCGCACTTCGTTGAGGTTGGCGAGGGTGGCTTTTTGCGCGCTCCAAGCGGCGCTTTCCTCGCTGATGAGTTGGCGCGTTTTGACCCATTGTTCGAGCTTGCCCTGCACTTCCTTGGCTTTCGGAAGCGAAGGGTCGGAGGCGGAATTCTCCTGCGCCGCGAGTGGCATCGCGACGACCGCCGCAAGAAAAGCGGAGGCGCGAAGGCAGGAAAGGGAGAGGAGGCGATTCATGTTGGTAATGAGAAGCGTTCTCAATTAATGTCAAGAAAGGAATCGACAAAATTGAGGCCGCGAAGGAGGGGTGAGATCGCTCGGTGTCTCCGGTTTCTCTGATGCTTTACGCCGGGATTTTTCACCCGCGGGCGCGGCGAGCGGCGATAAAGGAACGCACCGCCATGACGGTGAAAAGGAAGCAGATCACCGTCATGACGAGAATGAGCTTGGGAGCGGCGTCGGCGAAGCTGACCGTGCCTTTGACGAGGCCGGGAACGAGACGACCGAGTCCGGCGAGAGTGCCGAGGAGGGAAAAGGTCACGGCGATGTGCATGCCGAGTTTGTTCCGTTTCAGGGCGATGAGCCCCCCGATGAGCATGAGGAAACCGACAAAAGCGGGGATGAGGGCGGTGACCGATTGGGACGACGCTCCGATGGCCTCCCAGGCAAAGTAGCCGATGAGTCCGGTGAGGATGAGGAGGGCGGAACAGAGGAAGGTGAGGTTTTTCATGGATGGGGCGGGTGGGGGGTGGATGGTGAGGGATACGGTTAAGACAGAAGAGGGTCTCGTCAATCAATTCCGGGGGTCCGCGACCTCGGAGGGAATCCGGGGGAGCTCGGCGAAGTAGGCGAGTTCCGCTGCGTCGAGGGGACGCCAGTGACCGGGCGGAAGGTCGTCCGGTAGACGGAGGGGACCGATGCGCTCGCGGTGGAGGGAGCGCAGCCGGATGCCGTCGAGGCGGTGGAACATGCGTTTGATCTGGTGGTAGCGTCCCTCGTGCAGGATGACGCGGGCGCGCTCGGGCGCGAGGATCTCGAGACGGGCGGGGAGGGTGACGATGCCTTCGGAGGGAAAGGGGAATCCTTCGGCGAAGCGCGCCACCGCCTCGGGCGGGATGGGGCGGTCGGTCTCGACCAGATAGCTTTTTTCCACCTTGCGGCCGGGGAGGGTGAGGGCACCGGACCAGAGACCGTCGTTGCTCAGGAGGAGGAGTCCGGTGGAAGCGCGGTCGAGCCGTCCGGCGAGGTGGAGGCTGCTTTTGTGAGGGTGGTCGATGAGATCGAGGACGGTGCGGTGTAGTGGGTCGGTCGTGGCGCTGAGGATGTCGGCCGGTTTGTGCAGCATCAGGTAGAGCCGGGGCAGGGAGGGCTGGAGGATCTCGCCGGAGACGGTGACTTCGTCGAAGCGGGTCACTTCGCGCCGGGCGTCGCCGGTGGATTCTCCGGCGACGGTGACTTCGCCCGCGAGGAGACGGGCGCGGGCGGCGCGCCGTCCGATGGAGAGCCGTTTGGCGATGAAATCTTCGAGTTTCAGTGGGAAGGGGTGGCCGGGAAAGGTGAAGCGGGAAAAGGGAGGGCGAGGCGTCCCACCGGTGATCCGCGTCACGGTAGCATCGGCATCCTGCCGATGCATCTCCCTCCGGCGCAGCAGGGCGGGCGCTACGACCGCCTCGAAAGAGCCTGTCCCTTGTCGGAAGTCCCTTGCCGGGCAAACGCTTGCCGGGCCCGAAGTAGCCTGTCCCTTGTCGAGCATGCCCGAAAAAGCCTGTCCCTTGCGAAGTATTCTAGCCCGAAGTAGCCTGTCCCTTGTCTGGCCCGTGTCTGGCCCGAAAAAGCCAGCGAAATAGCCTGTCCCTTGCCGCGAAGTATTCTTGCGAAGTAGCCTGTCCCTTGCCGCGGA
>JAAYAT010000405.1 GCA_012719225.1 Verrucomicrobiaceae bacterium
CCCGCTCCCGGCGGCGGCGGCGGCCCAATCCGGCAAGGCACCCGGCAGCAGCGCGGCCCCCGCGGCGAGGGACGATTCGAGCCAGCGGCGACGGGTCATGGGAGTGGCGGAACGGGAGGAGTCGGGGAGAGGCGGCATGGCGAGGGATAACTGAAAAAACGAGAGCGCACACGGGCGGGAATGTCCCTCCTTTGTAACGGGTGCGGCTAAGCCTTGTCAAGCCGCCGCGCCGCCCTGCTTGCGCCACAATGAAGGGGCAAGAGGGTGAGGTAAGCGGGCCAAGAGGGTTGGCCAAAAGCCGCCCCGGCAGTCCTCTGCTCTCCCGCCGGAGCGGGAGAGAAACAGCGCGTCCCCGGCTCTCCGCCGGGCTTACTTCCGCCAAGCCACGGCGGTTTGTTTGGAGCTGCCGAGCCCCTCGATCCCCAGCTCGACCACGTCGCCGGGTTTCATGAACTGCGGCGGATTGGCGCCCATCCCGACGCCCGGAGGAGTGCCGGTCGAAACGATGTCACCGGGTTCGAGAGTCATGAACCCGCTCAGGTAGCTGACGAGGTGGGCGATGCCGAAAATGAGTTTGTTGGAGTTGCCGTTTTGTTTGGTCTCGCCGTTGACGGTGAGCCACATCGCGAGGTTTTCCGGATCCGGAATCTCGTCAGCAGTGGCGACGAAAGGTCCGATCGGAGCGAAGGTGTCGCAGCTCTTGCCCTTGACCCACTGCCCGCCGCGCTCCAGTTGGTAGGCGCGCTCGCTGTAGTCGTTGTGCAGGACATACCCCGCGACATGATCGAGGGCCTCCTCTTGGGTGACGTGGCTGGCCCTTTTGCCGACCACGAAAGCGAGTTCGACCTCCCAGTCGGTTTTTTCGCTAGCGGGCGGGATCACCACATCGTCGTTCGGGCCAACCATCGCGCTGGTCGCTTTGAAGAAAATGATAGGTTCCGCAGGGATCTCCATCCCGGCTTCTTCGGCGTGGTCGGAGAAATTCAGCCCGATGCAGATGAGTTTGCCGGGACGGGCCACGGCGGGTCCGAGCCGGGTGTCGTCGGCGACGCGCGGAGCTGAAGCGGCGTTGGTCGAGACCCAGGCGGCCAGTTTCCCCAGATTCGCCGGATCGGCGAAGAAGTCATGGTTCCAGTCCATCCCGAAGCCCGACGCATCAATGCGCGAGCCGTCTTCGAGTTGGAGACCGGGTTTCTCGGAGCCCTTCGGGCCAAAGCGGAGCAATTTCATACGCGGGGACCCTAGCGAGCGGAAGGGGGTTCGTCAATCACTCGAAAGGTGCGGTGGCGTTTTCCCCGAGGACTTGCCCTTGGGGAAAGAGGATCGGAGAGCGGGAGACGCCCCGTTTCTCTGTCGCTGGAGAGCCGACGAGTTTTGGAAAGAAAACGGCAATCCGGCACAGCCCGCTCCACCGTCCGCTCACTCCTCTTCCCCCTCGAGGAGTCTGGTGATCTCCGCCACGGAGAGATCCGTCAGTTCCGCGATCTGAGCGGGCGTCCGGCCTTTCGCGAGCATTCGGCGGACCATATCCGCTACGCCCTTCTTCACGCCTTTTGCGAGGCCCCTCTCAAGACCTTCCTTCACCCCTTTCGCAAGGCCTCTCTCAAGACCTTCCTCCATGCCTCTCTCCATGCCTCTCTCGATGCCTTCTTCGAGCAGTTCCTTTCCGGCCCGTGTTTCGTGCAGTGGTGTCAGTTCGGCGATCATTTTGCGAAGTTCCTCCCGGCTTTTGGTTTTGAATCGTTGCAACAACAGCAAAAG
>JAAYAT010000054.1 GCA_012719225.1 Verrucomicrobiaceae bacterium
TCAGTGCGGCCTCGTCGGCTCTTGGCAGCGAGGTGGAGTTCCTCAAGGCCACCGGCAGGCTCGGCTACTACCTGCCCGTCGGTCAGAACACCCTCCGCCTCGGAGCGAGGACCGGGATCATTTCTCCGACCGGAAACACCAACGCGATTCCCATCGACCTCCGCTTTTTCGCCGGGGGTGCCCAGAGCGTCCGCAGTTTTCAGGAGCGCTCGCTCGGATTGCGGGATCCTCTCAGCGGCTACCCCATCGGAGGGAATTTTTTCACCCTCTTCAATTTCGAATACGAGATGCCGGTCAAGCGATTCCAGGGTCTCAGCCTGGTTCCCTTCGCCGACGCCGGCAACCTGATCTTCGACGACGCCGACGCCGGCCTCACCGACATGCGCTACGCCGTCGGCCTGGGCCTGCGCTACCAGACCCCCATCGGTCCGCTCCGGCTCGAATACGGCTACAATCCGGATCGCCGCCCGGGAGAACCCGAAGGCACTTTCCACATCGGGTTCGGATTCTCCTACTGAGGGAAAAGGCGGGCGAGGCGATCCGGGAAAGCGCTCCCTCCGGCAGTCTACCGGAAATCGGTTCGCCGACCTCTCCCCGAGAAAGCAAGAAGATTTGTGGTATTTATAACAATTGTTGTAATTTTTAACATTTTCTGTATTATTCGTGCTAATCGGAAAAAAGGCTGTCTCGGGCCTATGCGCGAGAGCCTTCCCTGCCGCCCACCGCCGAAGGTATTTTCGGACCGCAACCACACACAAACATGAAATTCAGGAGTTTGTTCCTCACCCTACTGATCGCCTTGTTCGCGATTTCGCCGCAACTCCGAGCTCAGGAGATGACCCCCATCATTCCGACCGGCTCGCTGAGCGCTTTCCCCACCATCGTTCAGGCGGGGACGCATCCGACCCTGACCTGGGATGTCGTTTTGCCCGAGCGGGTCAGCGACGTCGTGGACATCGAAGGGCCCGGCACCCTCGTGCCGACCCGTTGTCTCATCATGGATGTTCGTGTCCTCGGCGCTTCAGTGAAACGTGTCTGGACCAATCACTGGGGACAGATCACCAAATGGGAATGGGTTCCTACCGAAGCCAAAATCAATTACAACGGAGAGGGATTCACGCGAATTTTTTACAACACTCACAACAAAGTCAATTCGAACACCATCGTCCGCACCCAAGTAGTGGAAGCCAACAGCACAATCGACTTTGGGGCTCGCTACCTCGAATCGAACGGAAGCTGGGGCACTTGGTACAGCTCGACCAACAGCGATTACAATGTGGTGGCGTTGAAAAACGGAGACACGCCTCCGACGACGACCCCCCTCTACCAGCAGCCTTCGATCGAGAGCTTCCTCCTCCCCTATCTCGACAGCGAAGGAAAAATCAATCTTGGGGCCCGCGACATCATTTA
The DNA here is from genome assembly GCA_012719225.1 of Verrucomicrobiaceae bacterium. GTDB lineage: Bacteria > Verrucomicrobiota > Verrucomicrobiia > Verrucomicrobiales > DEV007 > Arctic95D-9. The sequence goes on from JAAYAT010000054.1 coordinate 1,411, forward strand.
CCTGATGGAACTGACCCACACCAACCGCAATGACGGGGGCTTCGACCTCCAGGACATGGCGCTTCTGGTTTCGTTTTATGACGAGGTTTCGCACAACGGCCTGACCTCCGACTGCGATGGTACCACCACATCCACGGGCGGCAACGGCAACAACGGCCACGGCAACAACGAGGACGGGGTGGATTCGAGCAATCCGGGCAGCGCCCCCTTTGAAGACAGCGATCCCGATCACGACGACGAACGCCGTGGGCGTCGCAGACGGTAATTCCCTCCCTTTTCTTTTCCCCCAGCCTTCAGAAGCCATGCACCGTTTTCTCCTGACCTTTGGCACCAGCCTCATCCTCGTGGCCGGGCCCCCTCTCCTCGCAGAAACCTCCCCCCGCAAGACCATCCCGATGCGGGACAGCACGACCCACGAAACGTTGAGCCAGTCTCTCCGAATGGCACAGCAGAAAGATCCCATCCGGGATCTCGGTCCGGCCGCCGGCGATGTCGAGAACGATCCTTCGAAGCGGAACAGCGAACGGGATCTCATCAAGGATTCGGCGATCCTCTGCTACCAAGGACTCCTCACCCTCGTCCCCAAGCGAGCCGTCCTGCACCTCCCCGAGGAACTGAAAGATCGCTTCGAGGTGAAACCCGATATCACGGTCAAGCCTTGGGCCGAGTTCTATGCCCTCAATCGGGGCTGGATCCGCACCATCGAGGTGACCCGGGCACAGGCCATGGGCGAAGAACCCATGTCAGAAGAAACCGTCGAGGCCTACCGCAAAAGCAAAGCCGCGATCATCGCCACCTACCAGGGCGGCCCGATCTCCGTTCTCCCGCTCAAAGTGCCCGAGGAAGAAGGGGAAAACCCCGATGCCACCGGAGACTCCGCCGCCACCCTTTCCTCCAGCGTCACCCCCGCCAACCTCCGCCCATGAAATCGCATCCGCTTAAAACCCTTTGCCTCGCCGCCCTTTTCGTCGGCTGTGGCATCGTCCATGCCCAGGACTACACCTATTTCGTCCGGCAGATCCAGATGCCCGACGAAGCCGAGTGGGATGTCTCCGTCGATCAGTCGGGGAGCCAGCAATCCCCTCTCGCGATCAATCCCAATGGAGCACGTTTCGAGCTCTGGACGGTGCGATCCAATCCCCTCACGAGTTATCTGCTCGACACCACCTATGTGAACTCCTACATTCCCGTCGCCAGTGTCAGCATCGTCTCCGAGGATCCGTATTCCGTGATCCCGCGGACCCGGGCGGACCGCCCCTTCGAGGTGAAAATCACGGTCAACGGCATGAGCTTGGATCCCACCGCACCAGAGGCGGCGCGCACCGTCAAGCTGCTCCGTCACGTCCAGGCCTACGCCGGCAACGACAACGGCACGGCGGTCAACCGGGCCAACGCCAGCCTGATTTCCCAAGGCTCGCTCGACTCCAACGGAGAGCATACCCTCAGCTATCCGGTCACGTCCATTCCGGGAGGAGACCGCACCAAGGTCCGGGGGGAAGAGCGCTTCTCGGTTTTTTCGGTAGCTGATTACCAGGCCCCGGAATCCCAACTCTCCTCCAAGTTTGTCCAAATCTGGCCCATGGCCGACGGTTCCATCCATGGCCTCAGCGCGGGAGATGTCATCAAGGGGAAGGCCCCCAACGTCCAAGTTCGCCTCAACGATCTCTATCCCGATTCCTTCACCTTTGTGCAGGTCTACGAAGGCTCTCCCCAACTCGGAGTGGACGGAGACAGAGTGCCCGGTTCCTCCATCCTCGTGGACAGCTCGGTTCCCCGGAGCGAAAATCTCGTTCTGAAAGACTGGGACAAATCCATCGAATCGGACGGCACCTGGACGCTCGAAGTGATCACCATCACCCCCTTTGGCACGGATCGCCTCAATTACCTGTCCTTTGAAGTGGACCGAGCCATCAAGGTCAACGGCAGCGTCACCAGTGTAGATTGATTTTTCGACAAAGAAAAGGCACGATGCATATTGGCAAGCAGACCTGCAGGCGACAACGGGGTTCCGCGCTCATCGAAATTTCGTTGAGTTACGCCACCCTCGTGATCATCGCGCTTCTCACGCTGAAAGCCTCGGTCAACGCGACCGCCAGTCAGGCGTGGACGGTGCGGCAGTCGATGAGCGACGCCTACATCATGCGGGAATCCGCGCTCGCCTCGCGCATTCCCTTCAGCGAAGTCACCGGCAACAATTCCCCTTGGGCGCTGTCCCCGTCCGTTACCACCTCGGTGGTGGCGATAGGAAAACTGCCCGGCGGCGAACCCGTCACCGCGACCCTCCACCGCACCCGCCTGCCCGACAGCAACAATCTACCAGCGGCGGGAGGCATCGGCACGCTCACGACCAACCCCGCCGAGTCCGAGGCGTGGAAACTCCAGTCCCTGCTCGTCTACACTGTCGGCGAGAGAGAATACGTAAAATCGCGAACCGTTCTCCGGATCCGCTGAACGATGAAA
>JAAYAT010000406.1 GCA_012719225.1 Verrucomicrobiaceae bacterium
TCTACCGCGCCGGACGGCTGGACGAAGCGCTGCGGCAACTAGACCAGGCTGATCGACTGGCCAATGAGCCGAATCAAGCCGTGCAGTCCTCGCCCGCCTACACCTGGTTCTTCCTGGCCATGGCCCATCACCGCCTCGGGCATGGTGAGGAGGCAAAGACGTGGCTCGACAAGGCCGTGACTTCGACGGAGAAGGCACTCGGCGAGCAGAAGCAAGGTACCGCGGACGTCCCCTGGAACCGCCGCCTGACGCTCAAGCTCTTGCGCGACGAGGCCGAGGCATTGCTGAAATCCGCCCCAGCGCCCCACTCGCCCGAGCCTGCTGCAAAAGAAAAGGAGAAGACCGAAGAAAAGAGGAAAGCCGAGAGCGGAAAGCGGGAGTAGTTCCAAGCCGAAGCGTGTGACCCGCTTTCAGCTTTCAACAAAAGCGGCCGGTGAGGTCCAAGTTGCGCTTCGAGGTCCCTCACCGGCCCAACCATCCCCCGGACGGCTCGTAGTGCGCGCAGATGGGATGCGCGCACCAGACCGTGTCCGGCATTGATAACAGAGTATCGGAAGATACGGCGGAGAGAGCCAAGCGCAGAAGATGACGCTCGCCATGATCTGCTGACTCGAAAACAAGGGAGCCGGTGATGAACGATCTGGTGCAGTTGTTGTGTATCTCGGTAAGTGTGACGGGCGGCGTCTATTGCCTTTCACTTCTACGGGACTGTCGAAGACAGGCCCGATCGCTGAAGGAACCGATCAAATCATCGCGAGATTCAGCGCGGCGCAAGTCTGTCTGCGCAAGAGTCAATTGGCTCTGCCAACTTCTGTTGGCAACCACGTTCCTTGCCGTGGCTGGCACGCTGCTGGCAGGACTCGCCTACCGGGCAGCGCAGCTTCTGTGGCAGGAAAATCCCATCGACCAGCAATTGCGGTGTGCGATCGGGACCGTCACGTTTCCAGGATGCCCTCCGGTGGTTGTTTGCTACGACTCATCTTCAACGAACCCGTCGATTCGCTTCATCGACTGTGCCTGGAAACCAATTTCTGATGACCAACTCCGCCGCCTGCTGCATGAGACCCCCAGGCTTGATTATCTGAATCTGGCATACACAGACATCACGGACGACGCGTTGTGCGAGTTGAACCGTGCGCCCAAGCTTCACAAGCTCTGTCTGCAAGGAACGCGAATTGGCAACCTGAGGCTTCAAAACCTGGCGAAGCTGAAGAGTCTGGCGGTTCTCAACCTCAACCGCACAAAGATTACCGACGATGGACTTCGATGCCTGGGAGATGTGAGAAGCCTGCGTGAGTTGGATTTGTGTGACACGGCGGTAACGGACGCCGGCCTGGCCTGGCTTTGCCGTCTGGACAAGCTGGAGTTGCTGCGGCTTGAGAATACTGGCGTTACGCAAGAAGGCATCAACCGCCTGAAGAGTACGCTACCTGGTGTGACCATCACTCGTCAGGGGAATGGGAACCAACCGTGAAAGCGGAAAGCAGAGCTAAATCGACTTCACCCGCTTTCAGCTCCCGCTTTCCGCTTTTCTTCAACATAGCACTTTCGGCTAGTATGCAACTTGCGGCCATCCTCCCAGGCATAACTCCGATCCCCTAAACAACTTCCTCCCACCCCTCTCGCCCGACTCTTTGCGCAACGCCCGAAGTACGTTGCGAAAATAACAATTCACCCGCCGGCACCCACGCGCCCCGGTCCTCACCAATCTTCTTTCCCCCAAAGAAACTTCTGCTGAACGACCAATCGACTTCCACGCCCTCCCTGAAGCCCTTTCCCATCATCCTCCTCCGCGTCTCTGCGTCTCTGCGGTGAACATCCCCTCTGCCCCGAACCCCGAACCCTCCTCGGCTGTCTGCCTTCGTTCGCGATTTCGCTCCTTCGCGTTCTCGCAATCGGTTCCCGAATGCCAGATGCGAGCGAACCCGATATCGAGGCTACAGCGTCGCTTTGTGGGCTCATTCGCGCGGGGCGTGTGCGAGTAGTGCCGTTCTATCGCGCGGCGCCCGCACGTCTGGCGATTTCCGTTGCAGGAAATTGGGATTCGTGCGATACTTGAGCTCGGTGACAAGTCGGTTTGGGGTTTGTCCAGGGGCACGTCGGACTTCCCGGCATCATCGTGACCAAGAAAAGGTCCGCCGGTTTCGGGAAGCGGCTCATCAGGCGTTCCATCGTCGTTGGCAGGGAACATGCACGAACCGGTGATACATCGCTGGGCTATGCCCCTGATCACGAGTTTCGTCCTCGCGTTCTGCGCGTGCGGTTGTACCAGTCGTTCGCCAGCCCAACTCGAGGAACTCCCGCAGGAGAAATCTCCGGATACGGCAGCTTCATCAGTTCCGAACGTTTCATTTGAAACGGGCGGCGCCGGGTTTCTGAACGCCCGCGAGGAGATTCCGTCGGAAATTGCACCACCGCGCAATGAAAGTGAGGCCCGGGCACGTTTCACAGAAGCTACCGGCCTCACTTGCACCCGATCGGCCGAAGTTGAAGCGTTCGGAGGGTACCACTGGCCACCCGCGTTCTACGTCGTTCTGCGAACCGACAGTGAGAGTCTTTCAGAGTGGGTGCGCAATCGTCCGCCTTGGGGCCACGAAAGCTGGCAGTGCGGGCCAGTCACGGTGGAGCTTGCTCTCGCGGCTGGCGCGAAGTGCATGGAAGAAATCCAGCACACTCACTACCACGCTGATGGCATTCGTCTGTATAGGGGAACGAAGAAAGAAATTGTAGAAATATTGAATCAGAATGATCTCCGTTTTGCGGGCGAATACACGCAAGGAAAACGTGGGCGGTTGCTTGTTGTTGATGATAACTCAAAGCATGCTTGGTTGACTGTCTGGGAGGAGTAGCGGCGCAAGCGTGATGGGAAACGGGCGCGGGGATCGTTTTCCAAGTCAGCCCAGTCAACCTGCGGAAGCGCCCCCGTCCCCAAATCCACCCCCGACCCTCTACCAAGCGCGGGGCAAGCCCACGCGCCTATCGGTCAGAGGCGGCTCAAGCGCGGGGCAAGCCCACGCGGCTATCGGTGGGACCTGCAGCCTGTCGCCTGTGACCTGTAACCCGCCCATGACAAAACCCATCCAGGCATCGTCACCGTTGACGCCGCCCGCCGCGGCCGGTCTACTTGGGCAATGGATTATGCAGGCATTTGAGCAACCGTGATCGGTCTGGGGCATTTTGGCGGGGGAGCCGCCGCCGCCCGGTGGCTTGCCAGGCAGGGTGCGCAGGTCACGGTGACGGACCTGGCGACCGCCGACCGGCTGGGCGACTCGCTTGCGGCGCTCGAAGGGGAGCCGATCCATCAATATGTTCTCGGCCGCCACCGCGAAGAGGATTTTCGCAACGCGGAACTCGTGGTGGTCAATCCGGCCGTTCAGCCCACGAGCCCCTGGATCCAGATCGCCCGGCAGGCCGGCGCGCGGCTCACCTCGGAGATGCAGCTTTTTCTGGAAACGTGCCGCGGGCGGGTCGTCGGCGTGACCGGCTCGAACGGAAAGTCGACGACTGCCGCGATGATCGCCGCGGTGCTGCGGTCGGCCGGCCGGCGGGTGTTCCTCGGCGGCAACATCGGCCACAGCCTGCTCGACGACGTCCGGGCGATCGAGCCCGGCGATCATGCGGTCGTCGAACTGAGCAGCTTCCAGTTGTTCTGGCTCGAGTGCGGCACGCGCATGCCGGAAACCGCGGTGATCACCAACTTCACTCCCAACCACCTCGATTGGCACTCCGACCTGGCGGAGTACGCACGGGCCAAGCAGCGCCTCTTCGCGGGGCAGAAGACCTCAGACATGGCCATTTTTGATCCCTCCTCGCCGGGACTGTCCGACTGGGCGCCGCTTGTCCGCGGGCGGTTTGTCGTCTCGCAAGCGTCGCGCGAGGTTGCTGCCGTGCTTGTGCCCGGTGGGGTCGCAAAAGGGGCCACCCACAAACTACCGGTTCACGAAAGCAAGAAACCCCCCTCAACCGCCCCACCCTGCTCCCGCCGCCCCGCCCAAGCATCCAACGTCCTCGCCGCGTTTGTCCCTCCCTTCCATCGACGCGACTCGATCGCTGCCGCGATCGCCAACCCGCCTCCTGTCCTCTAAATGAGCTTGCGTGATTCCGGGAGGAGTTCATGAGAGCGTGATAGCCGCTTTTTCCACGAATCACGCAAGCGCATTTAGCTTCCGCGACCTGTGACCGCTGCTCCCCCCCAAAAAGACTCGCAAAATGTCCACAAAACCCCCTCCAAAATAGTCTCTTCTTACTATACTTTTGTGCATGTTCGCGTCGCCCTTCAAACCAACTCCGAAACGCCTCCACCACACAGCAACACTCCCGCACCTTCCACCCCCGCACTTCACCCGCTTTCCGCTCTCCGCTTTCCGCTTTTCTTCAACAGAGCACTTTCGGCTAGTATGCAACTTACGGCCATCCTCCCAGACATAACTCCAATCTCCTAAACCACTTCCGCCCGCCCATCGCGCCTGACTTTTTGTGCAACACCCGAAGTACGGTGCAAAAATAACAATTCACCCGCCGGGACCGACGCGTTTGTGGCCGCGATGCTCCGCCGGCGCGGCCTGGAAGTCACCAAGGTCGTGGTCAGCGAGTTGGGCGTGTCGATCTACTCGGCCAGCGAGACGGCCGCGCGGGAGCATCCCGATCTGGATGTGACGGTTCGCGGCGTATTGAGCATCGCCCGGCGGCTTCAGCTGGACGATCTGCGGGAAGGGATGATCCTGGAAGGGGTGGTGACGAACGTGACCCGTTTCGGGGTGTTTGTGGACATCGGAGTCCACCAGGACGGACTGGTCCACATCTCGCAGCTTGCCAACAAGTATGTGCAGGACCCGAGCGAGGTGGTCTCGGTGGGCGACGTGGTGAAGGTGAAGGTGCTGGAGGTCGATCTCGACCGCCGCCGCGTGGCGCTCTCGCGCAAGCAGTGCCTCGGGCCCGGCGGACAATACCGGATGAAGGCGGCAGGCCATCGCCGCCGGCCGCCCGGGCCTGGCCAGCGGTTTTTTTCATCGAGGCCTCTTTCGGCGCGTTCCCATCCCAGTTTACGATAGGGAACCGGGCCACGTCGGGTCCCCTGGGAGCCTTCGTTTTTCCGCTCGCAATTTGGCTTGTAGAAAAAGGAACTTCGCAATGCGGTTTTCACGGTTTGTCTGCTGGTCGGTTGTGGCGCTGTCCGCGGCAAGTCTCGCCTGGGCAGGAGACGGCAACCGGCTGACTTATCTGGATGAACCCTGCGACCCTTACTACGCGGGACTGGAGACCGCCAGGTTGGTCACACCGCAGTGGATCGGCGAACAGGGCGTCGAGACGGCGCTCGTGCTGGCCATCGACGACATGCGCGAGA
>JAAYAT010000407.1 GCA_012719225.1 Verrucomicrobiaceae bacterium
CGCGACCCGCGTGATGCTCTGCGGTTCGGGGGAACTCGGCAAAGAAGTCGTCATCGAGCTGCAGCGCTACGGTGTCGAAGTCATCGCGGTGGACAGCTACGAGAACGCCCCCGCGATGCAGGTGGCGGACCGCAGCCACGTCGTCCCCATGCTCGACGGGGCGGCCCTGCGGGCGGTCATCGAAAAGGAAAGGCCCCATCTCGTGGTTCCCGAGGTGGAGGCGATCGCCACGGACGCTCTCGCCGAAGTGGAGCGGGAAGGGATCGCCACCGTCATTCCGACGGCCCGCGCCGCGCAACTGACGATGAACCGGGAAGGGATTCGCCGGCTCGCCGCCGAAGAACTCGGCTTGCCCACCTCGCCCTATCGCTTCGCCGCGACGGAGGAGGAATACCGCACCGCCGTGGCAGAAATCGGGCTGCCTCTCGTGGTCAAACCTCTGATGAGTTCCTCGGGCAAGGGGCAGAGCACGGTGACCGCGCCGGATCAAATTGCCGCCGCCTGGCAGTACGCCCAGGAGGGCGGCCGCACCGGACGGGGCACGGTTATCGTGGAGGGATTCGTCGAGTTCGATTACGAGATCACCCAGCTCACGGTGCGTCACGCCGACGGTACATCGTTTTGCGAGCCGATCGGCCACACTCAGGAGGACGGGGACTACCGTGAAAGCTGGCAGCCGCAGCCCATGAGCGAGGTGGCGAGGGAGAAGGCGAGGGAATACTCCCGTCGGCTCACCGACAGTCTCGGCGGTCGCGGGGTGTTCGGCGTGGAGTATTTCGTGAAGGGCGACGAGGTCATTTTCTCGGAAGTTTCCCCGCGCCCGCACGACACCGGGATGGTCACCATGATCTCGCAGGATCTCTCCCAGTTCGCCCTCCACGCCCGCGCCATCCTCGGGCTGCCCATTCCGAACATCCGCCAGCACGGCCCTTCCGCCTCGGCCGTGCTGCTGGTCGAAGGCCGTTCTTCCGCGATCCACTACGGAGACATCGACCGGGCTCTCGCGGCGCCCGACACGCAGATCCGGTTGTTTGGAAAACCCCGCGTCGACGGAAAACGGCGCATGGGGGTCGGACTCGCCCGAGGCGGCGACCTCGCCGAAGCCCGGGAGAAAGCCCGCGCCGCCAGCGCGGCGATCCAGGTGCGCGTGTGACGGCACAAGCCGCACAAGGAATGCGGTTGAGGAGCGACCCGACGAGACCTAAGTTCGCACCCCCACTACTTTCCCACTTTTCACCTTCCCACTTTTCACTTTCCCCTCCATGTCCCCCATCACCCAACACGCCCATCCCTGGCTCGATGATCTGCTGGTCTACGATCCGGGCAAACCCATCGAGGAAACGGCCCGCGAACTGGGGCTGGATCCCTCCGACATCATCAAACTGGCCTCCAACGAAAATCCGCTGGGGCCGTCTCCGAAAGCGATCGAGGCGATGAAAGCCGCCGCCGAGGGAGTGCATATCTACCCGGATGGCGGGGGCTACAAATTGCGGGAGGCGATCGCGGAGAAATTCGGTTTCGAGCGGAACAATGTGGTCATCAGCAATGGCTCGAATGAGATCATCGAGCTGATCGGTCACGGCTTTCTCAGTCCCGGGGACAATGTCATCGCGGCGGAGCACGCCTTCGTGGTCTACAAGCTGATGGCGACCCTCTTCGGAGCGGAGACCATCGAGGTGCCCGATCCCGGTTTCGTCCACGATCTCGAGGCGATGGCGGCGGCGATCACCCCTCGCACGAGGATGATTTTCATCGCCAATCCGAACAATCCCACCGGCACCATGGTGGGGTCGGAGGAGATCGACCGCTTCATGGAAAAAGTGCCCGACCACGTCATGGTGATCTTTGACGAGGCCTACCACGAGTTCGTCGAGGACGCGCCGGACACGCTCCGCTATATCCGCGAGGGGCGGAACGTCGTGGTCATGCGAACCTTTTCGAAAATTCAGGGACTGGCCGGCTTGCGGATCGGATTCGGACTCACCACGGCGGGTATCGCCGACGTCCTCCAGAAATGCCGCCAGCCTTTCAACACCAACTCCATCGCCCAGGCCGGGGCGATCGCCGGTCTCGCCGACGAGGAGCACCAGCAGCGCACCCGCGAACTCAACAACGAGGGGCTGGCCTATCTGCAAGGGGCCTTTGCCGAGATGGGGCTCGAGTACGTGCCGAGCTACGCGAATTTCATTCTCGTGAAAGTGGGCGACGGGGACGCCGTTTTCTCCGCCATGCTCCAGCGCGGGGTCATCATTCGCGCGATGCGCGGCTACAAGCTGCCCGAGTGGGTCCGGATTTCCGTGGGCACGATGCCGCAGAACGAACGTTGCCTCGCGACCCTGCGGGAAGTGCTCGAGAAAACATGACAAAACACGAATGGCACGAACGGACCGAGGACGGGGAACCGATCTATTACCGGGCCAACCATCATGCGGGACGCTGGTTTTTTTATTCCACCCTCAAGTCCGACCCGGATTGGAATCAGCATGAGATGCTTCCGCTCCCGGTGATGGAATCCCTCCGCGAAGTGCTCTGGAACAAACACCAGCGCCGCCGCCTCCCTCTCAAACACATCGAGCAGATCGACCGTATCATCGCAGAACTCCGCGAGCGGGAAGCCGACCACCCGGAGGACTCGAAGGATCCCAAGAGCGAGGGCGAGTAAGGAAAGAGGCTGGCTCATCGGGGTACGCGGGGAGGCGTCATCGCGGCGAGGAACGCGCTGCAACGTTTCGGCGGGTTCGGGGTATTCTTTTGTGAATCCCACCATCGAGATGAAACCGCTTCGAGTTCTTTTCGTCTTCGCCCTCGCCTTTTTTCTGGCGGCGAATCCCCCGAGTGCCCTCTCCGCCGAATCGGGCGGGAAGCCGGAAACAAAGGAAAAGAAGGAGACGAAAAAGGCGGATGCGGGAAACGAGAACTTCGACGTGGCCGAAGCGGCCGCGGAGATCGACCGCCTCGTCGAGGCGATGCTGAAGCAGCAGGGGGCGAAGCCGAATCCGGAGATCCGTGACGCCACTTTCGTCCGGAGGGTCTATCTGGACATCATCGGTCGCGTGCCCACGATCGAAGAGGCGGAGAACTTCCACGGTTCCACCTACCCGCGGAAGCGCGGGCAGCTCATCGCCGACCTCCTCGAGAGCGACGGGCACATGAGCCATGCCTACAATTTCTGGGCCGACGTGCTCCGGATCAATCGCGACCTCGGGGTGGGCGCCCGGCAAGCCGAAGCGGCCTACCAACTGTGGGTGAAAGACGCGATCCGCCACAACATGCCCTACGACGAATTCGTCCGCGAACTGGTCTCGGCCCGTGGGATGATCTGGGACAACGGAGCGGTCGGCTACTACATCCGCGACCGCGGCATGCCCCTCGACAACATGTCCAATACGGTGCGGGTGTTTCTCGGAACCCGACTCGAGTGCGCCCAGTGCCACAACCATCCCTTCGACACGTGGACCCAGAAAGACTACTACGAAATGGCGGCGTTCTCCTACGGGATGGACGCTCGCAATTACAATTCCTCCAATCGCGCCGCCTTTTCCAAGGTGATGGAAAAAGAGCGCAACGCGATCCATCTGAAAATGGTGGGCAACGCGAAATTCCCCCGCTTTCGCAGCGAGGCGGAGCTGCAGCGCTACACCGAGCGGGACCGCTACGCGACCTACTTGCAGCGCAACAAAATGACCGACGAGGAGTTCCGTGCGCTCGCGAAGAAGGCGATCGCCGCCTACGAGGACTACGACCACCAGAACCGTGGCAACAACAACGCCCTCAACGAGATTTACAACCCGCTCCGCTACGTCAGAACCAGCGAAGTCGAGAAAACCCTGAAACTGCCGCACGACTACCAATACGACGACGCCAAGCCGCACGATCCCATCACGGCGCGGACGATGTTCGGCGAGGAAATCGACTTGGAGAAGATCGACGACAGCACCATCGACGCCTACGCCGATTGGATGGTCTCGAAGGACAATCCCACCTTCACCCGGGTGATTTCCAACCGTCTCTGGAAGCGCGTCTTCGGGCACGGCGTCTTCGAGCCGGTCGACGAACTGACCGAGCAAACCCGGATTTCGAATCCCGCCTTGCTCGCTTATCTGGAGGAGATGATGAAAACCCTCGACTTCGACATGCGGAAGTATCAGGAGGTTCTCTACAACACCAAAACCTACCAGCGCGCCGCCAACACCGCCGAGATGACCCTGGGCGAAGACTATTTCTTCGCCGGACCACTCCTCCGGCGGATGAGCGCCGAACAGATTTGGGATTCCATCGTGGCCCTCGCGCTGCCCGAGGCGGATGGCTACCGCCCCATGGTGACGGAACAGGCTGCGGCGGTGGAGCGGATCCGTCTCATTCACGACGCGGTGGAAAGCCGTAGCGAGGAGGAGTTCATCGCCATGGTCCGGGAGATCGGGGAAGCCTACGAAGCGATCCGCCCCCGCGAGGACAAGGTCCGCCAACGCAGCGCCGAGGCCCTCGAGGCGGGCGACAAGGAGAAGTATGCCGAGGCGCGCCGCGAATTGAGCGCTCTCCGCCGCGAAGCGCGTGAGGTCGTCGAGGAGATCGGCTACAAAAATGTCGGTCGCAAGGTGGACGGACAAGAGCTGCTCGCCGCGATGGGCATGACCGAGATGGACATGAGCGGCGGCGAGGCGGGCGCGTCCGATTCGGCTGGGAGCAGCGACACCGATGCCGCGGCGGACAGTCAAGCCGTTCTCACGAAACTGCCCAAGCCGGAATACACCAAGCCACCCGCCGGGATGACCGATAAGAAAGAGCGCCGGGACTGGGTCAACCGCCAGCGGAAGGACTACCGGAACTACACCCGTCTGGTCAGCCGGATGGCCCGCGCTTCGGAGTTGGAATCGCCCGCCCGTCGCGGCCATTTTCTGCGCGAGTTCGGCCAGTCGGATCGCGAGGTCATCGAGAATTCCTCCGACAGCGCCTCGGTTCCCCAGGCGCTGAATCTGATGAACGGTTCCATGGTGGAGGCCCTCACGAATCGCTTCGCCGTCTTCGGTCGCCGCATTCACGACGCGGGGGATCCGGAGGAAAAAATCCGCATGATTTTTCAGGCCATGCTCACCCGCACGCCGACCGAGCGGGAAGAAGCCATCGCCCGCGCCGAGGTGGCAGCGGACGGCGAGGCCGCCTATCCCGCCATCGTCTGGGCGCTGCTCAACACCCGGGAATTTCTCTTCGTTCAGTAAGTCGCATCCTCACCCGTTTTGTCCCGCACCCCACGATCCCACGACATGAAAACCGCATTCCGATCCGATGAATGGAGCCGCCGCCGCTTCCTCGAAGGCACCGCCAAAACCTTCCTCGGGGTGGGCGCTCTCGGCCTCACCTCGAGAGTTCCCCTCGCCGCGGGGGAGGAGCCCGGTCTCCCCGAGCGGATCGGCGGAGCCAAGCACGTCATCTACCTCTACATGAACGGAGGGATGACCCATCTCGACACCTTCGATACCAAACCGGGACACGAGAACCAGGGGGAAACCAAAACGATCCCCACAGCGGTCGACGGCATCGCGATTTCCTCCCTCCTGCCCTCGCTCGCGGCCCAGGCCGACAAGCTGGCGATCATTCGCTCCCTCACCTCCACAGCGGGGGCGCACGATCAGGGGAATTATCTCATGCACACCAGCTACGACCGGGGGGCCACGATACGACATCCCGGCATCGGCGCCTGGTCGCTGAAATTCAAGGGCCGCCTCAACCCGAATCTCCCCGGCTCGGTCTTCATCGGGGGCGACAGCCGCATCAACGGCGGGGGCGGCTTTTTCGAACCGCAGTTCGAGCCGCTCACCATCAGCGATCCCAAGGCCGGTCTGCAGAATTCAAAGCTGCGCGGCATGAAAAAAGAGGAGTTCGACCATCGCCTCGCCCTCGCCGAGGCCTTTGACGCCGATTTCCACGCCCGCTACAATGTCAAGCAAGTGCGGGCCTACACCCAGATGTATGACGACGCCGTGCGGATCATGCAGAGCCGCGACCTCGCCGCCTTCGACCTCGCCGCCGAGGACAAGATGACCCGGGAACGCTATGGCGACAACGCCTTCGGCCAGGGATGTCTCCTCGCTCGCCGCCTCATCGAGCACGACGTTCGCGCGGTGGAGGTTTCCTACGGAGGCTGGGACATGCACAACAATGTCTTCGTCGCCGCCCCGGAGAAATGCGGTGTTCTCGACAAGGCGATGGGCGCGCTGCTCGTCGATCTGGAGCGCCGCGGCAAACTGGAGGACACTCTCGTGGTGCTCACCACGGAATTCGGACGCACTCCGCGGATCAATCAGAACGAAGGGCGCGACCACTATCCCAAGGCCTTCAGCTCGGTGCTCGCTGGCGGGGGGATTCGCGGCGGTATCGCCTACGGCAAAACGGACGAGGGCGGGGAAAACGTGATCGAGAATCCGGTGAAAATCCCCGACTTCAACGCCACCATCGGGCACGCTCTCGGGCTGCCGCTCGAACAGGTGCTCTACAGCCCCAGCAAGCGCCCCTTCACCGTCGCCCACAAGGGCAAACCCGTCCTCGAGCTTTTCACCTGATTTTCACCTGATCGCCCTTCACCCGCCCGCTTTTCGCTCGATGTATTCCTGGACCAGCACCGGGACATCGGAGCAAATCGCGTCCACCCCGAGACCGAGACCGAGGAAGTAATCGTTGAGGTTGTGACCGGGCCAACCGGTCACGATGAACCCCTGGCTCTGGGCCTCCTTCACGGCGAGGCGGGTGGTGCCTTCCATCTTCGCGGCAATCCGCTTGGAACCGATGGCCTTGGCCGCGGCCATCAGTTCGGTGGTGAGCGGACCTCCCTTGATCAGCATGATGTCGGCGTCGGCGTCGATTTTTTTGACGGCTTTGAGAGGACGCGGATCGAACGAAGTGAAGAGATAGGTCGAACCTTCGGGCACAAAAGCGGTGACCTTTTGATGGATCTTGGCGGCATAGTCCGCGATGCGGGCATCGGGGTAGAGATCCTTGTTGCTGGTCTTCATTTCAAACTCCACATACATGCCCGGTTTGTCTTTCAGATAGTCGAGCAGGGTGTCGAGGAAGAGGAGCGGTTCCTTCTGTTTTTTGGAGAGGATTCCCCGGGCCTCGTCGGCGGTGAGGTGTTCGACCGGACCACTGCCGAGATGGGTGCGATCAAGGGAGTCGTCGTGCAGGACCACGAGTTCCCCGTCTCGGGTCATACGGACATCGAGTTCATATCCGCGGATCCCTTTTTCGTAACAGCTTCGGAAGGCGAAAAGGGTGTTCTCCTCGAATTCATGGGCACCTCCGCGATGGGCAAAATGGAACGGTTTCCTTTCGCCGTCATCGGCGCGCAGGGTCGGGACGAAAAGGCCCAGCAAGAGGAGAAACAAGAGGGTGGGCGAAGAGGGTTTCATGGGACGGGGAAGAGGGTTTGCGGGCACGGTCATGGGAAGCAGGGTAGGCATCCGGATGGGACCGGTCAATTCCGCAGATCGGGAGGGTTCCCGCCCCGCTCGGTGTCGACGGGCTGATCGGCGTCTCTCATCGCGGGGGGCGGGGGAACGGAAATGGTGAAGACGGTTTTCACGCCCGGTTGGCTTTTCACGACAATGTCCCCGTGATGCGCTTCGACGGCGCGCTTCACGATGGAAAGACCGAGGCCGGTTCCCTTGACCGTCGTTTGGGCGTGGTCTTTCCGGACGCGGTAAAAGCGTTGGAACACCAGCGGCACATCGGCGGAGGGGATGCCGATGCCGTTGTCGGCGACGGAGATCACATACCGCCCGTTCTTGCTGCGGAAGCGGACGGTGATCTTGAGACCCGGATCGGGATTCTCCTTGATGGCGTTTTCGATCAGGTTGAAAAAGATCTGGTCCCAGTAAAAACGATCGCCGATGAGGGGCCAGTCCTCTCCGGGATCTTTCTTCACGGTGACCGTGGCGCGGTGTTGTTCGACGAGGGGCATGAGCTGGTCTATCATGCTCTCGGCCGAGTCGACCAGGTCGAAGGGTTCGCGCTTCAGCAGGTCGGCGGCGCTTTCCAGTTTCGAGATGGTGAGCATGTCTTCGACGATGCGGGCGATGCGGTCCCCGTGTTTGCGCATCGTGCGGATCGCCCGGCGGGAGAATTCCCCGTCCGCCGCGATGTCGGATTCGTCGAGGGTTTCGAGATAACCGTTGATGATGGACAGGGGGGTGCGCAGTTCGTGGGAGGCGTTCGCCACGAAATCGCGCCGGATCTGTTCGGTCTCGAGCTGGCGGGAGACGTCTTTCATGAGAATCCAGGATCCCGAGTTCTCTTCGTCGCCGCCGAAAAAGAGCGGCTCGGCTTCGACGACGAAGGAGACTTCGCGGAATCCCTTCTTCCCGTCGCAGTGGACCCGCAGGGTGATGTTGTCCGAGACCTTCGCCCCGATTTTTTCGGCGAGGGTGAGGGTGTCGTAGACGCGGTGGTCGCGGCAGACATCGAGAAAGGCCCGTGCCCGGTAGGGCTGATCGGCCGGGAAGAAGAGTTGCGCGGCCCGGTTGAGAAAGCGGATCTCGCGGTTGCGGTCGAGGATGAAGATCGCGTCCTTGATTTCATTGAGCAGTCCCTCTTGGAATTCCCGCTGCTTTCGCTCCGAGTCGCGGGCGAAGGACGCCTCGGTCAGGGTGTCGACGACCGCCTGCCGCAGGGGCGCCAGATCGCCCCGCGCCGCCGGAGCGGAGAGGGGGAGCGCCCCGTCGTCGGCGCTGGCGGTGATCGCGTCGGCCAAGGCCCGCACCCCCTTGCGGAGACGATAGTAGCGCCACGCGAAAAAAATCGCGAGCAGGCAGAGGAGGAGAATCGGGAAGGTGGCGTCCAAGGTGATGCGGTCTCTTCGTTTCGGGAGGGCGTTGGGGAGGGAAGGGAGATTACTCTTCCAGGAAACGATAACCGGATCCTCGGACCGTTTCTATGGAATTCCCGTACGGGCCGAGCTTTTCCCGCAAGCGTTTGATGTGAGTGTCGAGGGTTCGCGTCTGGATGAGATCGCTGTAGCCCCAGACTTTTTTGAGGAGATCGCCGCGTTCCTGGGTGATCCCGGGCGACTCGATCATGCTGAGGAGGAGTTTGAATTCGGTCGATGTCAGGTCGATGGCGTCGCCGTCGAGGAGGAGCTTGAGGGAATTCTTGTCGAGACTGAACGGACCCGAGACGATCACGCTGCTGTGGGCGTTGCGGTTGGTGCGCCGCAGCAGGTTGCGCACCCGCAGCGTCAGCTCCTTCGGGCTGAAAGGCTTGGCCATGTAGTCGTCGGCCCCGAGTTCGAGGCCGGTGAGCTTTTCCTCCAACCGCCCTCGGGCGGTCAGCATGATCACCGGGATGGCTTTGGTGCGGGCGTCCTCGCGCAGATTGCGGAAGACAGTGAGTCCGTCCATCGCCGGGAGCATCAGGTCCAGCAGGATCACGTCGGGCCGTTCCTCCCGGGCGATCGCCAGGGCGCTGAGGCCGTCGGTGGCTTCGATCAGCTTGTAGTCTTCCCGACGCATCAGGGTGACCGATATCAGCTCTCGGATATCTTCTTCATCGTCAACGATCAGGATGGTGGGCATGATTGTGTGGCAGGCGGGAGGGAAAGGGTTGAAACCTGGATAAAATCAAGCCAGCTTGCCGAATGCAAAGCGCGCTCCTGTGACAAATTCGTAACCCGGTGAAGCTCTGACTTTCCCTGCTGGAGAGAGGAGACGATCCGTGCCAAGATACCGCCATTGTAACGCAGCATTCCGCCGGATGACAACGAAGTCTGAAAATATCACCACCGTGGAAAAGCCCGGGTCGGTTCATGTGATTGTGAACCCGGCTCCCTCGCGTCGTATCCCGCTCCTCGCGATCCTCAACCAGGCCTTCCGCGACGCCGGGATCCACTGGGACATTTCCATCACCCACGGGACCGGAGACGGGTCCGACCTCGCGAGGAAGGCGGTCGAGGGAGGGGCCAGCGTGGTGGCGGTCTACGGCGGCGACGGCACCGTCATGGAAGTGGCGGCCGGTCTCATCGGGACCGACATCCCCCTGCTCATCCTCGGCGGCGGCACCGGGAATCTGGTGGCCTCGGAGCTGCGGCTCCCGACCCAACTGGAGCGCGCCTGCGATTTGGTCTGCCGGGAGAGTTTCCTGACCCGCCGCATCGACGTGGGCATGATGGGGGAACGTCCCTTTCTTCTCCGGATCGGCTGTGGCATCGAGGTCGGGGTGGTGCAGAAAGCGACCCGCGAACTCAAGGACCAACTCGGCAAGCTGGCCTACGTCAAAGCCGGGATCGAACAATTGCTGGAGGAATTGCTGGATGTCCCCGAGGTCGAGTACGAGATCATTCTCGACGGCAAGGAGACCATACGCGGCAACGGCGTCGCCTGCGTGGTGGCCAACGCCGGAACCGTGGGGGTGGGGCGGCTGACCCTGTCCCGCTCCGTCGATGTGACCGACGGACGCCTCGATGTTTTTTTCCTGAAAAAGGCGAACCTCGAGGCCATCGGCCAGATCGTCAGCCGACTGACCGGGCTGGATCAGATCGCCACCAAATTCACCGGACTGGACTGGCTCCGGCGGGACGGAGAGCCCGTCCTCGACGAATCCAAGGCGGTGAGCCAGTGGACCGTCGAAACCGTCGAGATCCGGACCAATCCCGTGCTCGACATTCAGGTCGACGGGGATGTCGTCGCCAAAACGCCCCAACTGATCCGGGTGCTCCCCGCCGCCCTCCGCGTCGTCGTGCCCGAGTGAGTCTGTCGCGCGGGGGAAGCCAAAGGAGCGCGGGCATTCCTGCCCGCGGCGAAGAACCATGCAGATGCCGAAGCAGCTTCGGCGAAGGTAGGGCGAACCGTCCCCGGTGAGCCGACGGTCAATCGGCGACGATCTTTCCTCCTTCACCCCCCTTGCGCCGCTCTACCGCCGAAACGGGCCGGGAGACCCGTTCTACAAGCAGCCTCCGGTCAAAGTTCGCAATTGGATCATCGAAATCGAAAAATCCCTCCCGTTTTTGCCATGTGAATTTTTTTTGTTTACAATAGTAGACCGAATGGCTACAAAAGTAGTCATGGAGCGTCCCCCGCAAATTTCGCCTTCGGAATGGAAGATCATGGAAGTCGTCTGGGAAGACCCGCCAGTCACCGCCCAGCAAGTCAGCGAGGCCCTCGGCAAGCGGGAAAATTGGAAGCCGCAAACGGTGAAAACCCTCCTCGCCCGGCTCGTCAAAAAGGGCGTCCTCGCCTACGAGAGCGAGGGCAGGCGCTTCCACTACTCGCCCGTGATCGAACGTGAGGAGGCGGTCGTCGCGGAGACCGAGTCCTTCCTCGACCGCATCAGCCGGGGGTCGCTCGTGCCGGCCCTCCAGCATCTCGTGCAAACGACGCGCCCGCTCGGCTCCGAGGAGATCGAGGCGCTGCGCGAACTGCTGAAGCGGGAAGGAGGCAAGCGATGAGCGAATCGGCCGACGCGATCTTCTCCGCCGTCCTGCTCGCCTCGCGGGACGCCGCCGTCCTCGCTCTGGCCATCGGAGGCATTCTGCTCGCCATCGGACGGAGAATCCCTCCGGCGTGGCGGCACGGCCTCTGGCTGCTGGTCGCGGTGCGTTTGCTCCTGCCCGCGCTGCCGGGCGGGATGCTCTCTTGGCAGCGCCTCCTTCCCGATTCCGCTTCTGTCGTCGCGACGGGGTCAATCGCGCCTCCGGTTGAGCCTGCCGACAGCCCCGCGCCACCACCCCTAGCCGAGTCGACGGACG
>JAAYAT010000408.1 GCA_012719225.1 Verrucomicrobiaceae bacterium
CGCCAGTGAATACCTCGGCGAGATGGCAAAGCTCGTCCACCCGCAGGACGCCGAGGCCTCCCGAACCCTCTACGAGTATTGGAAGGGGGAACTTGCCGAGTCCCGCTTGGAAGCCATCCTCGCCGCCGCCAAGGAACATCAGGCGCGGATGGCCCTCTCACCGTCCCCCGCCAGCGAGGCGATGGAGAAGAAAATCGCCTACCTCGAGAACCACCGGAGCCGCATGGACTATGCCCGCTATCGGCGCGAGGGACTCTTCATCGGCTCGGGCATCGTCGAGGCCGGATGCAAGAAGGTCATCGGGCAGCGCTTCAAGGCCTCCGGCATGTTCTGGAGCGAACCCGGTGCCAGAAACCTCCTTCACATCCGAACCGCCATCCTCAGCCAAAACCGCTTCAACGACTTCTGGAACACTCGATCCGCCGCCTGAACCTCCTCGGTTACTTTTTTGTCCTGCACCCGTCCCGCCCGAGAGTGCAATTTTCCGCTTGATCGCAGAAGGGATAGCGGCTAGCTTCGGCCCCTTCGATTTTTTTGGACCTCGATCATGAAAGCGGACCTCCATCCCACCTACACGGAAGCAGTCATCCAGTGCAACTGCGGCAACGTCATCCAGACGCGATCGACGGTGTCGAATCTTCACGTCGGCATCTGTTCCGCCTGTCACCCCTTCTTCACCGGAGAGCAGCGTTTCGTGGACACGGCCGGCCGGGTCGACAAGTTCCAAAAGCGCTTCGGCGATGCGAAGGCCGTCGGCGAGCGCCGCAAGAAGCCCAAGCTCTCCGATCTCAGCGCCTAGCTTCCGAGATCCCGATTTTGCAAAACGGTGACGACGCCCGAGGGTGTTGTCGCCGTTTTTTGTTGCTCCGTATCCTTCCCTCGCGAAAAAACAACCCGTTCCTCCCGTGGATTACGCCCCGCTCATTGAGAGAAAACGACTCCGACTCCCCGAGTTGGAATCGAACATGGCGCAGGAGGGTTTTTTCGACGATCCCCATGCCGCCAGCGAACTGACGCGGGAGTACAACCGCCTCAAATCGCTCCTGGAGGACTGGGAGGCCTTGGCCAAGGCTCGCGCCGATCTTGCGGAAAATCTCGAACTGAGCAAGTCGGGAGACCCCGAGATGGAGGAGATGGCGGCGGAGGAAATTCCCGGGCTGGAGCGGTCCATCGCCGACCTGGAGAGCCGCGTCCAGTATGCCCTGCTCCCTCACGATCCGACGGAGGACCGCGACGCCATCGTCGAGATCCGGGCGGGGACGGGCGGGGACGAGGCCTCTCTCTTCGCCGGCGACCTCTACCGCATGTACCAGCGGTACGCCGAGCAGCGCGGCTGGAAGACGGAGCCGGTCGAGGCGAGTCCGTCCGAAGTGGGCGGGTTCAAGGAAGTGGTCTTTAAAGTCACGGGCGAGGAAGTCTTCCGTTTTTTAAAATACGAGAGCGGGGTGCATCGCGTCCAGCGGGTTCCCACCACGGAGACGCAGGGGCGGATCCATACGTCGACCGCGACGGTGGCGGTGCTGCCCGAGGCCGAGGAGGTCGATGTCGAACTGAAACCCGACGAACTGCACATCCAGGCGACGCGGTCCGGCGGTCCGGGCGGTCAGCACGTCAACACGACGGACTCCGCCGTGCAGATCACCCACCTGCCCACGGGGATAATGGTGAAATGTCAGGATGGCCGCAGCCAGGGCAAGAACAAGGAAAAAGCGCTCCAGATTCTGCGGGCCAAGCTACTCGAGGCGAAGATCCGCGAGGAATCCGAAAAATACTCGGCCCATCGGAAAAATCTCATTGGTTCGGGCGGGCGCGAAGAAAAAATCCGCACTTACAACTACCCGCAGAACCGGCTTTCGGATCATCGCGTCAACTTGACCTTGTACAATTTGGACCAGGTCGTGGGGGGGGAACTGGCGGGGGTCATCGAAGTGCTCCAGGCCTCCGAGATGGAGGACCGGCTCGCGGAACTGGAGACGGCGTGAGCGGCGGGGTTTCGAAGCGTCGCCGCCGTTTCAGTCGGTCGAGTCTTTTGAACCTTTCCCCTCCTTCTCGCTGAAGGGGTAGTAGTCCCCGACGCGCAGGTTCTCGTATTCCAGCGCGTCGAGATGCACCGTGCCCATGAAGGGGCCGGGAGGCTCCACCAGGAGGATGGTTTCGGCGAAGCCGTTGTCGTCGAAGCCACGCCGGAAATGTACCCGCGATTTGATTGCGAAGACTTGGTAGCGCTCGATCTCCACGCCTTCGGCTCGGAGGCTCTCGGGATCGATGATTTGGACGAGCTGCGGGCTGAGCATCAGCAGATTGCCCCGGCCGAAGCGCACTTGCGCGGATCGCACCCGACCGTCGTCGTCGGTGTTCACCCGGGCCAACACGCCCTCGACGCGGACCGGCTCACCGGCGGATTCGTCGATGTAGCCACCCACCTCCCGGTCGAAGGCGTCGCCCGCCTTGGCACCGGCCTCCGTCAAGGCGGTGAGGGTGCGGTCGTCGCGCAAGGTGGCGACGACGACCCCGCCGAGATCCTGCTCGATCACCTCGCGCAGCAGCCAGGTGGCGTTGCCGGACCGGTCGCTGTAGTCCGCCAGCACGACCGGTTGGCGATTTTCCGCGAGGGCGGTCGCCGCCGCCTTGACCGCCTCGGCCACGGGCTGGATCGGAGTCACCGCGAACATTTTCTCACGCAGCCGCCAAGCCGTGTCCGCGAGATCGTCCGCCACCGTTTTCGCCAGTTCGGCGTTGTCGTTGGTGATGACCTGGAAGCACATCCCGGAGTCGGGCACGTCGGCCCAGGGGAAGCCGTAGAAAAAATTGACGAAGACATCGGGTTC
>JAAYAT010000055.1 GCA_012719225.1 Verrucomicrobiaceae bacterium
AAGATGTCGGCCTCTTGGAAGGCGTCCTTGCCGAGCATCCACGTCACCTGCTGACCGGTCACGATGATCATCGGCACGGAGTCCATCTGTGCGGTCATGATGCCGGTGATGGTGTTGCCGGCCCCCGGACCGGAGGTCACCAGAACCACGGCGGGCTTGCCGGTGGCGCGGGCGTATCCGTCCGCCATGTGGGTCGCGCCCTGCTCGTGACGGGTGAGAACGAATTTGATGTCGGATTTGACGGTTTCGAGCGCGTCAAAAATAGGGAGCGCCGCTCCTCCGGAATACCCGAAGACGTATTCGATCCCCAGTTCACTGAGCGTCATGATGAGCGCCTGCGCTCCGTCCAATTCCTGCTTTTTTTTCGAGGCCATGATGATTTGTTTGGCTGGTTGGCCATAAAGTTACCGTTTTTAAAAAATGCGCAACCATTTTTCACGCAACTTCGACAAAAAAAGTCGATTTTCAGACGCCTGACTCGCTAAAAATGCCAAAGTTCGTGAAATTTCGACCTTTTCCGGAAAGACGCGAGCACTATCCGGGCGACTTTCGACGAAATGGGAGCCGCCGCGGTGCCCGGCGGGGGTCTCACTTCGCCTTGGCCGCCGGTGCCTCTTCTTTCGGCTTGGCCTCGCCTTTGGGAGCATCCTTTCCTTTCTCCTCCGATTGGGGAGCGGCCTCGCCCTCGGGAGCGGGAGCCGGGTGCCGGGCCGGTCGGGGAACGTCGGGGCGCACCGCGAACTCCTGGAACTCGGCGGGCAGGGCGTCCTTGCCGAAGCGTTGGGTGAAGACGAAGGCGATGCTCTGCATCCGGATCAGGGCTTTGCCGTTCCCGGCGGCGAGGAGCGGGTCCTCTTTCTGAATCCGCATCGCCGCCTCCATGGCCAGTTTCGAGAGGCGAACGTCGTTGCCGTTCGCCAGGGTGAAACTGCGGTAGTAGTCCTCCAACGCCTTGTCCCCGGCCCCATCGGATTCGTGGACATTGGCCCGGAGGAAAGCGACCTGCGCCATCTCGTTGGCGGGCATTTTCTTGAAGTTCGGGGCGGGCAGCAGTTCGGTCGGTCCGGTGACCGGTTCCTGATACCCCGCCAGCGCCTCCTTGAGTCCGGCGGTGTCCCCCGCTCCGAAGAGCGCCCACAACCGGATCAGCGCGTAGGGCCGCTTGTAGCTGTCGACGAGGACCCGGTCGATCGTCGCCGCGCCCGGCCGTTTCACGAGCTCGGCGAGAGAACCGTATTGGCCGGCCCGCCGGAGACTCTCCATCTGGTAAAAGAGGGCTTCGCTTGCAAAATTCTGCGGAGCGGCGTAGAGGATCGCATAATCCGTGGCCACCTTTCCGAAAGCGGCGGCGGCCTCCTCGTATTTCCCGGCGGCGAAAAGCGCCCTCGGGGTTCCGAGCACCTCGGTGCGCTCTTCGTAGCGGATCAGCTTGTCGAGTCCTTCCCCGCGGAGCCTCGCGTAGGGCATCAACTGCCCCGCGCCTCCCGAAGCGGTGGCGAAGAGAATGCCCTGCTCGTTGGACCCTTGAATGTAGCCCTGCGGATTGCCGCCCTGGACGAGACCGAGGGTGACCGGAGTCTCCCGCACCTGGCCCGCGAGTGGGTTGGGGAACACGCACGGGAGCAGCGCGAGTCCGGTGAGAAGCGTCAGTGTGATTTTTTTCATCGTGAAGTTTCGGTTCGGGTTCGCGATCTCAGTTGGTCGGGGCGATGCCGAGTTCCTGCAGGATCTGTTGCTCTTCGAGCGGGAGGATTTTGAGGTCCTCTTTCATTTCCACAATGTCCCGGCGCAGTCGGGTGAGCGCTCCCGAGGGGGCGTCCTTTTGCTCATCGAGTTTTTGCCATTGGTAGATGTTTTTGAGCGAGAGTTTGTAGAGGGTGAGTTCCTTCTGCCGTTTCAGGGCGATGGAGAGCGGATCGTCCAAGGGCATTTTTTCGAAATCCGCGAGACTGTTGGCGATGTAGCGCTCCCAGGCCTGGGTGACCCAGTCGTAGTAGCCGGCGTAGGTCGAGAAGACACCGAGGTAGGCCAGGTTCGCCTCGACCGGTTCGTCCAGGGCGTCGAGGACGAGCCCCATCTTGAAGAGGGCCTCGGCGCGTTTTTCCCGATTCTTGCCGAAGAAATTTTTGTTCTTGTTGATCACGTCGAGGGCGGCGAGGGCGTCTTTCCACTCCTTCGTCTTGATGTGCAGGTCGGCCAGGTGGAGGTAGGCGGGCGCTTTGAGCGCTTTGGCGTCCTCGCTGTCGTCGGCGATGATGCGGCGGAAGCGCTCCCGCGCCGACTG
Source organism: Verrucomicrobiaceae bacterium (assembly GCA_012719225.1). Taxonomy (GTDB): domain Bacteria; phylum Verrucomicrobiota; class Verrucomicrobiia; order Verrucomicrobiales; family DEV007; genus Arctic95D-9. The sequence continues at coordinate 2,285 of JAAYAT010000055.1, forward strand.
CACCTGGGCGGAATCGGTGGACCGCATTTCTATCTTGGCGAGTTCCATCTCCGCCGGTGCCTTGAAGGCCGCCGCCTCGGGATTGGTCCGGGCGAGCAACTCTTCAAAGTAGGGCACCCCGAGGAAGGGGTTGTCGCTCTCGGCGAAGTAGAGGCCGATCTGCTGCAGGGCGAACTCCGACAGATTCCTCTTCTCGAAAAGCCGGAGCTGCTCGAAGACCTCGCCGATTTGTTTTTCGATCGCGGCGTACTCGGCCGACTCGCGGTCGATGCCTTTGCGGGATTCCTGCAGGACGATGACTTTCTGGATTTTCAGCCAGGTCAGGAGCGCCTGGTTGGCGGGGTCCAGTCCGGGGAAAGCATCGAGGGTGGCGAGGGTTTTCTCGACCCCTCGGATCCGCACCGAGGCCTCGGAGTAGGACCCGATGGCCTGACGCAAGAGGGTCAGGTCCTGCTCCTGAGAGGGTTTCCCGCCGAGGTAGAGGATCATTTTCTCCACTTGCACCAGCCCTTCCTCCCCGCGACCGGCGTCTTCGAGATGCTCCAGGGCGAAGATGGAAATCTGCGGTTCGTAAAAGGTTCCCGCGTATTCGGGAACGAAGGCGTCGTATTGCTCCAGCCCTTTCTCGATCAGGCCATCCTGAAAATAAATATCGGCCGCTTTCCAGATCGCCTCGCCGACCGTCTCCCGGTGGGCCTCGGACCGGTCCGGCTCGCTCGCAAGGGCGGCGACGCCTCCCTTGGCCGCGGCGAGATAGGCCTCGAGCCCGTCCTGACGCATCTTCGCCTTCAGTTCTTCCTGCTCTTTGCTGAGTTGGCTCGCCTGAATGAGGAGGGCGTCGCCCCGCAGGTTCTGGGCGCGACCGACTTGAACGGAGTCGGGACGCTCGGCCACGAGACGCTCCGCGTTGGCCACGGCGGCGGGGTAGTCCTGCAGATTGAAACGGGCGATCGCCAGATCGGTGAGGACGTTGGCGAGGAAGCGCTCGGAGGTCGGGAATTCTTTCAGGAAATCCTCGTACTGCTCCGCCGCCTCGCGCATCTTGCCGAGGATGAGCGAGTTGCTGGCCCGGTGGAAAAGGACGATCTCCCGGTTACCGCCCTCGGGGTAGGCACTGACATATTCCGCGAAGATCGGCTCGGCCTCGCTGTATTTCCGCTCCGAGTAGAGCGCCAGGGGATAGAGGGAGTCCGCCAGTTCCCGCTGCGGATCGCCGACGGGATACCGCTCCCGGACCTGCTGGGAAATGCTGATGACTTCATCGAAGGCCCGTGCCGTGAAGAGCGACTGGAGCATGAAGGTGGACACGTTGTTCCGCAGCGGATGCTCCTCGGGAATCTCGGCGGCGAACTTCTCACCGAAGTACTGCGCGGCGGAGTAATCGCCCAACGCGGAGGAGAGTCGGGCCGCTTCGTGGAGGATTTCCCCGCGGACTCCCTGGGGCATCTCGGGATAGTGTTCGGCGAGATACCAGTAGATGACACGCGGCGCGTGGACGTTGCCGAGGCGCTCGTAGCTGCTCGCGACGAGGCGCAAATTTTCCGCGTCGGGATGGACCTCGGCCTTTTCCCGCTCATCGAGCTGGTCGATGATGTGCTGGAACTGCGAGGGGATCCCCACCCCGATGGGTTGGCGGGCGAGGCTGAGATTGAGATCGGTGCGCACGTCCTCTATCGTGGGGACGTAGGAAAAATAGCGGATTGCGAGGGTGTAGAGTCCCGCCTGAGCCGATTCGAACCCGAGTTTGCGGAGCCGGTCGTAAAACCCGAAGCGGAACTGGTCGAGCGGCTCCAGGCGGATGAGTTCTCCGTTGGCATCGAGGAAATCGTGCGCCCGATTCGAGAGTGCGTTGAGAGCGTCGTCGTCGGCCCCGGCCGCTTTGGCCTCCTCGATCCAGGCGAGACCGAGTTCCAGCATCCCCTGCATGAGGAATTGCGGAGTCACTTCCCAGGCCTCGCGATTGTCGAAGAGTTCCTGGATCGTGGCGACCCCTTCCTCCATCCGACCGAGTTTCATGAGCGAGCCGCCGTAGCGCAATTTGTAGCTGTTGCGGATTTGCGCGAGTTCCTCCTGGGGCGGGTTCGCCTTGAGGTATTCGTCGTAGAGCCGGATCGCTTCCCCGTGATTCCCCAACTGCGCTTCGCAGAAACCGAGCTGGAAACGGGCGATGTTCTCGCGGGCGTTGGTCGATCTCACGATGGAATCGACCTCCTCGGCGGTCTTGTCGGCGTTGATGCATCCGGTGAAGGCTTTCTTGGCCTCCTCCCAACGTTGCTGGGGCAGCAGGGTCATGCCGTAGTCGAAAAGAATCCCGCCGGCCTGGGCACCGTAGTCTTCGAAGAGGGTCTCCACTCCGCCCGAAAGATCGAAGAGCCGGTCGAAGGTCTTCGAGGCTTCCGCCGGTTCGCCCGCCATGTTCAGCTCGACCGCTTTGCGATAGAGACCTTCCACGCTGGCATCCTCCTCGTCCTGGGCCTGCCCCGGAAACGACAGCCCGAGGGTGAGAAACAATCCGATCGCCGGAATCAGTTGCGGAGGAAAGGGGGAGAAATCGGTTTTCATTCTGAGAGAGGAAAAAATCAAAGGAGGGAACCACTCGCGTCCCGGTCACCAGCGTACCTCTTAGCCATACCAAGAAAGCGGAACAAGCTCACGCTTTTTTTCCGCCGCACCCCGGGATTTTTCCCGCGATTTGCCGCAATGGCAGGGAAACCCGTGCGCGGGCGGACGAGCTTACTCTTCCTTGAACCCGGTGATGGTGACGTTACGGATGTTGACACTTTTATCGGCGAGAGCGTTCAATACGTCGATGAAGCGCTGGCTCTTGGCCGCGTCGTCCGCGGCGATGATGACCATGGGCTTGGAATTCGTGAGCTTGGCGCTCTCGGCGTAGGTTTTGAGGCGGTCCAGCAGCAGCGGCACCTCGCGGATCTCGGCATCGGTGTCGAGAACCTCGTCGTTGAGCACGATGTGCCCGGCGGCATTGACCTCCACGGTCATCTGATCGATCTCCACCTCGGCCGAGGACGCGCCCGACTGGGTCGAGGGCATCGTCATCGCGAGATCCGCCTCGACCGGATCGAGGGTGGAGGTGACGAGGAAATAGATGAGCAACAAAAAGCTCAAATCGATCATCGGGGACATGTCCAGGACCGGATCCGGATCGGTGGGAGGAGGTTTGCGCGCCATGGGGAAAAATCAGCCGGGAATGGGTTGGAGAGACCCTGATGTTATGGTTCAACGGCGTAGCTGCCGAAAATCACCTCCACGACCCCCGCATCCGCCGCCGCCTGAACAACACGCTTCACCACGCGGGTGTCGACAGCGGCATCGGCGCGGAGGTGGAGACGAGGCACCTCGCCCTGTTCATCGATACGCACCCGGCCCTCCTCCACGTAGGCGGTGATGGATTCCGTGCTGGTGAGCTCGACCTTGTCCTGCGCCCAGACGGACCCGTCCTGGAGGATGTTGACCACGATGCGGCCAGCCACCACTTCTGCCACCGCCGAGTTCGTGGCGATGGGCGGATTGACCCGCTTGTCGATCTGCACCTTGATGAGGTGTGAGCTGACCATGAAGAAAATCAGGAGGAGGAAGGTCAGATCGATCATCGGCGACATGTCCATGTCCAGATCCGCCAGACCCTCGCCACCGGAATGTCTCAGTTTTTTGGATGCCATGTCACTCGATGTCTATCGATTGGGGAAGAAACGGAGCGGGAACTCAAGTCTCGGCGATGCCTTCGGGAACCCGCGCGAGCATCTGGTCGGCGTTGACCGTGGCCACCGCCGCGTCCAATCCCTGGATGACCACGTGCTGGGCGTCGCTAACGAGACGATTGAAGCGGTTTTTGAAAAAGTAGAACAAAAAGATACTGGGAATCGCCACGACGAGACCACCCGCGGTCGTGATCAGGGCGAGCGAGATGTTTTTCGCGAGAGCCCCCGGATCGGAACCGCCGCTGAGGCCCATCGAATCGAAGGCGAGCACCATCCCGGCGACCGTCCCGAAGAGACCCAGCATCGTCGCGCCCTGCGCGATCACCGAGAAGTAGCCGATGAAAACCATCGGCCCGAGATTCTCGCGGGCGGAGAAATCCGCGATGGCGTCTTCCACTTTGTCGCGTCCGAGGCTTTCCGGATCGGTCGCGTCGACCATGGGATACGAACTCACGACCATGCGCCCGAGGTAGGAGGGATCCTGCGCGGCGGCGTCGATCGAACTGCGCACCCGCACCTCGGACATGTAGGCCAGGATGTCCTCCTTGAGTCCGGACGGGATGTATTTTTTCCGCGAAAGCTGGAGGCTCACGAACACCGCCAGGGTGATCATCCAGAGCGAGAGGATCCCGATGGGAAGCATGAAAACCCCGCCGCCGATGATCATGTCCATCAGGGTCGTGGGCGCGGCGACCTCCTCGGCGGTTGCCGCCGCCGGGGCCTCCTGCGCCCAAAGTTCGGGGGCCATCAAAGTAAAAAGCACAACGACGCCGACGACGAGGAGACGGGTCTTGGATCGGAGGAAAGACATGGGGGAGGACATCAGTAGGGTTGATTAACTTTTGTAGAGTGAGAGCGCATCTTCTTGTCGCATTTCACGAAAACTGTAAAGGAAAAAATAAACTTTCAAAGGGAGACCATTTTTTCCGTCGTCCTCCCGTCGTCCTCCCGGCGTCGGGGGCGGCGGAGCGCCGGGTTTCACCGGGAAAATCCCAGTGCCTTCCTACTCGACCTTTTTGGTGCCCGGTCGCACTGCGGGAATCGCGCGGAGTTCGTCGGGGATTTCATCGGGTTCATAGACGGGGAACTGGATTTCCATGCAGGAAACGACGGTATAATCCCCTACCATGGTCTTGCCGGAGCGGTTCACAACCACAAAAACACCCGCGACCTCGCCGCCCTGTGATTCAATGAAGTCGGTCAGTTCGAGCAAAGTGCCGCCGGTGGTGATGACGTCCTCCACGAGCAGGAGCCTCTCGCCCGGGCGAATCTCGAAGCCGCGCTTCAGTTCGAGCCGGTTGGTCGCCGGATCGCGCTCGGCATAGATGGTGCGCGCGTGCAACGCCAGACCGACCTGCTGCCCCACCGGAACCCCGCCCATCGCCGGGCTCAGGACCACGTCGATGCGCCCGAGCGCCTCCAGAGCCGCGACGCGTTGTTCTATCATCGTCTGCAACTCCCGCGGGTGCTGCACGAGCTTCCCCTTTTTCACGTAGTAGGCGGAATGTTTCCCGCTCGCGAGGACAAAATGACCCTGCTCGACCGCTCCGTAGTCCTTGAGCAGGGCGATGGTTTCTTCAGGCGAGGTTGGCAATTCGGTGCGCATAGTGTCGGGCTTTTTCAGAAAAGGAAAGATCGTCGGCGGCGTAGAGGATGCCGCGCGAGACATTGATGACCACCGGGGCGAGACGGCCCGTCCCGCGCAGCGCGTCGAGATCGCCGCCCTGCGCTCCCAGTCCGGGAACGAGGAGCGGCACGTCGGGCATCCCGGCGAGGACCTCGGCGGAGACGTTGGTGAGACCGAGGACCAATCCGATGCCGCCCTCGCCCGCCGGCGTCGCCGGAGCGTGGCGGGTCATGTCCCCGACGAGTTCGAAGACGTGCCGCCCGTCGGCCAGCTCGTGCATCTCCAGATCCACCGCGCCGGGATTCGAGGTCACTCCGAGGAGGTAGACCCCTTTGCCGGGATAGCGGAGAAAAGGCTCCACCGAATCGTAGCCCATGTAGGGGCTGAGGGTGACGGCGTCGACGTCCCAGTTTTCGAAGTAGGCCTTCGCGTAGTGCTCCTGGGTCGTCCCGATATCGCCGCGTTTGGCGTCGAGGATCACGGGCACGCCGAGGCGCTTGATGCGCCCGATGAGGGTCTCGATCATCTCGTATCCCCTCACCCCGAGGGCCTCGAAGTAGGCGATGTTCGGTTTGAAAGCCGCCGCGTGTTCCGCCGTCTCGTCGATGACCTGTTCACAAAAGGCCTGGATCGCGTCGGCCGACTCGTGCCGGTCGAGGCGGGGATCGATCCCGACACAGAGACCGCTCCCGGTTTTCTCAATTCTCTTTTGCAGGATTTCGGCGTAGGTCATCGTGGCGGCGGATCAAAGAGGGTATCGTCACCGATCAAAGAGGGTCGGGTGCGCACCGCGCAGAGAAACGCCCGGATTGCCGGAAGGTTCAAGCACGAATTCCACCACTTGGAAAGTCCGCCGCTCTGGGTTACGATGGCCGCCCTCCGCCGCCGCGCCTCCCGGCCCCCATGTCGTCCGCCCCTTCCAGCCGATTGATCCCCGGTATTCTCTTCTTCGGAGGAGCGGCGGCCCTCGCGTGGCAGGTGATCTGGTCGCATCACCTCGGCATCGCCCTCGGAGCCTCGGCCCGCGGGGTCGCCCTCACCGTGGCTATCGCGATGGCTGGCATGACGCTCGGTTCCCTCGGCGGGGCCCGGTTTCTGCGGGAGCGGCGGGCGCTCGATCCGGTGCTGCTCTACGGATGCCTCGAACTCGCCATCGGGCTCTTCGCCCTCCTCCCCGGGAACGCCGTCGAATGGATCCAGGCGTCCGACGCGCGGGTGCATCGCGATTTTCCCGCCCTCGCCACTCCTTTCACCGTCCTCGCCCTCGTGCTCACGACAGGCCCGGCCACCTTCGCGATGGGCGCGACCCTGCCGGTCATGGGCCTGCTCGCCCGCGCGCTCGAGAATCCGCTCTCGCGCCTCTACGCGCTCAACACGGCGGGCGCGGCGACCGGCACCCTCGTGGTCGCGTTCGCCCTGATCCCCTCGCTGGGACTGCGCCACGCTTCGCATTTTCTCTTTTTCACCCACCTCGTGCTCGCAGTCCTCTGCCTGACGCTGTCTCGAAAAGAACGCCGCCCGTCCGACGCCTCGGCGGTTTCCCCGGAGGAGGCCCATTCGCCGGCTATGTCCGACGGGAAAAAAACCGCCGCAGCCGGGTGGCTCGCGTTCCTCTCCGGCGCGGCCGCCTTTGTCCTGGAGGTGGCTTGGTTCCGCTCGCTGAAATCGGCCTGGTTCAGCACCGCCGACAGCCTCGCGGTGATGCTCTTTTGCTTTCTTCTCGCGCTGGCCCTCGGAGCGGCCCTCGCACCCAAATGGCGGGCTCGGGCCCTCTCCCTCGCGGTCGCCTTTGCCGGAGCGGCCTTTCTCGTGCTCCTCGCGACACCGCTGATCGAGCGGTTCGACACCATCGCCCTGTTTCAAAAAGCGGGGGCCACCCGTCAGTTTGTCAGGCTCTTCGCCGGGCTCCTCGTGATCGGTCCGCCGGTGG
>JAAYAT010000409.1 GCA_012719225.1 Verrucomicrobiaceae bacterium
CCATGGGAATACTGTGGCGGGGGAACGCCATCCCGCAACGGACAAATCGGGCCGCAGCGGACGGCGTCTCCGACTCACTCCCGCAGGTCTTCCGCCAGTTTGCGCGCGGCGGTTTCCCACTGTTCGGCTGCGCTGCTTCCGAAGGCGGTGACCATGCGCCAGGTGCCCTGGAATCCGGCGGGCACGGTGTCCTTGTCAAAGTTTTTCAGGTAGTACTTCCGGTAGGTGCCGGGAACGTTCCAGAGCATCGAGACGGGTTTGGCCTCGCCGGGTGATTCCAGTAGTCGGGAGACCGCGAACTGGCCGCTGTCGGGCTCGTAGACGGCCATCCAGTCCACGGCTTTATTGATGTGAAAACCACGTGCCTTCTCCTCCTCGTTAGAGAGTTGTTTGGACGGAGTGGCGATCGGTTCGCCGTCGTTCCCGGCGAGGTAGGCCGAAACCGTCGGAGTCCAGGCGTGCATGAAGTGATAGACGAGTTTCAGCGGGATTTCTTTTCCGGTCGAGAAGGCGGTGGTTTCATAGAGGCGGTTGTCTTTCACTTCCCAAGTGCATTCGAGGGAAAAATCCCGGATCTTCGAGACGCGGTGAAAGTGGAAGGTGTCTCCCCGCAGCGATTCGCCGGGCGTTGCAATCGTTTTCCCATCGAGAGAAAAGCGCAGCGAGGTCAGCACCTCGGGTTCGTTTTCCAAGTGCTGGGTGCCGATGAAGCCGACTCCGGGGAAGGAGAAAACGGTGCCGTAGGCGCTGTTCTCGGTGGTCATCGGCGCACCCCGGAAATCGATGCGACCGGGGGTCCACTGCGACTTTTGCCGGAGCAGAAGCGTGACCTCGCCGCAGGTGACGGTGATGCGCGGCAGGTCGGGCCCGAGGTTGGGCCGGAAGGGTTCTGCCGCCGCGAGCGGGGCAAGAGACGCCATCAGGGGGACGAGGAAAAGAAGGAGAAAGGTTCGGGACATCACGGCGCAGCAAACGCCGTTTCCCGCCGCCCGTCAGGCTACGGGATCATGCGGGTAACGGGTGGATTTGACAGACGAGGCGGCTCTGCGCGGGGCGGCACTTTTGGCTGAGGGAGACCTTGAGGCTGCCGGGAAATACTATGAGCTATCGATCTTCTTCCTTCCCGAGGTCGAAATGACGAAGCCGCGCCGTGAGGCTTTCCAGAAGCAATTTGAACGAACGCACGCGGTGCCATGAAAAGGCAGCCAGGATCCCCATTCCTGCACATCGGCGAAGTCGCGCGTTTACGATGAATCTCGACGGCGGCGATCCCTACACTATGGATGCGTCGGGCTACTCGTCCCTCGTCTCGTCTGCGAGGACCTCGGAATCTGCGACGTCCTCGGCACGGTCGTCCGCCAGGGCGTCTTCTTCCTCCGCCGGGTCGGGAGGGGAGAGGTGTTTCCCGGCGAGGCGGCGGTTGCTCCAGATGGGAACCCCGAACACATCGTGGATGAAATAGTGGGCCACGGGCACCCCGAGCAGCATCCCCCACACGCCGAAGGAGTGGTGGCCGATGAAGAGGATGATGAGGACGAGCACCGGATTGATCTTGAGGTGCTTCCCGTAAATCATCGGATTGAGACCGTAGGCTTCGATCGCGTGGATGATGATGACCATCAACACGGTGAGGATGGCGAGATTCAGCCCGCCCGAATTGATCGCGACGAGGACGATGGGGATCGTCGACATGAAGACCCCGAGGACGGGGATGAAGCTGCACAGAAACACGATCATCGAGAGCACCGCGAGGGAGGGCACTCCCAGAATGGCCAAGCCGATGAAGGTCAGGGCGGTGTTGACGATCGCGATCATCGCCTGCGCCTGGATGGTGCGGCCCACCACGTAGCCGAACCGCATCACGGGGAGGGCGGTTTCCTCGTAGAAATGTCGCAGACGCGAGTTGCGCAGGTTGCGCACTTCCTCACCGAGCCGTCTCGTGTCGAGCGAGATGAGGAAGCTGAAGAGCAGGGCGAGGAGGATGGTGGCGAGCCCGCCCCACATCGCGCGGATCATGTCGGGGGCGGCGTCGGTCAGCCTCTGGATCTGGTGGCCGAGAAAGAGATGGATGACCGCTTCGTCCTCCCGCGCGGCACGCAGGATCTCGCGTTCGGCTTGGGTCAGCGTTTCTTCGTCCGGCGGTACCGGCAGGACGGGGGAGAGGGGGGCCGCAGGTGTCGCCGTCTCCGCCGCCTCCGTTGCCTGGATAGTTTCCATCTGGGACGAGAGCTCGGCGAGAAGGTCGTCGGGGATGGTGCTGCGGAGGTAATTCATCAGCACCGGCTCGATCGAGGGGTATTTGGAAACGACATCGCGCCGCAACTCGAGGAGGCGTTCTTCGGTTTTGGGCAGGTTCCCGACGAGACTCATGGCCTCCCGCGCCACCTGGGGGATGACAAAGGTCGAGACCGATGCGAGCAAGGCGACGAAGGCGCCGAAAGTGATGCAAATGGTGAGCCAGTGCGGCATCCGGAGTCGTCGCACCAGAAAGTTGGAAATCGGCGCGGCGATGAAGGTGAAGACGAAGGTGAGGAAGATGAGGCTGAAGAAGGAGCGGAGCAGCCAGAGGAGGAACCCCAGGATAATCCAGATCAGCAGCCGACGGTTCTTGAGGTAGAACGCTTCGAAGCTGAAGGTGCGGTGCCGGTTGGGAACCGCCCCGCGGGGATACCCTGGTTGCTTGTCACTCATTCTCCGGTAGCCTCCCGACGTTCGCCCTCGGCGTTTGGTTTCACCTGTCGCGCCTTCCAGATTTCAAAGACCATGGGCATCACCGAGACCACGATAATCCCGATGACGACCAGTTCGAAATTTTCTTTGACCACGGGGATATTCCCGAAAAACCATCCCGCCGGGACGATGATGCCGACCCAGAGACAGGCGCCGATCATGTTGAAGGCCATGAAGCGCCGGTAGTTCATCGCGCCCGACCCGGCGACGAAGGGGGCGAAGGTGCGCACGATGGGCACGAAGCGGGCCAGGATGATGGTCTTGCCGCCGTATTTTTCGAAGAATTCGGCGGTCAGGTCGAGGTGCTTTTGTTTGATGATCCGAGGGAATTTCGCGGCGAGGGCTTCCCCGGAAAACTTGCCGATGGAGTAGTTCACCGTGTCGCCGAGCACGGCGGCCACCAGGATCAGCACGGCGGCGAGCCAGATGTCCAACCCGCTCGCCGGATCGGCGGCGAGAGCCCCGACGGCGAAAAGGAGCGAATCACCCGGCAAGAACGGGGTCACGACCAGACCCGTCTCACAAAAGATGATCAGAAAGAGAATCCCGTAGATCCATCCGCCGTAGTCCTGGGTAAGTTGATGGAGGTGCTCCTGGAGATGGAGGACCACATCGAATAGCTGCTTGATCAAATCCATACGCTCCGGTAGCCGATGGAGGGCTTTACTGCGCGGAATGTCCTCTGGGAATTTTTTTTATCAAGCGCGGTTATGGGAATAGCCAACCCGCGTGGTCCGCTTCGTGCCGAACGGAGGGAAATCAGCGGAATTTCTGGGAGAATTCCTGCGGAAAAATGTCCCGTTCGTGTCTGATCCCGTTCGTGTCTGATTCAGCCAAATGCGGCGCTGGAGGGTACATGATTGTGCCGAAGTTCCGCCGGGCGGGACCGTGAGAGTCTCTTATGTTGTCTGATCTTCCTTCTTTCTAAATTTCACCTTATGTCCGTCCTTTGGTCACTCCCGGAGTCCCCGGGTATTTTGGCTCGCTGGTTGAGCCGGGAATCTCAAAAAACACTCGTGGTGTCGGTTTTGTCGGGTCTCGCCGTGCTGCTGGTGTCCTGTGGCAAGAAGGACCCGGAATCCGCGAAGAAATCAGGGACCGCGATGCCGCCTTTTGTCGTGGAAGCGATCACGGTGGTGCCGCAGCGCATCGAGGAGACCCTGACGGCGACAGGCACGCTGGTGGCCAACGAGTCCGTCGTATTGCAGTCCGAGCGCCCCGCGGTGGTGACGGAGATCCACTTTGAGGAAGGCGAGATGGTCCAGGCCGGGGAACTGATGGTGCGGATGGATGATTCCGAGCTGCAACCGCAGTTGGAGCGGGCCGTGGCGCAGCGGCGGATCGCGCTGACACTGGAAAAACGACAAAGCGAGTTGCTGAAATCGCGCGGGATCAGCGAATACGAATACGAGCAGACCGTGGCGAATGTGAAGATCGCCGAGGCGGAAGAAGCCCTCATCCGCGCCCAGATCGCGAAGACCCGTATCGTCGCTCCCTTCGACGGTGTGGCCGGCTTGCGCAAGGTGAGCGTGGGCTCGTATCTCACCCCGGGCACGACGATCTGCACCTTTCAGGACCTCAGCTCTTTGAAGCTGGATTTTTCCCTGCCGGAGAGGTATCTCGCGTATTTGAAACCGGGGCAGATGGTGCAATTCCGGGTCACGGGAATGTCCGAATCCTTTGCGGCGGAGATCACCGCGATCGAACCCACCATCGACGTGCATACGCGAACGATGCTGGTTCGGGCGAAGGTGCCGAATGAAGAGGCCCGCCTTTTGCCCGGCTCTTTCACCCAGGTCGAGGTGACTCTCGAAGAAATCCCGGATGCTTTGATGATTCCGGCCATCGCCCTGATCCCCGGTCTGAAACAGCAGACCGTTTTTGTTCATCATGACGGTATCGTGGACGAGCGACACGTTGTCGCGGGCCTGCGGACACCAAACGGGGTGCAGATCGTCGAGGGTTTGTCGGCGGGGGATGAGGTCCTCGTCACCGGGGTGTTGCAGGTGAGAAAAGGCATGAAGGTGGAGGTCCGCCGCGCGGCGACGGCTTCGTCCTCCGATGCGGACGGGGCCCATGCTCCCGAGAATGGGGACGAAAAGGCAGCGGAAGGTGACGAAGGGCAGGGAGCGGAGGGGCCCGCGAAAACAAGTCCGGCGCCATGAGTCTCTACAAGATCAGTGTCCAGCGACCGGTGCTGGCGTCGGTGATGTCCATCATCATCGTGATCTTCGGAGCGGTGAGCTTCGAGCGCCTCGGCGTGCGCGAGTTTCCGGCGGTCGATCCGCCCATCATCTCCGTATCGACCATCTACACGGGCGCGGCACCCGAAGTCATCGAATCGCAGATCACCGAGCCGCTCGAAGAAAACCTCAACGCCGTTGCCGGGATCCGCTCCCTCACTTCGGTGAGCCGGGAAGGGCGCAGCACCATCACGGTGGAGTTCGATATCGGTGCCGATCTCGAGGTGGCGGCCAACGACGTGCGGGACAAGGTCGCCAGAGCGCAGCGCGATCTGCCGCCCGACGCGGATCCGCCCACGGTGACGAAGTCCGATGCGGACCGCTCCCCGGTGGCCTTTGTTTCGGTCTACAGCCCGAGCCGGGATTTGCTCGAATTGAGCAGCATCGCGGACCGGCGTTTCAAACCCATCCTCCAGACCATCCCCGGTGTCTCGGAGATCTCGATCTGGGGCGAAAAACGCTATGCGATGCGGATTTGGTTGGACCGGGACAAGCTCTCCTCCTTCGACCTCACGGCGGTGGACGTGCGCGACGCCCTCGACCGGGAAAACGTCGAACTGCCCTCGGGCCGGGTCGACGGCAACCAGGTGGAGCTGAGCGTCCGCGCGGTGAGCCGGTTCACCAAGCCCGAAGAATTCAACGAAATGGTCATTCGCGAGAGCGAGGGCCGGGTCGTGCGTCTGCAGGACGTCGGTTATGCGTCGATCGGCCCGGAAAACGTTCGCAATCTCATGAAGCGCAACGGCACCCCGGCCGTCGGGGTGGTCCTGCGCCCGCAACCGGGAGCCAACCAGATCGCCATCGCCGACGAGATGTATCGTCGCCTCGAGTTGATCCGGAAGGATCTGCCCGAGGACATCCAGGCCTCGGTGGGATTCGATCTGACCCAGTACGTCCGGGCCTCCATCATCGAGGTCGTCGAGACCATCCTGCTCGCGGTGGGGCTCGTGGTCCTGATCATCTTCGCCTTCCTCCGCACGGTGCGTTCCACCCTCGTGCCGGCCGTGGTCATTCCCATCAGTCTGATCGGCGGCTTTTTCATCATGTACCTCGCGGGATACAGCATCAATGTGCTGACCCTCCTCGCGATGGTCCTCTCGATCGGCCTGGTGGTGGATGACACGATCATCGTCCTGGAGAACATTTACGCGAAGCTGGAGCAGGGCATGTCGGCGAAAGCGGCGGCGATCGAGGGCACCCGGGAGGTGTTTTTCGCGGTGATCGCGACCACCGTTGCCCTCGTGGCGGTCTTCGCACCGATTCTTTTCCTCGGCGGACTCGTCGGCAAACTGTTCCAGGAATTCGCCGTGGTCATCGCCGGCACGGTCATCATCTCGGCCTTCGTCGCCCTGACCCTCGCGCCGATGCTCTGTTCGAAAATCTTGCAGGACCACAGCCACTCGCGCTTCTACTACTGGACCGAACCCGTCTTCGAGCGCATGACGGCCGCCTACCGATGGAGCCTCACCGGTTTCATGCGGATGCGCTGGCTCGCCTTTCCTGTGGTCCTGCTCTCCGGGGTGGTGATCGTCTTTCTGTTCCAGCTTCTCCCCACCGAACTGGCACCGTTGGAAGACCGATCGAGGCTCCGGGTCTCGGCCACCGCGCCGGAGGGGGCCAGCTTTGAGTACATGCTCGACTACATGGACCAGTTGAGCGAAATGGCGGACGAGGAGGTTCCCGAGATCGATACGGTGATCTCGCAGACCTCACCCGGTTACGGCGGATCGAGCTCGGTGAACTCGGGATTTCTGCGTATCTATCTGAAAGATCGTGGCGAGCGGGAACGCAGCCAGGCCGAGATCGCCGAAGTGCTCAATACCGCCTCGCGAAATCTGACCGGGTCGCGGGTGGTGGTGAGCCAGGACTCGACCATCAGCCTGGGGCCGGGAGCGGGTTCCCGCTTGTCGCTCCAGTTCGTCGTGCAGGCCCAGGACTCCCAGAAACTGGAGGAAAAACTGCCCGAATTCATGGAAAAGGTCGAAGCCACCGGGGCCTTCAACCGGGTCGATGTGGATCTGAAATTCAACAAGCCGGAGCTGCGGGTGAACATCGACCGGGAACGGGCCCAGTCCATGGGGGTCTCGGCGGAGGACATCGGGCAGACCCTGAACCTCGCTCTGGCGGAGCAGCGTTTCGGCTATTTTCTGCAAGAGGGAAAACAATATTTTGTCGTCGGTGCTCTCGTCCGGGAGGACCGCGATGAGAATCTGGACCTGCGTAACCTGACCGTCCCGAGCCGTTCCCATGGTCCGGTCCGCATGGACAACGTGGTGACCCTGACCGAACGTGTCAGCTCCCCCCGCCTCTACCGCTTTAATCGCTACAGTGCCGCCACGGTGTCGGCCTCGCCGAAACCCGGAGTGAGCCTGGGGCAGGGGATAGAGATCATGGAGGAGGTCGCGCGGGAGGTTCTCGATGAAAGTTTCGAGACCGACCTCGCCGGGGAAGCGCGCGAGTTGCGGGAGACCTCCTCGCGGACCCTCTTCGCCTTTCTCTTCGCCCTTGCCCTCATCTATTTCATTCTCGCGGCGCAGTTCGAGAGCTTCCGGGATCCGCTCGTGATTCTTTTCACGGTGCCTCTCGCGCTCAGCGGGGCGCTGGGTGCCCTCGTGTTGTTTGAACAGACCTTGAACATCTTCTCCCAGATCGGGATCATCATGCTGATCGGCCTGGTGACCAAAAACGGCATCCTCATCGTCGAATTCGCCAACCAGCAGCGGGAAAAAGGACTGGGCATCCGGGAGGCGGTGACCGAGGCGGCGGCGGCTCGATTCCGTCCCGTTCTGATGACGAGCTTTTCCACCGTCCTCGGCATTCTGCCCATCGCTCTCGCCCTCGGGGCCGGGTCGGAAAGTCGTCGCTCCATGGGGATCGCGGTGGTCGGTGGTCTCCTCGTCGGCACCTTCCTGACCCTGTTCGTGATCCCGGCCCTCTACACCTTCTTCGCCAGTCGCGAGCACGGACGCTTCGAAGTCGTGGAAGGGGAAACTGTGAAACTGTGAAGCTCCCTGGAATTGACCGGCGCTGGTGGTGGCATAATGTGGTGTTATGAGCGACATCAAAACCCTGACCGTGCGATTGCCAATATCGATTTACGAGAGGGCGGCGGGTCTGGCCAAAGCTAGGGGCCGCAGCATGAATCGCCTCGTCCAGGATGCCTTGCGGCTGCTCGATTCGCAGGAGAGCGAGAAGCGGCTCTTCGATGATTTCACGCGCATTGCCGAGGCCGACGGGGGGGGAAACCGACGTCGGATTTGCTCTCGAAGCGCAAGCCGAAATCCTTGGCGCATGAACTTGCGCCAGCCCAAGGAGCGGGGCTTTTTTAGCCCCGACAAAGCCTATCCGGCAGGGCATGCGAAGTAAGCTTTCCTCTTGACCCCGTTCCGCGAAATCGAATACAAATCGCATACAAGTCAGGTTCCGAACCTCCGGCAGCTCCCGATGAACTTTCCCATCTCCGCCTTCGTCTCCGTCGTCGTTTCGCTTCTCGCCTACCCCGGCCTCGCAGCCGATCCCGATCCTCTGGTCGAGGCGGAATTGCCTTCGCTCGTCGCCCTGTACCAGGAACTCCACGCCAATCCCGAACTGTCCCTGCAGGAAGCGGAGACGGCGGCCCGGATCGCGCAGGAACTGCGCGGGGCGGGATTCGAGGTGATCGAGGGAGTCGGTGGTCACGGTGTCGTCGGCGTGCTGAAAAACGGCGAGGGCCCCACGGTGATGGTGCGGACCGATCTCGACGCTCTCCCGGTGAAGGAGCAGACCGGCGCATCCTATGCGAGCGTGAAGACCGGAAAGGACGACTTCGGGCGCGCGGTGCCGGTGATGCATGCCTGCGGGCACGACATCCACATGGCGAGTTTCGTCGGCACCGCGCGGGTGCTGGCGAAGCGGCGTGAGGCCTGGAGCGGCACTCTCGTGATGATAGGCCAGCCCGCCGAGGAGCGGGTCCTCGGGGCCCGTCGCATGCTCGCGGACGGGCTTTTCGAGCGCTTTCCGAAACCCGACTACGCCCTCGCTCTGCACTCTCGGCGGAGATGCCCCACGGCGCCATCGGCCTCGTCGAGGGCTACGCACTGGCGAACGTCGACTCCATCGACATCGTGGTGAAGGACGGACCAAGGACAAGATCCCCATCTGCATGTTCTGGCTGGGCACCCAGGATCCCGCCACGGTCGCCGAGGCCGCGGCGAAGGGCGAAACTCTGCCCTCCCTGCATTCCCCCTTTTTCCTCCCCGTGCCCGAGCCGACCCTGCGGACCGGAGTCACCGCCATGAGCGCGGCGGTGGTCGGATTGATGAAGCGATAGGGGGACAAGGGGTGGCGACTTTTTTCGAAACGAACTCCGTCGGCAAAAAAAATCGACAGGAGGGTGAACTTTTTCGGACAATGGAGACACGTAGAGAATGGAAACGGTGTGTTCCGTTTTCTATTTTCACCGACTGCGACCCTCCACCTCCTTGGAAGCCATACAAAACAGCCCTGATCTTGAGAAACTCTTCAGAGACGCCGCGGACGACCTCGCGTCTTATTTTTCCCGTCGTCACGGGGATGCGGAAGTGTCGCGGGATCTCGTGCAGGATACCTTTGTCGAGCTGGCGCGGGGACTGGAAAAAGGCGTGCGTCCAGAGTCGCCGCGGGCCTACCTTTTCGGGATCGCCCGCCATCTCAGCCGGGCGGCGTGGAAGCGCGGCTACCGGGAGCGCGAGGTGATCCTCCCGGCCCTGAGAGCGGAACCGGCCGGGGAAACCTTGGAAACCGCGGCACCCGAGGACCCCCGTCTCGGACCCGCCTGCGACGCCATCGCCACCCTGTCTCCGGCCCACCGCGAGATTCTCGACCTGCGTTTCACCCATCAGCTTTCCTACGCGGAAATCGCCGAAGCCATCGCCATTCCCGTGGGCACGGTGCGCTCCCGCCTGCACCACGCGATCCGCGCGGTGCGCCAACAAATCGCCGACCCAATCGATGAATAAGCATCTCCTCAACAGCGAAACAGTTGCTCCTCAACGTCGGGGAACATTGGCATGTTCCGCTACACAATCCCTCAACGCCTCAACACCTGAATCCCTGAACGCCTGATCCCCCAATCGCTTCCTGCCACGGGAAGATTGGCATCTTCCTCTACTCCCCCAACAGCTAAACAGCAAAAAAGCCAACAGCTAAACAGCTACCTCCCATCATGACCACTCAACAACTCGAAACCCTCCTCATCGACCAGTCCTTCGGCGAACTCCCCGACGAAGTGGACGCCCTGCTCGAGTCGCTCCTGGCGCAGCGGGCGGATTTCCGGGAGACCGCCGCGTCGATCCGCGAGGCCTTCCAACTCACCGGCGAGGTCGTCCAAAAACGCCCCGCGCTGTTCCGGGCGGATGCCTCCGCGCCGGAACCGGTATCCGTCCGGAGTTGGCGCGGCCTTCGCTTTTTCAGTGGCGGCGCGAAAATCGCGGCGGCGCTGGCGGTCCTCGCTCTGGCC
>JAAYAT010000056.1 GCA_012719225.1 Verrucomicrobiaceae bacterium
CGCAAACGACGAGAATGCCGAGTAGCCCTTTCGCGGCAATTTCGCGAAGGCGAGGCGGACCGCTCCGCTTTTGCAGGCGTGGGGGAGTGTTCCCCCTCAGTAGTTGAGCGCGTGCAGCGCCTTCGGCAGGAACTGTCCGTCCCGCCGGATGACTTCTCCGTCGAAGGAGATTTCTCCTCCCCCGTACTCCGGTCGCTGGATGTTGACGAGATCCCAGTGGACCGCGCTGCGGTTGCCGTTGTCCGCGACCTCGTAGGCCTGTCCCGGGGTGAAGTGGAAGCTGCCCGCGATCTTCTCGTCAAAGAGAATGTCGCGCATCGGCTCCTTGATCTCCGGATTGAACCCGATCGCGAATTCCCCGATGTAGCGGGCCCCGGGATCGGTATTGAGGATCTTGTTGATCGCTTTGCTGTTGTTTGACGTCGCCTTCACGATGCGGCCCTGTTTGAACTCCAGCTTCACGTTGTCAAAAGCGATTCCCTGGTAAATGGAGGGCGCGTTGTATTGGATGACGCCTTCGACCGAAGTTTTCACCGGCGCGGTGAAACACTCCCCGTCGGGAATGTTGTGGGTGCCGCCGCAGGGGATCCCCGGAAGGCCCTCGATGCTGAAGCGCAGATCCGTGCCCGGGCCGGTGATGTGGACCTCCTTGGCTTCCGTCATGCGTTTGCCGAGGACGTCCATGCCCTTCTTCAGCTTCGCGTAGTCGAGCAGGCAGACGCGGAAGTAAAAATCCTCGAAGGCCTCGGTCGACATCCCGGCGCTCTGGGCCATGGACGGGTGCGGCCAGCGCAGGACACACCAGCGGGTCTTGTTGACCCGTTCGTTGAGGACGGGGCGCATCTTCGACGAAATCATCCGCATGTTTTTCGACGGCACGTCGGAGAGCTCGTTCACGTTGTGGCTGCCGCGGATCGCGATGTAGCAGTCCATCGTCTTCATCTGATGCAGCGCGTTTTTCGCCGCGACCGCATACTGGGTTTCAGTCGCGCCGCGGGCCATCTCCCGCTCGATCCGGGCGCTGTGGAGGTTGATGAAAGGCGTCGCCTTCACCGCGCGGACCTCGCGCACGAGGGCGATACCCACCTCCTCGGGCACGTCGAAAAGTTCGATGAGGACGTTTTCACCTTTTTTCGTGGCGGTCGAGTATCGCACCAGTTGGCGGGCCAGTTCATCAATGCGGGGATCATGCATGGCGCTACAGTCCGTGGAAAACCGGATTGTGAAAAGCGGAAAATACAGCGTAGTTGCGAGGATGTCCGACCGCTCTCACTCTACCCTCGAAGAAATCGCGGCCCTGCGCGAAGAACTGTCGCGCCGGGGCGGGAAACTCGTCCTGACCAATGGCGTTTTCGATGTCCTCCACGTCGGGCACGTCCGCTATCTCCAGGAAGCGGCGGCCCTCGGGGACGCCCTCGTCGTGGCGATCAACGGCGATGACTCGGTTCGCCGGCTCAAGGGTCCCGGCCGCCCCATCCACAACGCCGCCGACCGCGCCGAGATGCTCCTCGCCCTGCGCTGCGTCGACCGCGTCGTCGTGTTTGAAGAACGCCGCGCCAGCGGGGTGATCGAGGCGGTACGTCCCCACATTTACACCAAAGGCGGCGACTACACCCCCGATTCCCTCATCGATGAGGAAAAAAGCCTGCTCGACCGGCTCGGGATCGAGATCCGCATCCTCTCGCTCGTGCCCGGCCAATCCACCAGCGCCACCCTCGCGAAACTCGCCGGAGAAAATCGGACGGACCGCGCCAAGACGCCCCGCATCGCCATCCTCGGTTCGGGCAAGGGCAGCAACGCCCGCGCCCTCCTCGAAGCCGCCCGCGAAGGTCGTCTCGGCGGAGAGGTCGTCGTGGTCCTGTCCGACGTGCCCGGATCGGGCATCCTCAAGATCGCGGAAAGCCACGGGATCCCCGCCCTCGTCATCGATCCCGGAACGGAAAAACGGGGACATCTCAGCGACGCCGCGCTCAAGGAAATGCTGGACCGGCTCCGCTCGCTCGGAGTGGACCTGATCGCTTGCGCCGGCTTCATGCGGATCCTGCGCGAACCGCTCCTGAGCGCTTTTCCCGGCAGGATTCTGAACCTTCATCCCTCTCTCCTGCCGAAATACCCCGGACTGCATCCCGTGGCGAAAGCCCTCGCCGCCGGGGAAAAGGAAGCCGGCTGCACCGTGCATCTCGTCGACGCCGGAATCGACACCGGAGAAATCCTCCGGCAAGAGATCGTCCCGATCCGGGCGGGAGATACCGTCGAGAGTCTCACCGCGAGAATTCACGAGGCGGAGCACAGGATCTATCCGGAAGTGGTTTGGGAGGTGTTAGAGGTTAGGAGTCAGGAGCTAGGAGTCAGGAGCTAGAAGCTGGAAGTCAGGAGAACCGGATGCGCAATCGGCTCACCGGGGACGGTTCGCCCTACCTTCACCGAAGCTGCGATAGGGAAGCGGAAGATCCATTTCGATTTCGATTACAATTGCGATGACCAAACGACGCGATCCGTAGAACGGGTCTCCCGGCCCGTTCCAGCACCGTTCCGGCAAGGGGGAGGCTACCTCCCCGCGAGACGCTCGTCCAACTCCTTCAGGGTGAAGCGGACGCTGACGACGTAGGCTTCCTCGCCTTCGGTCCAGTGGCCGTAGGTGGTGGTGACAAAAGTGCCGTCGGGGAGGAGTTCGACTCCGGGATAGGTGCAGTCCTGTCCCTTGGTGTTGTCCATGATGCGCACGCGGTATTGGCCCTCGGTGCCGTTGCGAATGTCGTCGTAGGTGCCGACCCATCCGACCCAGTCGCCTTTGGTCGGACTGACGTGGGTGGTGTCGCGAAAGCTGATGAAAAGCCGCCCGTCGGGACCGTATTTGGCGACGTGGCGGTCGCCGGTGAGGGCGGCGGGCAATTCCCGGGGCTCGCTCCAGGAGAGGCCTTCGTCGTCGGAAAAAATGACGAAGGAATTGTATTTACGGCTGTTTTCCCGTAGCAGCACCGCGATCTGTTTGCCGTCGGGGGAACGCAGCGCCCCCGGTTCGCAGAGATTGGCGTCGGGCAACATCGCGATGGGGGGCCGGGACACTCCAGGTGAGACCTCCGTCTTTCGACAGGCAGGTATAGACCCAGAATCGCCAGGGCAGGGCGGTCGAAGAGCTGTAGTCCGGATCGTGGGGACTTTTGACGCGGTATTTTTCCACCTCCCCGCCCCGGAGAAAACGCCCGTCGTCATGGAAAAAGGCGAGGTAGTGTCCCGGCGTTTCGAGTGCGAGGACAGAGGCCATCGTGACCACCCCGCCGAAGTCCCCGATGGGTTCGAGTTCGCTCCACGAGGTGCCGTCGTCCTCGGACACGGCCATGCGGATGGGGTAGAGTCCGCTGAAGAGGATGAGCCGTTTTTTGCCGGCGGCATCCACGACGCGATGCAGGGTGGGCACTTCGAGGGAGGTCCGCCACGACTCGGGGGTGGGAAGCCGATCACTCCAGGTGAGTCCGGCGTCGTCGCTGCGCTTGTAGACGATGGCACCGCGACCGTGACCTTTCGGATAGACTGTGAGCAGGGTCTTGTCGTCCTCGAGCAACACGGTGGTGGGATGGCCCAGATACTGTCCCGCCTCGCGGTCCACGATGGTCTGCCGATGGCTCTCGCCGCTGATATCGACGATGGGGATGGAGTAGC
>JAAYAT010000410.1 GCA_012719225.1 Verrucomicrobiaceae bacterium
CGGCTCCGGCAAACGAGCAATAAGCGGTAGATAGGATCGAGCTGGCGCTGAAACCTTCGGCCCCAAGGAGGGGCGCTTTTCTAGCGCCCTTCACAAACCTCGCCGCATAGTCACTTGCTCCGAGGCTGTATTTCCGTTACGCTCATTCCATGAGCACGAAGGAAAGAGCAATTGCCGCCATCGACAGCCTTCCGGAAGGCAGCGACATGGCCGATATTCTCCGCGAGATCGCTTTTATCACGGGAACGGATGAAGCGAGACAAGAAATGACTCGGGGAGAAGGAATGGACGCCACCGAGTCGAAAGCCAAACTGCGTGAATGGATTACCGGGTAATTTTCTCCCCTACCTCCATTCGCGATCTGGCGGACTCGGTCGCCTACATCGCCAGGCATGACGCGGATGCCGCCAGTAGCGGTTGGCGACGGATTGATTGACGCCACGGAAAAGCAACTGACTTCGCACCCCAGAATCGGCCCTTGCTGTCCCGAGTATCCGGCGGAAGAAATCCGATATTGGCTTCACCGAGGGTACCGCATCGTTTACGAAATCGACGATGCAGCCATGCAGGTTCATGTGTTGCGTTTTTGGCATTGCTCTAAAGGTGATTGGCCGGTTGATCTCTCTTGATCACGAACCACAAACCGGCGCGGACCGCGAATTCCGCCCGCCCTGGGCGCAGGCCCCCTTTCGCCCCCCAAGAAGAGACTTCCCGCGCCCGACACGACGGAGCGAGGATCGAATTTATCCGGATGCCCAATCGGCTCGGCGGGGACGCCTCGCCCTACCTCTACCGAAGCCGAAATTGGATGCCGCTACACCTTTGGCGAAGGTGGAAGGTGGGGCGAACCGTCCCGGTGAGCCGTCGCAGATCAACGGTATCCATCGGCTCGCACCCCGCCGGATACACTTTTCCCGAAAAACAACCCGAGACGAGCCTGAAAACCTTTACGCCGCATAGGCTCCGCCCGCCCTTCACAAGCCCCGTTCCTTGAGATGGCACAGAGCGCGTAAAATAGAAACACAACTAGCTGATAAACAGCTACAAATCGAGTCGGAACAGAAACCAGCTTCGGCCCCAAGGAGGGGCGCTTTTCTAGCGCCCTTCACTACCCCCGCCGCATAAGCTCCGCCGGGGCTCACTACCCCCGCTCCTTTGGCATGGCCCCCCGCTCGGCGGGCCACGCAAAAGCGGAGGATCCTCGGCCCATGATTCCCGATCAAGTCCCCTCGGACAGCTCGAAGGACATGCCGACGAATCCACCGCCCGAAAACTCACCACCGAGGCGGGGCGAGATTTGGAATTCGGGGAAGAGGAGCGGTTGGCCGGAGACGTTCTCGCGTCCTCTCCAGGCGAGGATACCCCAACCGATCAGTCCCATCAGGGCGAGTCCGCCGACGACAATAACGAGGGTGAAGACGAGGGAGAGGATCTTGCTGGTGTCTTCAATGAAAATCCCCGGCGCATATTCGCGGAGCAACTCGGGCGCGTCGGGCGAGGCGATCATCTCGTGGATGCCCGATTTCGCGGCGCGGGCCTGCTCTTCTTTGTTTTCATACTCCATCAGCTTGCTGAGCCAGTAGAGCTGGATGCTGAGCTCGATCGCCATTTTCTCCACCTGATCGGGTGCCAGTTCGGTGACGCCGCCCTCGCGCAGGGTGTTTTGGAGGATGCGGTCGAAGACCGACTTCGGCAGGGAGCCGTGCACCGATTCGTTGAAGACGAGCTGGGTCAACTGCGGCTGCTCGCGGTAGTAGAGCATCAACACCGTGGGCGAATCGGAGAACCACTTTTTGTGCAGCGCCTCGATGTCGATGTCGTCGGGGATTTTCTGGGTTTCGCCGAGAGCCATCACGAAGATGCGAAAGTCCGATTCGTCGGAGTGGAACTCGAGGAAACGCTTGATGTCATTCGATTTTTGTTCGGTGAGGAGTCGCTGCGGATCGATCAG
The DNA here is from genome assembly GCA_012719225.1 of Verrucomicrobiaceae bacterium. Taxonomy (GTDB): domain Bacteria; phylum Verrucomicrobiota; class Verrucomicrobiia; order Verrucomicrobiales; family DEV007; genus Arctic95D-9. The sequence goes on from JAAYAT010000410.1 coordinate 1,952, forward strand.
GAAGTCGACCGGGGCATGGGCAAAGTAGAGATCGCTCAGCTCTCCCTCGATGGGCGGGAGTGGTTCGTAGGCTTCTTCTTCGACGATCTCTTGGGGAAGGATAAAAGTGCCGTCGGGATTCTCGATCACCGCCGGACGTGTCCCCGGCGGGGCGGCGGTGCCATCGGCCGGACCCTGCGGCCCGTAGAAGCGGGGCGCTCCCGGTGCCTCGGGATCGGGTGTTATCGCTCCGGGGGCGGTCGGGAGGATCGTGCCGTCGGGCGCGACGCCGGGGGCCGGGTCGGCGCTCGCCACGTCGTTCGCCGCTCCCGGATCCCGCGCGGCCGCGGCCTCGTCGGGAATGAGCGCTTTGGGCCAGAGACCGCCACCGAGGTAGTAGGACTCCGACTCCGCGGCCTCTTCCCAGGTCGGCAGCTCCACCTTGGCCGCCCGGAGCGGGAGGGGGAGCATCGTCACCAGAACGAAAATCGCAGCGAGGGACCTCATGTGGGATGAAAGGAAGGAGAAGAAAAATCAGGCGGATTTGAGGGATTCTTCCATCGTTGCCCTCTCGCCGGTGAGGGGCGGGGCGAAGGGATGGGGCAGGTCGAGGACAGGGCCGTTGTTCCCGCTGAGTCCGGCATGGAACTGCTCGCGGGTGAGCTTGCGGAGTTGGCGGCCTTTGCGGTCGAGCGTTTTCCCGAGTCGCAGGAAAACGCGCTCGAGTCCCTCGCCATATTCTGAATTGACGAGGTTCGGCCGCGCCATCATGAGGGCGCGGTAGGCATCCTCTTCGGTGATCAGGCTCTCGGCGAAATATCCCAGAGAGATCCCGATCTGTTTGGTGTTCATGTCCATGAGGACGAGGATCGCGTTCTCATTGGGGCGGGCATATTCCGCGCCCTTCACCTGACCGTGGTTGAGCAGCCAGAAACCGAGTTCGCTGATGCTGAGATGGGGGGGCAGGGTCCCGAGGTAGACGCAAAAGAGCATCTGGGGAAATTTCAGTTCCAACTGGTCGAGGGTGAGGGCGAGATCGTCGCGCTCCTGTTTGCGGAGACAGTGCGCCGCGTCGTGGATGCGGTTGAGGAGCACCACATTGCCTCCGCAGATCGCCGCGGCCTCGACTTCGCTGTAGCCGCACGAGTAGCAGCTCTCCGCTTCGTGATCCACCGGGCGCTGACATTTGGGACATTTCATGAAAAGCGAAAAAGGAGGTTTGATTCTCCAGCGTTATCTAAATTATCAATTTTACAAGATTATAAAGAGATATTAGATAAGTCAAGTAATTCGCCGGAATGATGGGAATATTTGTCCATTCTCCCTCCTCTCGGCAAGCCTTAGGTCGTGAAAAGGGCACAAAAAACGGCAAAGGTCACGCGGCGACCTTCTTGGACAAGCTCTCTCACCGCCGGGATCCCTCGCGGGGTTTCTTTTCAAATCGACATCGCGGAGAACCCGCCGTCGACGATCATTTCGATCCCCGTGATGAACGATCCGGCCTTTTCCGAAGCCAGCAGCAGGGTCGCGCCGATCAGCTCGTGCGCCTCTCCGAATCGCCTCGCCGGGGTGTGATTCATGATGGACGCGACGCGCTCTTCGGTGAGGACCTTGCGGTTTTGCTCGGCGGGGAAAAAGCCGGGCACGATCGTATTCACCCGCACCTTTTGCTCGGCCCACTCGCGGGCGAGGTTTTTGGAGAGGTTGTGGACCGCCGCCTTGCTCGCGGAGTAGGTGAAGACCCGGCTGAGCGGCCCGAGTCCCGAGATGGACCCCACGTTGATGATGGATCCCCCGCCCTGCCCGAGCATGTGACGGCCGAAAATCTGCGAGCTGCGCAGGATCGCCCCCAGGTTGATGTCGAGGATGCGGCTGAACTCCTCGTCGGTGATCTCCAGCACGGGCGTGGGCGAATTGACCCCGGCTCCGTTCACGAGAATATCGACTTGGCCGGTTTTTGCGAGCACCGTTTCGAGGAGACCATCGAGCGACTCGCGCGAAGCGACATCCGCGGGGACAAAAAAGGCCCGCCCATCGACCGCGTCGATCTCGCGGAGACGCTCGGCCCCTTTTTCCTCACTGCGCCCGACGATGGCGACGGTGGCACCGGCCCGGGCGAGACCGAGAGCCATTTCCCCGCAGAGCACTCCCGTGCCCCCGATGACAACGGCGGTTTTGCCCTCCAGCGAAAACAGGTCTTCGACGTAACTCATCCCCATTGATACGGCAGAGTCCGCCACGGTCAACCGGGGACCTCGAAAAACCACCTCTCAGACCTCCTCCGCGGAGTCATCGTCGAGCCCATCCTCGATCTCGCGACGCCACTTGCGCGAAATCCACGGACGAACCAAGCCGTAGACGAAATAGGTCAGAAAGATGATCAGCGGCACGAACTCGACGAAATTGACCGCGCAGACGAGCACGAGGACGGCGACAAAAAGCCAGATGAGGGATTTTTTGGCCCTCCAGTTCATCGCCTTGAAGCTCGGGTAGCGGAACTCGCTCAGCATCATGAAGGACAGCAGCAGCATCAGCACCACGAGAACGTAGCGCCACGGCCCGAGATCTTTCTCCCCTTCGTTGAGCCAGATCAGGAACATCGTCAACGACGCGATCAATCCCGCCGCCGCCGGAATGGGGAAGCCGACGAAATCGTGGCTTTTGACCTCGGGTTTCGCCTCGGCCTCGGCCTGGGCGAGACAGTTGAAACGAGCCAGGCGCATCCCGCCGCAGAGCAGGTAGATGAAGGCGACGGTCCAGCCGAGACGGTTGTCAAAGGACTTCAGCACGATGTCCATCACCAGTAAGGCCGGGGCGATCCCGAAGGAAACGATGTCCGCGAGCGAATCGAATTCACGGCCGAACATGGATTCCTGCCCCTTCATGCGGGCGAGGCGGCCGTCGAGCGCATCAAAAAAACAGGCACCGAGTATCAGAAAAATGGCGAGATGGAAATCTTTTGTCCCGCCCGACACGTCCTGCATACCTGCGAAGATCGTAACCACTGCACTGAACCCGCAGGCGAGATTGCCCGCCGTCATCAGATTGGGCAACAAATAAACCTGAGGATCGCTCCAGGCACCGGGGACGTGTCGTTTCATTCGATCACGTTCCGGTTCAATTGGGCAAAGTTCAAATTTCAAATGTCATTCCGCGTGGAAGAGTTCATAATGACCCGCATCCCCCTTTCCCCCATGGCAGACACGGCAACATCACCCGAAATCGACGGCGACATCACGATGGGGGAAGTCCTCGTTCGCTTCCCCGGGGCCAAACGCGCCCTTTTCGCCCGCTACCACATCGGCGGATGCCAGAGCTGCAGCTACGACGACGGCGAGACCCTCGCCCAGGTCTGCGAACGCAACGACAACCTCCCCGTGGCCGAAGTCGTCGACCACATCCTCACCGCGCACGAGAACGACCGCCGCATCCTCATCGAACCCCTCGCCCTGCGGGAAAGCCTCGCCGGGACGCCGCCCCCGCGTCTCCTCGACCTCCGCACCCGCGAAGAACACGAGGCCGTCGCCCTCCCCGGGGCGGAGATCTTCAGCAACGACCTCCTCCAGCACCTCTTCGGCAACGAAGCCAAAGACCGCCTCATCGTCCTCTACGATCACAAGGGCGACCGCAGCCTCGACGCCGCCGCCTACCTCATCGGCCACGGATTCGCCAACACCCGCGCGCTCCGGGGCGGCATCGACGCCTACGCCGCCGAAGCCGATCCCGCCCTGGCCCGCTACCAACTCGAATTCGAAGAGTGACCCCACTCTCCATTTCCCAATTTCCCAATTTCCCAATTTCCCAATTTCCCAATTTCCCAATTTCCCAATTTCCCAATTTCCCAATTTCCCAATGGACCCCGAAGACACCGCAGAAGACCGCATCCAGGCCGCCCTCGCCAACCCGCAGAACATGGGCGAAATGAGCGATGCCGATGCCGTCGGCACCGTCGGCAACCCCGAATGCGGCGACATGGTGCGGATGTGGCTGAAATTCACCGAAAAAGACGGCAAGAAGATCATCGACCGGGCCACCTTCCAGAGCTTCGGATGCCAGACCGCGATCGCCGTGGCGAGCCTCGCCACCGGGATGCTCAAGGGAAAAACCGTCGAGGAAGCGCGCCAGTTGCAGTCCTCGGATCTTTCCAAACCGCTCGGCCCCCTCCCCCCGATGAAGCTGCACTGCGGCGACATGGTCGAGGGCGCCCTCCGCGATGCCCTCCGCCACGAGACCGACCCCGCCGCCGATCCGCCCCCGGCCCAAACCGCCGCTCCCGGCAACACCCTCCTCGGCGACATCCACCCGTCCGCCCCCCGCTCCGGCAAACTCAAAATCGTCAAATTGAAATAACCCAGCACCTCAGCACGAACACGCCATGCACAACGAAATCACCCTCTCCCGCGACGTCGAAGCCATCCAGATCCCCAGCGGCGACAAAATCGAATTGCCCCTCGGCACCAAAGTGATGATCACCCAGGCCCTCGGCGGCACCTACACCGTGGCCACCAACTTCGGTCTCGCCCGCATCAAATCCGAAAACGCCGACGCTCTCGGGATCGATCTCGAGGCCGAGAAGAACAAACAGTCCGCCGCGAGCGAGGCCATCGCCTCGGGGGACGTCGAGGGCGCCATCTGGGAGCAGCTCAAGCTCGTCTACGACCCCGAAATCCCCGTCAACATCGTCGATCTCGGCCTCGTCTACGACTGCCAGATCAAAAAGGAAGAAGGGCAGACCAACGTCGAGGTCAAGATGACCCTCACCGCCCCCGGCTGCGGCATGGGGCCGACCATCGCCGCCGACGCCCAGTCCAAGATCCTCATGCTCGACGGCATCCACAACGCCCGCGTCGACATCGTGTGGGACCCGGTCTGGAATCAGGACATGATCACCGAAGAGGGCAAAATGAAACTCGGCATGATCTGATCCACCGCCCTCGTAGAGCCGCCGCCGGAAAGCCGGAACACGGCCTGGGAAATTCTCTGAGAATTTCCATTTGCTTCTCCAGCGAATTCCCTCATATTCCCGCCCTCCCCTAGCGCACGCTATGAAAAATAGTGACCCGTTCGTCTAAGGGTTAGGACACCGCCCTTTCACGGCGGTAATACGGGTTCGAATCCCGTACGGGTCGCCAAAAAATCCACCGCCACTTGTGGCGGTGTTTTTTTTGCCCGCGACA
>JAAYAT010000411.1 GCA_012719225.1 Verrucomicrobiaceae bacterium
AAGATTGGCATCTTCCTCTACCATTTTTCGCGATCCTCAGTGGAGGAATTTGCTAAAATTCCCTCGTTCATCCGGCGGACGGGCATCTCTCCCCCCGGGAAGATTGGCATCTTCCTCCACCTTGCTACCTTCGCACTTTCCCACTTTCCTACTCTCTTCCCCACCCCTCGCCTTCCAGCGCTTGATAAAAGAGCTTCCAATAGCGATCCCAGCAAAAAGAGTCGGGCGATGCTTTCCAGCTCAGTTCGGGATACCCCGACAAAATCGCCCCGCGCCAAGGCCATTGTTTCAAAGCGAGGGATTCCCCGGCCAAACCCGCCCGAAGAGGATTCGCGATGACGTAGGCCATCATTTTCTCAAAGGCAAAACGCTCCCGGTCCGCCGGGCGGAGAACTCGGTCGTAGGCCTGCTTTTGCAAGCGAATCCCCCTCCCCTGCAAGGCTTCGTTGATCCGGCGACGCAGCCAGCGGGTGGCTCGAAGCTGATCGCTGGACCGCCCCACCCCAGACCAGACAAGATGGATGTGATCGGGCATGAGACAATAGGCGGGAGACCACAGACCAAAACGGAAACCGGCGTGAATGAGGCATTCCCGAAAAAACGCGTGGAACTCGTCTCCCAACCAACCCGTGGCCCGTCGATCCATCGTATGGGTCCAGTGGACCGTCGCGGTACCGGTGTAGAAGGTGGTATCCAATCGACGAAGATGGTTTCGCGGACGGGCTTCCATGACCCGCCACAGTAACATGAGTGGAGGAATTTGCCAAAATTCCTCGCTCATCCGGCGGGCGGTCATCTCTCCTCGGGGAAGATTGGCATCTTCCTCTACCATTTTTCGCGATCCGCAGTGGAGGAATTTGCTAAAATTCCCTCGCTCATCCGGCGGACGGTCATCTCCCCTCCGGGGAAGATTTGCATCTTCCTCCACTTTGCTACCTTCGCACCGAGGCGCTCGCCGGGGGTTCGAGGCTCTTCCCAGCCCATCCGAAACAGAGCCGCTAAAAAGCTAAACAGCCAACCGCTAAAAAGCTAAAAAAGCCCCGCCAAATCCGTGATTGTGAGAGGCGCTCCTTTTCGTTACCGTGACGAAGTGAACTCTTCTCCCAGCCGGCTTCTTTGGAAGCGCCGCCGCCTCGTGGCGGCGGCGGGGCTGTGCCTCGTGTTCGGAAGCGTCTCCCCGGCGCAGGAGGAGGCACCTTCCCCCGCCGATCCCGCGCCGCCGTCCGCGCCGGGCGAGGGGGCGGGATCCTCCGCCGAGATCGGCGAGGCGAGCGCCCGCAGTTCGGTCGTCGAAGTGCCGGCGAAGGATTGGGGGGAAGACTATCAGGTGCGCGTGAGAGGCGGGTCGCCCCGGACGCGGGTGACCTTCCATTCCTTCTGCAAGGACTACCGCGATGATTTCCGCTGGCTGCTCTATTGGGTCCACGCGGAGCGCGAGGCGTGGTCCGTTCCCATCGAGGTGGTGCTGTGGGGCGAGATGAGCGATGTCCACAAAGGCGAATCCGTTCTCACAAAAGTACAAGTGCGCCCGGATCACCGTTTTCTCATCCGCCTGGAGGTGAAACTCCACGATGACTTCGAGGAGAGCGAGTTCCGGCTGAAGTTGATGGAAGCTCTTCTCATCGAGCAGATCCTCGCCCCCTATGCGCTGCATCCGGACGATTTTGCGCTGGAGAAAGTGAAAGTCCCCGAGTGGATGGTGCATGGCTTCGACCAGCTCGTTCTCCACCGCCGCAGCGGGAGTCCGAGCGCCTTTTACCGGGGGTTCCTCACCAGCGGACAAATGCTGAAACCCGACGAAATCGTGGCGGTCGCCGAGGTCGCGGATCTCGATGCGGTCCATTACGCGATCTTTCGTGCCTCGGCCTCCGCCATGGTCGAGGCGCTGATCGATCAACCCGACGGCGGGGTGGCGATGCGCAGTCTCCTCGGGGACCTCGGTCGGACCGGGAGGGCGGCGATCGACGTGCTGCTGCGCCAGCACTTTCCGGCGGTGCGGGAGTTGGGCGAGGGACTGGACAAATGGTGGGCGCTCGAAGTCGCCTCGCTGGGACAGCGGCAGAGCTTCGAGTTCCTCGGACGGGAGGAGACCGAGCGGCTCCTCACCGAAGCCCTCACCCTGCGGTTCGAGGGCGTCCCGGACGATGCTCCGGTCGCCATCCCGGTGAAACGGGGCCTGTTTCGTTTCGGAAAAACGAAGAACGAGCCTCTTCCCGAAGAAGGCAGCGGTCCTTTTGTCGGAACGATAGACAAATACCAGAGCTATCTCGGCCGGGCCGGCGTCAAGGAGCAACTGACCCAGGCCTTTGAAAAGCTCCAGCACGTCAAGCGCAGCGGTTTCCCGCTCTATCGTCCGGTCTTCGCGAAATACGAGCAGATCCTCATCCAATTGGCGACGGGGGATCTCAGTGATCTCGACGCGGAACTGGCGGCTTGCGAGGAGATGCGCACGAAGATCCGCGAAACGCTCATCCGGACCGAGGACTATCTGAATTATTTCGAAGCCACCCGTGCTCCCCAGCGCAGCGAGGCCTTCGAGGAATACATGACCTTGCGCAAGCGTCTCGAGGAAGCCGCGGCCCCCCATCGCAACGATCGTATCAGTCGGTATCTCGATGCGTTGGAGAGGGAATTTCGCTGATCGGAATGAGAGTGAAAAGTGGGAAGGTGAAAAGGGAAAAGTGGCTGTGCTTTCGTTGGGGTGGAAGGAAAATGGCTGTCGTCGATGTTCCGGCGGCTCACCGGGGACGGTTCGCCCTACCCGTCGAGGGTTTTTCGGTAAAGGTGGGGCGAACCGTCCTCGGTGAGCCGATTGGCTGTTCTTTTTTCTTCGATGTCGTCAAAGGGAAGTGCATCGGCAGGATGCCGATGCTACGAGGGGTGTTCTTTTTTCTTCGAC
>JAAYAT010000412.1 GCA_012719225.1 Verrucomicrobiaceae bacterium
AGTGCGATCAGTTCGCCGCCGCCTTCGGTGGCAAGGAGGGCCTCATCGCCCGGACCGGGAATCCCGTGTTGCCCGGCTACACTCTTCCCAAATTGCTCTGGCTGAAGCAGAACGAACCGGAGCATTTTAAAAAGGTCCGCTCCGTGCTCCTCCCGCACGATTACCTCAATTTTTTCCTCACCGGGGAGAAACGAATGGAGTTCGGAGACGCCTCGGGCACCGGTGCGCTCGATGTGCGCACGCGTCAGTGGGATGAGGATCTAATCCGCTTCGTCGATCCGGCGGTCCTTGAGATGCTGCCTCCTCTGGGATCTTCCACGGCGGTGCATGGCCCCCTGCGGCCGGACCTCGCGGCCGAGTGGGGGCTGGAAAAAAATGTCCTCGTCAGTGCTGGAGGAGGGGACAACATGATGGGGGCGATCGGCACGGGAAATATCACCGAGGGCGTCGTCACCGCCAGTTTCGGCACTTCGGGGACGCTCTACGGTTGCGCCGCGAAGCCCATCGTCGATCCCGAGGGCGAGATCGCCGCCTTTTGCGACAGCACCGACCACTGGCTTCCGCTCGCCTGCACCATGAATGTCACCGTGGTGACCGAGCGGGTCAGGGGCTGGTTCGGCTGGGACCTTGAAGAAATGGAGCGTCGGGTCGCCTCGGTCCCGCCCGCCGCGGACGGCGTGCATTTTTTGCCCTACCTCAACGGCGAACGCACTCCGAATCTGCCCCACGGCAGCGGCGTCATCCACGGACTCCGTCCCGACGTGGCGAGTCCCGCCCACCTCATGCGCGCCGCGATGGAGGGCGCGACGCTCGGCCTGGCCTACGGCTTGCGCCGGTTCGCGGCGCTCGGGCTGTGTCCGGAGGAGATTCGTCTCACCGGCGGCGGGAGCAAGAGCGCCGTCTGGCGACAGATCGCGGCGGATGTTTTCGGGGTGCCCGTGGTCCGTCCCGCCACCGTCGAAGGGGCCGGTCTGGGCGCGGCGATCCAGGCGGCCTTCGCGGACGGGCGGGGGAGTTACGAGGAATTGTGCGCCCGTCTCGTTTCGCTCGACGAGACGACCCGCTGTCACCCGGACGCGGAACGCGCTTCGCTCTACCGCGAGAAACTCGACCGGCAAATCGCCCTCACCGCAGCACTGCGCGACGCGGGGTTGCTCTGAAGATCGGGAGCCCCGACACTTTCGACCCATGGCTTCTCCCGACGAGAAAGAAGGCACGATCCGCCACCTCTCCCCCAGATCCCGACGGATCGGCTGGGCCGGGGCGATCCTGATCCGGATCCTTTCCCGGACGATGCGCTGGCGTCTCCACGATCCCGACGGACTGGTGGAAAATCCTCCGGACCGACCCATGATCTGGACCTTCTGGCACAACCGCATTTTCGTCCTGCCCACCGTCTATCACAAGTACCTGATCTCGCGGAAAGGGGCGGTCCTCACCAGTGCCAGCCGCGACGGGGAGGTCATCGCGGCGCTGGTCGCCCGCTTCGGATGTGACGCGGTGCGGGGCTCGTCCTCCCGCCGGGGGGCGACCGCCCTCCTCGGCCTGATCGAATGGATCCGCGACGGCTACGATGTCGCGATCGTGCCGGACGGTCCGCGCGGTCCCCGCTACCGCCTCAGCCCCGGGGTGATCAAACTCGCCGAAGTCACCGGAGCGCTCATCCTGCCGGTGCGGATCGAGTACGGATCGAGCTGGGTTTTCAAAAGCTGGGATCGTTTTCGCCTGCCCAAACCTTTCACTACCGTCGATGTCCACCTCGGTCCCTGCACGGAAGTGCGATCCGGCCTTGATGAGGACACGTTTAAGGCGGAGCGTCTCCGCGTCGAGTCTTTGATGAATCCCACCCATGAAACTGATTGAAGGAGCCCCCATCGCCGAGGTCGTCTACCGCGAGTGCCTCGGCGAACTTGAAACCCTCCGGGCCGCCGGCCGGCTTCCCGGCCTCGCCGTCGTCCTCGTGGGCGACGATCCCGCCTCGAAAGCCTACGTCGGCTCCAAGGACCGCAAGTGCCGCGAGCTGGGCCTGCATTCGGTGAAAATCGAAAAGCCCGCCGACATCCGTCAGGAGGACCTGCTCGCCTTGATCGATGAACTGAACGCCGACGAGGCGATTCACGGCATCCTCGTGCAGATGCCGCTGCCCCGTCACCTCGACGAGGAGGCGGTGATACGCCGGATCGATCCGGCCAAGGACGTCGATGGCCTCCACCCCGTCAATCTCGGTAAACTGGCGATGGACGACCCGACCGGTTTCGCCCCCTGCACGCCCTCCGGTTGCCAGCGCATGCTGCTGGATAGCGGCATCGAGACCGAGGGGAAACACGTCGTCATCGTCGGCCGCAGTCTCCTCGTGGGCAAGAGCCTCGCCCTGCTGCTGATGGGGAAGGGCAAAGGCGCCAACGCCACTGTGACCGTGGCCCATTCCCGGACCAAGGACCTGCCCGCCCTGACCCGCCAGGCCGACATTCTCGTCGCGGCGATCGGCATCCCGCGTTTCATCGGGCCGGACCACCTCAAGGACGGGGCCGTCGTCATCGACGTGGGGATCAACCGCATCGACGATCTCTCCGCGAAAAACGGCTCGCGACTCGTCGGCGATGTCGATTTCGAGGCCGTGAAGGAGAAATGCGAGGCCATCACCCCCGTGCCCGGCGGGGTGGGACGCATGACCATTGCCATGCTGATGGCGAACACGATCCGGGCCTGTCGGCTCGAAGCGGGGCTGTAAAAGGGATCGCGAGCGCTTTTGCGAGTAAAATGCTGAATTTTCCCTAGCCAGTTCCGCCGATCGAAGCGAGCTTGACCGCTAGTGCGAGACTACTACCTGCCTTGATGAGCCATACCATTTCCGCCCGTGCGAATGTCGATCTGATCGACCAGAAATATTCTGATTGGAAAAGCGATCCCCATTCCGTCGATTCGAGTTGGGCGATGTTTTTCGAAGGCTTCGAGCTCGGGCTGACCCAGCCCGCCGCCCCGGCATCCGCTTCCGTCGGCACCGCTGCCGGAGAATACACCGGTGGTCTCGATCTCGCGGCGCGCGCCCGCGTCGTGTCCCTCGTCAGCAGCTACCGCACCCTCGGCCACACCGCCGCCTGGCTCGACCCCCTCGACGAGGCCGGTCCGGACCAGCCGCTGCTCCGGCTCGACGCACTCGGCTTCCAGCCCGAGCAGCTCGAAGAGGAGATCACGACGCAGTTTTACGAGGATGGCCGCCGCATGAAACTCGGTGAGCTGATCGACCGCCTCCACCAGACTTACTGCGGCAAGATCGGCTTTGAATTCATGCACATCCAGACGCCGGAGGTGCGGAACTGGATCCGGGAACGGGTCGAAAGCCGCATCGACCAACCCGGTTTCGGGGTCGAGACGAAAAAGCTGGCCCTGAAATGGCTCGCCGAGGCCGAGCTGTTCGAGCGTTTCCTCCACCGCAAGTACGTCGGGCAAAAACGCTTTTCCCTGGAAGGAGGCGACGCCCTCATGGTCGCGCTGAACGGGTTGATGCAGAAATTTTCCTCCCACGGCATCGTCGAGATGGTCATGGGCATGGCCCACCGGGGACGCCTCAACGTGCTCGCGAACCTGCTCCGCAAACCGCTCACGGTCCTCCTCTACGAATTCTCGGACAACTACGTCCCCAATCTCGTTTTTGGCGACGGCGACGTGAAATACCACCTCGGCTACGAATCCGACCACGAGGTCAACGGCGAGACCGTGAAAATCCAGCTCGCCGCGAATCCGAGCCACCTCGAGGCGGTCAGCCCCGTGGTCGAGGGCAAGTCCCGCGCCCGTCAGCGCCAGAAAGATCCCCAGTTGCGGGACTCCTTCGTCGACCGCGACAGCATCCTACCGGTGCTCATTCACGGAGACGCCGCCTTTGCCGGGCAGGGGAGCGTCGCGGAAACCTTCAACCTCTCCCAACTGCTCGGTTACCGCACCGGTGGCACCGTCCACCTCGTCGTCAACAACCAGATCGGGTTCACCACCACTCCGAAGGACGCCCGCTCCTCGGTCTATTGCACCGATGTCGCGAAAATGATCGAGGCGCCCGTTTTCCACGTCAACGGCGATTCCCCCATGGACGTGCTCTTTGTCACCGAACTGGCGCTCGACTTCCGCCAGCGCTTCGGGCGCGACGTCGTCATCGACATCGTCTGCTACCGACGGCACGGCCACAACGAAGGGGACGAACCCGCTTTCACCCTCCCCAAAACCTACCGCGACATCAAGACGCACAAGACGCCGCTGGCGCTTTTCCGCCGGGAATTGATCGCGGCCGGGGATCTGAACGAGGCCGAGGCCGACGCCATCGAAGGGGACTATCAGGCAAAACTGGAGCGCGAAATGGCCGAACTCGAGGCGGCGGTGGAACGCGGCGACGATCATCTCCTCGCCGAAACGCCATCGGAGCCGCAGCCCGAATACGACCATCAACCGGCCCCCACCGGCGTGCCGGTCGAGCAGGTCCGGGCCATCGGTCTCCGCATCTCCCGGGTACCTTCCAACGTGAAGGTCAACCAGAAGCTCTCGACCCGCTTCCTCAAGCCGCGACGCGAGGCGATCGAGTCGGGGGAGGGGATCAACTGGGCCTTCGGGGAAGCTCTCGCCTTCGGCACCCTTCTCCAAGAGGGGCTCGCAGTCCGTCTCTCCGGGCAGGACTGCCGTCGCGGCACCTTCAGCCAGCGCCACGCGGTCCTCTACGATCCCCAGACCCGCCAGCGCTACACCCCGCTGAACCATCTCGAATCCGGCCAAAAGCAAAAACTGTGGGTCTACAACAGCCACCTCTCCGAGTTCGCCGTGCTCGGCTTCGAGTACGGATATTCGCTCCACGCCACCGACGCCCTCGTCCTCTGGGAAGCCCAGTTCGGCGATTTCGCCAACGGAGCGCAGGTCATCATCGACCAGTTCATCTCCTCGGCCGAGTCCAAATGGCAGCGGGCCAGCCACCTCACCATGCTGCTCCCGCACGGCTACGAAGGCCAGGGACCGGAGCACAGCAGCGCGCGACTGGAGCGGTTTCTCCAGCTCTGCGCCGGATGCAACATGCAGGTCTGTAACATCACCACCCCGGCCCAGTACTTCCACGTCCTGCGTCGCCAGATGCACCGGCCCTTCCGCAAGCCGCTCGTGATCATGACGCCGAAGAGTCTCCTGACCCATCCGTCCTGCGTCTCCCGCATCGAGGACTTCGGCGAGGGCAGCCACTTCCACGAAATCCTCGACGACACCACCGAAGACCGCGGCCCCGGCGACCGGATCAGCCGTCTCATTTTCTGCTCGGGCAAGGTCTACTACGATCTCCTCGCCTTCCGCCGCGAACACGAAATCAAAAACGCGGCCATCATCCGTCTGGAGCAGATCTACCCCTTCCACGGAGAGAAAATCGCCGAGATCGCCTCCCAATATCCCAACGCGAAAAAGTGGGTCTGGTGTCAGGAAGAACCCCTCAACATGGGCGCATGGTCCTTTGTCGGGCCGAGACTGCAAAAGCTCTCCGACCACCACGTGCGCTATGCCGGGCGCGACACCGCCTCGAGTCCCTCCAGCGGATCGAAGGCCATTCACAAGATGGAACAACGACGCCTGCTGGAGGAGGCCTTCAACCGCTGAGACGTTCCCGATTTTCCTTCCCCCATTTCCTTTCCCGATCCGACAACCGATTGTAATAACATGGCGCACGAGATAAAGATCCCTTCCGTAGGTGAATCGATCACATCAGCAACTCTGGGCACCTGGCACAAAGCCGAAGGTGAGTATGTGAAGGCAGGCGACGTCCTCCTCACGATCGAGACAGACAAAATCAGCACCGAACTGGAGTCGGATCGCGACGGAATCCTCCACCATCTCGCCGCGGTCGGCGACGAGTTGGCCATCGGAGCTCCGGTCGCCTCCATTGAAGAAGGGGACGCTCCCGCAGCCCCTGCGGGGGAGACTCCGGCCGCTGCTCCGGCGGAATCCTCTGCCACCAGCACCGCCGCCCCCGCGGCCAACGCCGAAGTGAAAGCCACCCCGGTGGCGAAAAAAATCGCGGCCGACGAGGGGATCGACCTGGCCCGCGTCAGCGGCACCGGTGCCGGTGGAAAAATCACCAAGGCGGACGTCCTCGATGCGGCGGCCGATCACACGGCCTCCCCGCAGCAGGCCGCTGCGACGCCCGCACCCGAGACAGCCGCGTCATCTGCGCCGTCCGCATCATCTGCGGCACCCGGGCTACTGCTCGCCGAACCGGCACCCGCGCCCGCATCGTCCGCGAACCGGACGACCCGCAAAAAGATGTCGCCGCTGCGCCGCAAAATCGCCACCCACCTCGTCAACGCCCAGCACGAGGCCGCTCTCCTCACCACCTTCAACGAAGTGGATATGACGGCGATCATGGCGCTGCGCAAGCGGGTCCAGGAGGATTTCGTCGCCCGCCACGGCGTCAAACTCGGTTTCATGTCCTTCTTCATCAAGGCGGTCGTGGACGCGCTCCAAGCCGTTCCGAACGTGAACGCCCAAATCGAGGGCGATGAGATCATTGAAAACCATTTTTACGACATCGGTGTCGCGGTCGGGACGGACAAGGGACTCATGGTTCCGGTGATCCGCGACTGCGAGCGGAAATCCTTCGCCGCCATCGAGAAGGACATCATCGAGTATGCCGGAAAGGCCCGCGACGGAAAAATCGCTCTCGGCGACCTCCAAGGCGGAGTCTTCACCATCACCAACGGAGGCATCTACGGTTCCCTCCTCAGCACCCCCATTCTCAACCCGCCCCAGTCGGGTATCCTCGGGATGCACAGCATCCAACAGCGACCCGTCGCGCTGGACGGGCAGGTCGTGATCCGTCCCATGATGTATCTCGCCCTCACCTACGACCACCGCATCGTCGATGGCAAAGAAGCGGTCACCTTCCTCGTGAGGGTGAAGGAGACTTTGGAGAATCCCGAGCGACTCATGCTCGGGTGAAATCCGGTGACAACTCGCAGCGAAAAAAACGGGGACAAGTGCCCCGTTTTTTTGTGCCCGGACGAAAAGGTTGTTTGAGAATCTTGATAGTCCGATCAAGTAAATATTCAATTTAGAGAAAGTATCAAAATTTGAGAATAAAAAGTGAGAAATTTTAAAATTCCGACTTTCGAGAGCGGGGGAAGGGGGTAGATTTCCCCATGGCACAAGGGCGACAGTATGTAGGATGGGTGGTGGCGATCGCCACCGGGGTTTTCTCGGTGGGTTGCTTTTCCAATAAAAACAAGGACGTGGCGGAGAATGCCGCGGCACCTCCGCCGTCGGCTTACCCGGTCGGTTCGGGGAGCTATGCGGCCACGACTTCCGCGGACGGCGCC
>JAAYAT010000413.1 GCA_012719225.1 Verrucomicrobiaceae bacterium
AGCTCATCGCCGAACTCGAGGCCGCCATGACCCACATCATGGCCCTGCTCGCCGCCCAATACAAACGCGCCAACTACCGGGCCTCGGCCCGCCGTGAGACGGGCGAATCCGAATAACCTTCCAGAGGCGGCGACGACCGCCCTTTCTTCCATGAGATTCCGGGAAATCAACAGTCAGCAGGGTGCCGATCTCGAACTCGCCCCGATGATTGACGTCGTGTTTCTCCTCCTCATCTTCTTCATCGTCTCGTGGCAGTCGGCCCGCTTCGAACGGGACATGGATATCTCGGTGCCCTCCGCCGAAGAGGCGGAAAACAAAGACCGCCAGGCCGGCGAGATCATTATCAACGTCCGCAAGGACGGCACCGTCGTCCTCAACGGTCTCTCCGTGACCAACGCCGAACTCCTCGCCAAACTGGAAGCGGTATCCGAAGCCTACCCCGATCAGGCCGTGATCCTGCGGGGCTCGTCCGAAGCGAGCTTCCAGTCCATCATCAACGTCCTCGACGAAATCAAACGAGCCGGAATCTGGAACGTGGCCTTTGCCACGACCCGGCCCGAGTCATGAGCCTCCGCGCCAGTCCCTCGCCGACTTTTCCGCCCATGTCCCTCATCGCCATTCCCCTCCTCCACCCGGCAGCGCGCCCGCACCGCGCCCGCGTGATGGTGGCGGCGGCTCTCCTCGCTCTCGGCCTGGCTCCCGACACCCGCGCCCAGGCGCCCGCCGCGCCGGTACCCCCGACACCCGCAGTTCCCACTCCCGCGACCCCGCTCCCTCCCACCCAGGCGACTCCCGTCCCCGAGGACATCCTTTCCTACGCCGACCTGCTCTACAGCAAGGACCAATTCGCTCTCGCCGCGCAGCAGTACCAGATTTTCATTCGCGAACAGCCCGACAGTCCCAATCTCCAGGCCGCCTGGTTCCGCCTCGGGGAATGCTACTTGGAAGTGGATCAGCTCGAAGACGCCGTCACCACCTTCAACTACCTCATCAACACTTACCGACGCGGGGTCTTCGTCGGGTCCGCCGCCTACCGGCTCGCCGTGCTGCGCTTCAACAGCAAGGACTACCGCAACGCCCTCGCCTACTTCAAAGTGGCCAAGGACGAACTCACCAATCCTGAAGCCGTCGTCCAGGCGCGCTTCTATCACGCCCGCTGCCTCCAGCTCACCAACCAGCCGAAAGAAGCCCTCGCTGAACTCGAAGCCGTCATGGCCGCCGGAAAACCGGAGGAAAACCCCTTCTACGAACGCTGCCTCCTCGAGAGCGCCCGGCTTTTCTTCGAACTCGGTGACGCCGCCAAGTCGCTCGAACGATTCCAACAACTCGCCGAAAAGGCCTCCACTCCCGAATTCAAAGAGGAGGCCATCGTGCGGGGTGGACTCATGGCGGCCGAGGCCGGACAATCCGATCTCAGTGAAAAACTGCTCAACCAGGCCCTCGACTTTCCTGACACCAGCCCGTGGAAATCCCTCGCCCGGGTCGGCGCCATCTTCAACGCCTTCTCCCGCGGCGACCACGACAAGGTCATCGGTCTCTACAGCACCGGCACCTACGACACCCCCGACGAGTCACGGGCCAAACTGCTTCTCATCGTGGGCCATTCCTTCCGCATCAAAAACGACCTCGAATCCGCCCTGCGCCTCTATTCCCTCGTCGAAGGCAAATACCCCGATCGCACCGAGGGCATCGAAGCCGGCTACCGCAAGCTCCAGATTCTCCATCAGGAGGGCGACCCGCTGCTCCCCGAATTCGCCACCCGTTTCGCCGAACGGCAGAGCAAAACCAATCCTGACAGCACCTTTATCGACATGGCCCACCTCATGGTGGCCGAATGGCATTTCAACCAGGCCGAGAACTCCGCCAGCGGTCCCGGATCCGACTTCGCGATCAAGCACTACGCGGAAGCCGCCGCCGCCTACCGGCTCGTCCGGGAGGAGAACATCGATGAGAAATACCACGAAGCCCGCCTCTACAAACAAGGCTGGGCCGAGATCGAATCCGGACAGGATTCCGAGGGCATCCTCACCCTCTCCCGTTTCATCCAGCTCCACCACGACAGCGCCCTCGCCTCCTCCGCCCTCGCCAAGCGCGCCCTCGCCTATCAGGCGCAAGAAGATCACCAGTACGCCCTCGGCGATTACCTCGATATCGCGAAGCGCCACCCCGACTCGCCCGAACTCGAATTCGCCCTGCAGCAGATCGCTCTCATCTACGCCCACCAGCGCAAGATTCCCGAAATGATCGAGGCCTACCGCAATCTCCTCGCGAAATTCCCCGACACCAAAGGAGCCGGCGAAGCCCACTACTGGATCGGCGTCGGTCACTTCGATCTCGAAGAATACACCGAAGCCCTCGCCGAACTCAAAAAAGCGAGGGAACTCGACCCCGCCAACGAGGACAAGGCCACCCTCCGCATCGTCATCGCCCACTACCAACTCGAAAACATCCCCGAACTTGCCGCCGAAGCGCGGCGCTACCTTGAGAACACCCCGGGCGAGACCGCCGCAGACGAAAAAGAGACGGACAAAGACGAAAAGGCCTCACCGGCCAAACGCACCACCATCCCCCCGCAGATCCTCGAATACGTCGGACGCAAACTCGCCGAGGACGGAAAATACGAAGACGCCGAGTACTTTCTGACCTCCATCACCGATCCCGAAAAACCCGATGAGACCACCGCCTCGGTCTGGAAGCTGCTCGCCGAATGCCGCGCCCGGCTGAAAAAATTCCACGAGACCATCGCCGCCTACGATCACTACCTCGGCCTGACCGAGCGCCCCAGTGATCGCGCCGCCGCCTACCTCGCCCGCGGTGCCGCCCAGCTCTGCCTGCGCGACTTCGAAGCCGACCGCGACAGTGCGCGGGACAGCCTGCGCTCGCAGAAAGAAGGCCGCACCAACGCCGAGGCCCGCATCCTCCTCGGCGACATCTCCGCCGCCGACGGCAAACTCGAGGAAGCCGCCAAGGAATACCTCGTCGTCAGCCAGATTTTCACCGACCCCGAAATCACCCCGAAAGCGCTCGCCAAAGCGATCAAGGCCTACCGCGCCCTCGGGGACCAGGCCCGCGCCGAAGAACTCACCCAGGAACTCAGTAAAAACTACCCCAACTACGTCGCGCCCGAAAAATCCGACGAATGCTGAGAAAGCCCATTATGATGCCACAGTCCTTTTGGAACAGACGCCGATTCCTCTCAGGTTCCCTCTCGCTCGCGAGCGCTCCCCTGATGTTCCCCGGACGGGCGACCGCGGAGTCGGCGGATCAGGGGAAAGCTCCCCATATTCTGCTTCGGCCGGGCACCCATCAGCGCGGCAACATCGGGGACATCGCCCACACGCCGGGAGCGTTGCGCTTGTTCGAACAACATTTTCCCGAGGCTCGTTTCTCCGTCTGGCCCGTCGGGATCAGCGAGGAGTCACGTGCCGGTCTGCTCCGCATGTTCCCCGAAGTCCGTATCGTGGAGGGAACCCTGGATGAAAAAGGGCGTCCCGACTCTCCCGAACTCGCCGAAGCCTGGCAAAGCGCCGACCTTCTCCTGCACGGTTCGGCTCCCGGTTTCAAAGGACGCGGCTACATGCGCGCCTGGCGGGAGGCTTCCGACAAACCCTACGGCATTTTCGGCCTGACCCACGACCCCCTCTCCGGCGTCAACGGAGCCTATCCCCGAGGCGCCACGCTCGCCGGATTCCGCGACGCCATCACGAATCTACCGCCGGATCAGATGGCCCGGGCCAACCGCACCCTGCTCGACGGAGCCTCCTTCCTTTTTTGCCGCGACAGCCTCACCCGTCTCTATTATGAAGGGCAGAATATCCAATGCCCCCGGATCGCCTTCGGCCCGGACACCACCTTCGCCCTGCGGATACGCGACGACGAGCGGGCCGACGCCTATCTCGAGAAACACGGTCTGGAACAAGATCGCTTTCTCTGCGCCATCCCCCGGTTGCGCTACACGCCCTACCATCTTTTTCCCTCGTGGGAGCGGGAGCCGACTCCGGGCGATCTTCTCAAGGACACCATCAACGAGGAAACCCGCGAAAAAGATCACGCCAAGCTGCGGGAGTTGATCGTCCGCTGGGTCCGGGAGACGGGGCTGAAGGTGCTCGCCTGCCCCGAGATGTCCTATCAGGTCGAACTGTCCAAGCGCATGCTCGTCGATCCCCTGCCCGACGATGTCAAGAGCCACGTGGTCTGGCGGGACCAATACTGGCAGCCCGACGAGGCCGCTTCGATCTACGCCAGGGCCATCGCCGTGGCCAGCTTCGAGTGCCACTCCCCCATCATCGCCCTTACCAACGGGACGCCCGCGATGTACCTGCGTCAGCCCACCGACACCATCAAGGGACAAATGTACCACGACATCGGCGTCTCCGACTGGACTTTCGAGATCGACGAATCCGAGGCGGCGGACTGGCTCGCCCCGCTGCTGGCGATCCACGCCGACCCCGGGGCGGCGCGCGCCCGCGTCTCCGAAGTCATGGCCGGCATCGCCGACATCCAGAAGGGCATGGTCAAAACCGTCGAACAGCGCCTCGACGACTCCGCGGTGTGACAAGCCGTCATGGCCCGTCGGAGTGAAAAATCAGCGAAAAGCAAAACAGCCAATCCGCTCACGGCCAAGCTCACTCGCCCTGCATCGCCCGCCGGATGTCGCCGGGTTCATAGCCGTAGAGATCGTCGGGCAGGGCGGCGTTTTCAACCCTGACGAGACGCCAACTGGAGGGGAGGAAATTCTCTTTTCGCCACTCGAACAGGAAAGGTTCCGCGAGCTGGTTGACCCGCCGGGTGACTTCGTTTCCGATCGGGCCGACCGGTTTTCCGCTCAGAGTGAGCCGCGTCGAGACGGTCGCCCCACCCTCCTCATCAAAGCGGATCACTTCCTCCTCGGGGGTGACGACGAGGGCCAGGAACTGGCTTCCCGCATCGACCATGCTCTCCACGATCTGCTCGCCGGTGAGGCCCCAGCGATCCTCGTAGTCCCGCGAGAGGAGCCGCTGGATCCGCGCCGGACTGCGCCGCTCGATGCCTTCGATCAAGGCGGCCTGCCGCTTCGCGATCTGGTTCGCCGGACGCATTTGCAACGCCACGAGAGACACCACGAGGAGCAGCCCGCCGATCGCCGCGAGGAGAATCCAGCGCGTGCGCCCGTGGTCCACTCTCCCTTTGACAACTCCGTTTTCGGCAAATACTCGTTGCGGGATTTCCATTTTCCTTATCTTCTCTCCGGCCCGACCGTCCTGTAAAGGCAATTCACGGCCCGACGAACAGTACGAACGACACTTTCTTTCCTGCATCGAAACGATCATGGCCCTCTACCGCCCCAACGTCGCTGCGATTCTGCGCGACCCGGCCACCGGCAAAATTTTCATCGGGGAGCGTGTCGATCACAAGGGGAGCTGGCAGTTTCCCCAAGGCGGGGTGGATCGCGGCGAAGATCTTTTCACCGCCCTCCACCGCGAGGTGGAGGAAGAGATCGGCGTGCCGAAGAGCCTCTACACCCTCGTCGCCTGCCACGGCAACTACCGCTACAAATTCCCCAAGGGAAAATTAAAGAAGGGCAAGTACTGCGGCCAGGTCCAGACCTACTTTCTCTGCGATTTCCACGGCGGGAACGAAGACATCGACCTCACCGCGCACGAGCAGGAATTCTCCCGCTTTGCCTGGATAGACCCCGACGAGTTCAGCCTCGCCTGGGTGCCGCGGTTCAAGCGCCCCGTTTTTTCCCGGGTCTTCGAGGATTTTTTCGGGATCCGACAGTTGAGCGAGCTTCCCCGGAAAATCGAGGCGTGATGTCCCGCTCCGGGAACCCGGGAATGTCGTTTTACTTTTCTGAATGCATGGAAGGGTGGGTTCGTCGTATTGTCGGCTCATCATGTCTTTCGGAATCCAGGGAAAAGTCGCGCTGTTGGTGGTTCTCGCGACGGCCGCATCCGCCCTACTCGTGGCCAAAGTGCTCACCCATCGCGCCGCCGAAGTCCTCCGCGAGCACGAACTCGTCGATCTCGGAGACGAGGCCTCCCTGCGCGGCTGGACCATCATCGACCAGATCGACGCGCTGCGCGACGACCTCATCCGGATCGCCTTCAACGCCGATTTCCGCGACAGCGTCGCCCTCGGCAAGCCGCCCAAGGAACTGAACGCGCTCGCCAGCAGCCTCGGTCGCCGCAACTGGGCCAATCATCTCCGCCTCGATGTCGTCACCCTCGATCCCACGGGGCTGCGTTCGTATCTCATCCACTCCCGGGCCGAGGTCGCGGAAAAGGATGTCTGGTTTCCCGGTCCCGACACCCTCGCAGGAGCGCGCCTCCACTACTCCGCGATCGAACGGATCCAGCTCACCCGGACGGAGCCGGGGACCGATCCGGTGGTGCGCTGGGAACCGGTCGTCTGGGCCCTCGCCCCTCTCGACCGCAGCTACGAATCGGGATCCTCACAGTCGCGTTACATCCGTATCATGATGACCCTCCACGCGAACGAATCCCCCCGGCATCTCTTCGCGCTGGTCAACAGCGAGGGAGAATTGATCGTCCGCCACGATGAGACCGAGCCGGAGGAACGCGGCAACGACAACCTCTTCGCCGCGTTGGGAAAAGATCCCGAACTGCTCGCCGCCCTGGAAGCGCGCCGCGCCGTGAGGACAGACCCTTCCCGAACCATGGGACAGTCCAAAGTGGACCGACTCGTCCGGCACGAACACCTTCCCCTGACAAGTCCTTATTTTTTCCAGGAAGGCATCCCCGGCAAGACCCTCACCGCCGCCGTCGCCCGGCTCAGCGACGAGGAGCACGAGACCTTCATGGACTCGCTCCAAGCCAAAGTGGGGACGCTCGGCCGGGTCGGCGGCCTGCGCTCCGGCGTGAGGGAACTCCGACTCCTCGGTCACTCGCCGGAGAATCTGCAAGCCATTCGCGAGCAGGTCGAAAGCCATTTGCGTTCGCGTTTCGCCGAAGCCTACGATGGCGTCGCCTGGCGCAACGAAATCGAATGCGACGAGATCCATTCGTGGACCGTGCGGCTGCTCATCGGCGAAGGGCAGAGCCAGGAGGAATACCTCATCCACTACGCGGTCCTCGACGACGAACTCGCCTCCTCGATCGAATACGAGATGCTCTCGGTCCAGTACATCGCCCTGATCGTCGCGGGCGGATTCGGCATCCTCGGCTTCTTTTTCGCGATGCGTTTCATCCGACCGCTCAAGCAGATGACGCTCACCGCCCAGAAAATCACCGAGAGTCCGCGCGAGGAACTCGTCCTCCATATTTCCGCCTTGGTGAAAAGACTCGACATCCGGCGCGGCGACGAGGTCGGCGACATCGCCCGCGCCTCGAAACGCCTCTTCGAAGAGCTCATCCGCTTTCAGGAAGACCTCGAACAGCGCGTCAACGACCGCACCCGCGAGCTTCGACGCACCAACATTGAACTCGAAAAAGCAAACGACAAACTGAAGAGCCTCAGCCATGAGAAAGACGCTTTTGTCGCCAAGGTCAGCCACGATCTCCGTCAACCGCTCAACGCCATTTTCCTCCAGGTCGAAGCACTGAAACTCTCGACCCTCGACGAAGCGCAGCAAAAAGACGTGCAACGTATCCGCGACCACGCCGCGCGCGAGCTGAACCTCGTCAACGACATCCTCGAGTACCAGAAGATTATCATGGGAGCCGAGACGTTTCACAAAGACACCATCGCGATCCAGCCTCTCCTCGAAGATCTCGTCGCGACCTACCAATCCGCCTGCGGGACCCGGCCCGTCACCCTGGCCGCAGAAGTCTCCCCCGAGATCGGCTCACTCGTCGCCGACGAGCGACGTCTCCGGCAGATCCTCGGCAATCTCGTCGGCAACGCCTGCAAGTTCACCTTCGAAGGCTCCGTCACCCTCGCCGCCCGACCTCAGGAAATCAGCGGGTGCGCCTGGGTCGAATTCACCATCACCGACACCGGGCGCGGGATGAGTCCGGCGGAGCAGGCCAAAGCCTTCGTCCCCTTTGTCTCGAACAAAAAAGACAACACCGGCGGGAGCGGACTCGGGCTGACCATCTGCCGTGAACTCGTTTCTCAAATGGGCGGAAAAATCGGCTTTGTCAGCGAGCTCGGAAAAGGCACCCACTTCAGTGTCTTTCTTCCCCGCGAACCCAGCTCGGAGCATTATGAACGCCGCGAGACGCCGGATTTCGCCGATCTGGCCACGTCTCTCCCCGAGGCGGATCGGGAGAGAAAGGTCTCCCGGGGCAGCACCATCCTCGTCATCGACGACGATGAAAAAGTCCGCGATCTTCTCGAACGCATTCTCACCAACGACGGACATCGCGTCCTCACCGCCGAAGACGGAAACAGCGGCCTGCGCCTCGCCGAGGAACACCGCCCCGACGCCATCACCCTTGACGTCGTCATGCCCGGTGGAAAAGACGGATGGGAAGTCTTGCGCACCCTCAAGGATTCTCCCGCGACACAATCCATCCCCGTGATCATGGTCTCGGTCATGGCCGAGCAGGAAAACGGCCTCGCCCTCGACGTCGAGGACTACCTCGTCAAGCCCATCGACGTCGAGCGACTCAGCCGCGTCATCTCCCGGGTGACGCAGCGATCCCCCCAGCGCAACCTCCTCCTCGTCGACGACGATGTCGACTCGCTCGAGTCCATGAGCCGTATCCTCGAAGCAGCCGGTTGGTCCACCACCCTCGCCCACGACGGCGTCGAAGCTCTCGCGGTGCTCGACCGCACCCGGCCCGCCGCCATCATCCTCGACCTCATCATGCCGGGGATGGACGGCTTCGCCTTCCTCGACCGTCTCCGCGAAGACCCCCATTTGAAATCCATCCCCGTCATCGTCATGAGCGGGAAAGATCCCACCCGCGACGAGCAGACCTTCCTCCGGGACCGCGTCAGCGCCGTCCTGAAAAAAGGGAGTCACTCCTCCGGGGATCTCCTCGCCAGCATCAAAGCACGACTCCGCCCGGCGGCGGCAAAGCCAGAGAATCGCTGAACTCCCGCCCGGGGATCATACCCTGTTGACAAATGGATACAACACTGTTCATTTGACAACCTTTCATGCCCATTCACCTTTCCCATCGCGGACGCGGGACGATTGAGAATCCGCCGAACCGCTTTGAAGCCACCTCCATCGTATCAGATGACGGAGCCTGGGAAGAAATCGCGCGGACCGATCCCGATTTCGCCCCCCGCCGCACCCCGACGACCTACCTCCGGGACGAGAGCCGCACCCTCATCAGCCGCAACCACAGCCCCGACATCGGTTTCTCCCACAGCCTCAATCCCTACCGCGGCTGCGAACACGGCTGCGCCTACTGCTACGCGCGCTCCTATCACGAATACCTCGGTTACAATGCCGGACTCGATTTCGAGAGCCGCATCATGGTCAAGGACAAGGCCCCCGAGTTGCTCGAAGCGGAACTCGCGAAAAAGGCCTGGCGACCCGTCGCCCTCGCGTGCAGCGGAGTGACCGATTGCTACCAACCTCTCGAGCGGGAATTGCAGATCACGCGAGGATGCCTCGCCGTCCTCGCCGATTTCCGTAATCCCGTCGGCCTCATCACCAAAAACGCCCTCGTCACCCGCGACCTCGACCTCCTCGGGGAACTCGCCTCGCACCGAGCCGCCCAGGTCGTCCTCTCCCTGACGACGCTCGATCCCGCGCTGTCATCCATCCTCGAACCCCGCGCCTCCCGGCCCGCCGCCCGCCTCGAGGCGATGCGACTCCTCAGCGCGGCGGGCATCCCCGTCGGCGTCTCCCTCGCCCCCATCATTCCCGGCCTCAACGAGCACGAGATTCCCGCTCTGATGCAGGCGGCGGCCGATCATGGCGCGAGTTTCGCCTCCGCCGCCCTCTTGCGCCTCCCCCACGCGGTGAAAGACATTTTCGCCGCTTGGCTGGATCAGTTCGCCCCCGGCAAAAAAGACCTCATACTCAACCGCATCCGTGAAACCCGCGGCGGTGCCCTCAACGATTCCACCTTCGGGCGGCGCATGAGCGGGACGGGTCCGCTCGCGGAGCAGATCGGCCAACTCGTCGAAATTTCGAAACGTCGCGCCGGGTTTCCCGATCGGGAGAAGAACTTCACCCACAGCAGACTGTCCACCGCCGCATTTCGCAGGAGGCTACCCGGCCAAATGGAATTGTTTTAAAACTGCCCTCCCGCCCGGCCTCCCAAAAGCCCGGGTCATTTCATAATTCATAATTCATGCCCCCCTCCCCCCACGGGCCGGGCGATAAGCCATTTCCGGGCCACTTGTCGAGAATAAATCCCCTGAAATCGGAATTCTAGGTTGCCATCGGGCGGCTTTGATCAACTATACGCTCGAAAAAATGGTTCAATCCAAAACACTCAGGTAGATGACAGACCTCTCCAAATACAGAAATATCGGCATTTTCGCGCACGTCGACGCCGGCAAAACGACCACCACGGAGCGAATCCTCAAGCTCACCGGCAAAATCCACAAATCCGGTGAAACGCACGAGGGCTCGGCCACGACCGACTTCATGGAGCAGGAGCAGGAGCGCGGCATCACGATCCAATCCGCCGCGACGACCTGTTTTTGGAACGGACATCGTTTCAACATCATCGACACTCCCGGCCACGTCGACTTCACCATCGAAGTGTATCGTTCGCTCAAAGTGCTCGACGGCGGCATCGGCGTTTTCTGCGGGTCCGGCGGCGTGGAACCCCAGTCCGAAACCAACTGGCGCTACGCCAACGACTCGAAGGTCGCCCGCGTCATCTGGGTCAACAAACTCGACCGCATCGGTGCCGACTACTACCGCGTCATCGACCAGATCAAAAACATTCTCGGCGCCAAACCTCTCGTCATGGTTCTTCCCATCGGGGAGGAGGACAAGTTCTGCGGAGTGGTGGATCTGCTCACCCGCGAAGCCTGGGTCTGGGACAATACCGGGAATCCCGAGGGCTACACCATCGAGGAAGTCCCGGCGGACATGGTCGACAAGGTCGAAGAATACCGCTCCATGCTCATCGAAACTGCCGTGGAGCAGGACGACGATGTCATGGAAGCCTACCTCGAAGGGGTCGAGCCCGACCTCGCCACGATCAAGCGTTGCATTCGCAAGGGCACCATCGCCCTCGATTTCTTCCCCACCTACTGCGGATCGGCCTTCAAAAACAAAGCCGTTCAGAACGTCCTCAACGGGGTGGTGGACTACCTGCCCAACCCCACCGAAGTGAATCCCCAGCCCGAGGTTGACCTCGAGGGGAACGAGACCGGCCAGTTCGCCATCGTCGACGAGAACAAACCGCTCCGCGCGCTCGCGTTCAAGATCATGGACGACCAGTACGGCGCCCTCACCTTCACCCGGGTCTACTCCGGCAAGATCAACAAAGGCGACACCATTCTCAACACCTTCACTGGCAAGACCGAGCGGATCGGACGCCTCGTCGAGATGCACGCGAACGCGCGGATCGATCTCGATGGTGCCGTCGCGGGGGACATCGTGGCCCTCGTCGGTCTCAAAAACGTCCAGACCGGTCACACCCTCTGCGATCCCAAAGACCCCGCCACCCTCGAACCCATGGTCTTCCCCGACCCCGTCATCTCCATCGCGGTGGCACCGAAAGACAAGGCCGCTTCGGAAAAACTCGGCGAAGCGATTGCCAAGATGGTTCGTGAGGATCCCTCTTTCTACGTCGAGACCGATCCCGATAGCGGCGAGACCATTCTAAAGGGAATGGGCGAACTCCACCTCGACATCAAGGTGGACATCCTCAAGCGCACCCACAAGGTCGAAGTGGAGGTCGGTGCCCCCCAGGTGGCCTATCGGGAAACCATCACCAAGGCCGTCGAAGACTCCTACACCCACAAAAAGCAATCGGGTGGGTCCGGTCAGTTCGGCAAGATCGACTACATCATCGAACCGGGCGAACCGGGCACCGGTTTTGTCTTCGAATCCAAAGTCGTCGGTGGCAACGTGCCCAAGGAATACTGGCCCGCCATCGAGAAAGGCTTCAAACTCTCCAAGGACAAAGGCACCCTGGCCGGTTATCCCCTCCTCGACTTCAAGGTGACCCTCCTCGACGGTGGTTATCACGCGGTGGACTCCTCCGCGATCGCCTTCGAAATCGCCGCGAAATCGGCCTATCGCCAGACCATTCCCAAGGCCGCCCCGCAGCTCCTCGAACCCATCATGAAGATCGACGTCTTCACCCCCGAAGACCACGTCGGCGACGTCATCGGCGACCTCAACCGCCGCCGCGGCATGATCAAAACGCAGGACAGCACCCCCACCGGCGTGCGGGTCAAAGCGGATGCGCCGCTCAGTGAAATGTTCGGCTACATCGGCGACCTCCGGACGATGACCTCGGGTCGGGGCCAGTTCTCGATGGAATTTTCCCACTACTCCCCCTGCCCGCGCAATATCTCGGAAGAGATCATCGCCAAGGCGGCGGCGGACAAACTGGCGGCCGACAAGGCGAGATAACTCCCGTCCCGTCGGAAGAACTTGGAAAAGGCCGGGCGGTTATCGCCCGGCCTTTTTTATGTCCATGGCGCGACGGGACACTCCGCACCGGTCCGTCGATGCCCTCGGCAAGTGACCCGTGCTCCTACCCGTGCCCGTTTCGGGTCATTTCCAAGGTTACTCGTGTCATCTCCATGCATTTTGCTGCGCATCACAT
>JAAYAT010000414.1 GCA_012719225.1 Verrucomicrobiaceae bacterium
CCGACCAGCACCCCGAGAATCAAGCTTGGACTCATAAGGGAACGAGAATGCAGAAAAATCCGTCCGAATCCAAGCGAAATTTTCGAGCGGCAACCCGGGCGGGAGCATAGGGGGCGGAGGCGGGGTGATTGGGAGGTGTCCGATAGATTTCTTGCAGCCTCCGAAAGGTCATTTATAATCACCATAATGAGAATTTGCTCAACCTCCCGAAGGTTCTCGCTCGCACTGGGGGTCATTTTGCTCTCGTTCGCGACGGGGCACTCCGATGACGCCCCGAAACCGTCGGTCCCTCTGACGAACAAAATCATCAATGCTCTGGCGCGACCGCTGCAAAACCATGTCGCATCCGCACTGAATGCCGGGGAGATGTCTCAAGTCCCTGCTGCGTCAGATCCGGCTCTGAATAGGGTTTTGAACGAACACCTCGGGAAGATGCTTTTGAAGAAAGGTGACTCCCATTTCACTCAGGAAGCTACAGGAAAACGCAGGCCGATCGAAATCAAAAGTTTTGAGCTTCATGGCCCTACCGCAAGCCTTGTTTCTGAAGCCGATCGGTTGAACGGCATCGAGCAAACTGTATTTTTCTCTGCAAAAGGATCAGCCTATCGGGAATACGACAGGATCAACGGTTGGGGCGAATGGAGGCCCGGAAAGCCGGTCCTCTTCTCCGGTTTCAAGATGCAGCTCGTAAACGGAGCGTGGCAAGTTGCCTTTTCGCCGCTGAGACACTTCCGCATCGATCAGAGTCCTGAGTCCTGAAACTCACGATCCGAGTACCACTGCCAAAGCGAAGGAGGCTGGTGCTGGGAAGGCGGGGTTCCCGGCTTCCCGAGCGGGGGATGCGACTCACTTTTTCTCCTCCAGGCTTTCTCCGTCCTCTGTTTCGGCAGGGTCCTCTGTCTCGACATATTCTCCGTAGTAGACTGTCGCGGCGGTGAAGGTGACGGGTTCGCCGGAGTAGGGGGTGGCGAAGAGAGTGGAGCGTCCGGCGAGGGGGAAGAGCAGTTCCACAGCGAAGATTTTGTATTTGAAGGCGGTGTCGCGGGGGCGCTTTTCTTTTTCTCTCCAGGCGCGTCCGGTGACGATCCAGTGATTGCGCTCGGGGCGGACGGAGAGTTCGAGGTGGCCGTGTTCTTCGGGGGCGAGGGGGAAGGGGCGGTGGAGGAGAACGACGCCGCGGCGCACGAGTTCGATCCGCCGGGTGGCGGGGACGAAGCGGAGTTGGAATCCGTTTTTCCCGTAGAGGCCGGCACCGAAGCGGGACTGCAAGCTGCCCCGTCCGAGGGCCCGGCCAGAGGCGAGGATGGTGGCGCTTTTTTCCCGTATCTCGGGCCCGAAGGCGAGCCAGTTGTCGAGGATGGGTTCGGGTGCGACGCGCAGGGTATCGCTGGCGGCATGGACGGTCCAAGTGCCGCTGAGGGGGGTGGACCCGGCGGGCCGGGCTCCGTCTTTGGCCCCGGCGATGTCGAGGTGGGCGGCGGGGAGGTTGGCCGGTGCGGCGGGGGTGTCGGCTGTCTCGGGGGTGTCGGTCGGATCGGTCGGCGGCGATGGTTTGTCTTTGCCCCCGGTTCCCTCGGCGGCGTTCCCTCCGCTGGCCGCGAGGAGGAGGAGGGCGCAAAGAGCGGCGAGGGCGGGGAGGGCTGGCGGGCGGCCTTTCATTCGCGGCGGATGGCCTCCATCAGGTTCCCCCGCAGGACGAGGCGGGCGGCGACGGCGCAAAAGGCCAATCCGCCGAGGAGGATGGCGGCGTTGATGCCGGCGAGCAGTCCCCAGGGCAGGGAGGAGGCGCCTTTGGTCAGCTCGGGGAGCACGGCGAGGAGGGCCGCGCCGAGTCCGATGAGGACGCCGGCCAGGTGGAGGAACCAGTGCTCGGAGAGGATCATGCCGGAGAGTCTCGGGCGGGTGAATCCCATGGCCTGCATCACGCCGAGCTGGCCTCGCCGCTCCATGACGTTGCGGCCTACGATGATGGCGAGTCCGAGGGTGCCGAGGAGGACGCCCAATCCGCCGAGGGTGGAGAAGATGCTGAGGTAGGTGTTCTGCACGGCGTTGAATTCGTTGAGCCGGTCGGCGGCGGGTCGCATCTCGAGGCCGAGGTCGCCGAACATGCGGGTGAGGTGACTGGCGACGGGCTCGAGTGTCGCCCGGTCTTTTCCATCCATCAGGAAGAAGCGGTAGCCGCCGGCGTCGGGGAAGAAGCGGACGAAGGCGGCTTCGTCGATGAGGAGGGCACCCTGGAGGAGGGATGTTTCGAGAAATCCGCAGATGCGGACGGCGAAGGGCTGCCCGGAGACGGTCTCGTAGAGGACGGTGTCGCCGATGCCTTTTTGCAGGGCGTAGAGGGCGGTGTTCTGGTCGAGGATCCCGGCGATCACGGGGGTGCCGTCGTCGAGGGCGGGGTGCTCGGCGGCGAGGAGTCGCCAGGGGCTCTCCCCGGCTCTCGGTTCGGTGAGGGTCGCGGTGAAGGTGAAGGGGTTGATCGCGGCGATGCGGCCGGCGTCGATCCCGAGGAGCCGGGGCTGCTGTGCGCGGTTGAGGTTGAGGCAACTGGCGTCGTCTCCATCGCTGACGCGAAAGGGCAGGATGGTGAATTTTTCCTGAAACCCGTCGAGTCCGAATTTTTTCCTGCCGTCCGCTCCGTTGAGATCTTCGTAGATGGGCAGGGTGGATTCGCCGACGTAGGCGAAGCCGCCGGTGCCGGCGTTGCGGCGTTCGGCACCGCGCGATCCCTCGAGGCGGAAGGAGTTGATCGCGGTGACCATGAAGACGCCCGCGGCCATCAGGCCGATCACGGCGAGGCTGCGTCCGCGACGGCGCACGGTGTGTTGGCGACCGAGTGCGCCGAGGGAGGTTAGGGTGGCGGAGGGACGCAGGAAGCGGCGGATGAGGAGGGAGCAGCAGGCCACCCCGGCCACGGTCATGAGAAAGCCCGCGCCGAAGAAGAGTCCCTGCGCCGCCATGGTGCCCTCGACTTTGGGGGCGAAGAGGCATCCAGCCGCGCCCGCGAGGCCCACCACGAGAGCGATGAGGTCCCGTCTATTTTTGGAGGGAGCGCCGAGAGACAGGTCGTCGCTACCGGAGATGAGGGTCGAGGGATGGATCGCGGTGACCCGGCGGCTCGCGAACCAGACCACGACGAGGGCCACGGAAACGGTGATGGCAAAGGAGAGCAAGAGGGTCTGCGGTTTCAGGGAGTAGAGGAACTCCATCCCCGCGGCGGCCTCTTGCCAGACGCCGGACATGCCGTAGAGAGCGAGGCGGGTGTAGACATAGCCGCCGAGCAGGCCGAGCGCGGCACCGGCGAGAGAGAGCAGCAGGGCCTCCACGAGAAACATCCGGCGCACCCGCCGCCGCGTGAAGCCCATCGCGAGGAGCAATCCGATCTGGGTGGAGCGCTGCTCTATCCCGAAGACAAAAACGAGAGCGGAGAGGACGAGGGCCGCGACGATGAGGAAGAAGCTCATGCTCGCGAAGAGCGCGCCGAAGTCGAAGGAATCGGCCACCGCCGACCGCGCTTCGGCGGGGAGGTCGCGGTAGGCCATGCCCAGGTCGGTGAGCTGTAGATTTCCCCGGAGTTGCTCCACCAGCGGGGTGTCGGGTTCGCGCGTCTGGAAGCGCACCGCGGTGGCGTCGCCGAAGCGGTTCGCCCACATCGAGCGCGCAGCCGCGAGGGATACGAAGGCCTTAGGCGTTGCCTTGTATTGGTCCCAGTATTCATCGTCCTTGTCGCGGATGCGGTCGCGGTCGATGGGGATGCCGGGTTCCCAGTCGTCGAGGCCGTCGACGTCGAAGATGCCGGGGAAGTCCGGCGTCCAGCTCTGGTCCCAGCCCGCTTGGCCGATGGGTTTGATCCCGGCGACGCGGAAACTGCGGCTCTCTTCCTCGAGGGCGCGGCCCGTGCCGACGACGTTGTAGACCAGGGTGACTGCGTCGCCCGCCCCGACCCCGAGATCGTCGGCGAGCCACTGGGAGAGGACGATCTGATCGTCCGGGAGATCGTCGACGACGATGTCGTTCAGCGCGGGTCCGACCCCGGTCACCATGGAATAGGGAGTGGCTTTTTCCCCCGCCGCGATGTCGGTGGCGAGGTAGGTCAGCACGGGCGAGCTCACCGACGCGATTTTCTGCAGCGCCTCGATGATCGCGCTGTCGAAAAAGACCCGGGAGCTCACCATCTGACGGGTGGTGCCTGCGTCCGTCGCGGTGACTTGCAACTGTAGGTCCTCCAGATCCCAGACTCTTTCCGCCGCCGCCGCGAAGGCCGCAGCGTCGAGGGAGTGGTCGCCGAGCAGGAGATTGGCCCGGCCGGGCTGTTCGAGGATGGCCTCGAGTCGTTCGCGCCGCAGGAAAATGGTCGCCGGGGGAACCTGCTCGGCTTTCAGCGAATAGAGCCCGAACTGTTCCGCGTCGAGCACCGTGGTGACGACGGCGCTGAAGGGGGTCGCCTGCTCCGATTCGCCGGAGAGGGGGGCGTCTTTGGACAGGGCTCCGGGGATCTCGACCCGCACGATGAGGGTGTCCTGCGGCTCCGCGCCGACGCGGTGCGCGAGGGGTGCGTTGATCGCGATCCAGCGCTCGTCTTCGAAGCCCTCGGGCGCGACGCCTTTGTTGGAAAGCTCCCAGAAGCGGTCATCGACTCCGAGAATCTGCACGCGATTGACGCGGCGGTCGTCGTCGCGGTTCAACGCCGTCCCGGTGATCTGCAGGACGGGGGCGACGACGGCTCCCCCGCCCAGTTCGGCGGCGAGGCGATCCGCCAGGGCGGAGGTGAAAAAGCGTTCCCCTCCCATCAGCACCGGTCCGACCTGGGAGAGACGTGCCGCCGCGTTGCGCCGCAGACTTTCCTTGACCGAATCGCCGACGACGAGAGCGCCGCTGAGGATCGCCGAGGTCAGGGCCACTCCCGCGAGGACCGCGAGATGGATGCCGCGGTAGTGAAAGAGCGAAGAGACGATGAGGCGGATGGTGCGCATGGAACGGGACTATCCTTCGAGTTTTCCCCGATGCAGGGTGCGGATCGCGCCGACGGACCCAGCGATGGCGCGGTCGTGCGTCACCACGATGAGGGCGAGCCCTTCGGAGTCGTTCAGTTCCACGAGCAGTTCGATGAGCCGGCCCGCGTTGTCTTCGTCGAGCGCGCCGGTGGGTTCGTCGGCGAGGAGGAGCCGGGGGGAATTGATCAGCGACCGGATCACGGCGACCCGCTGGCGTTCCCCGCCGGAGAGCTGGCCCGGCTGGCGATGGAGTTTGTCGCCGAGCCCGACCCGTTCGAAGAGCCTCTCGGCCCGCTCCGTCGCCACCGCGGGGTCCGGCCGGTGCGCGAGGGCGAGGGTGGGGACGAGCACGTTCTCCAGCGCGGTGCATTGCGGGAGGAGGTGGTGCATTTGAAAAATGAAACCGATTTTTTCCGAGCGGATCCGGGCGATCTCGTTCTCGGAGAGGCCGCTCGTGTCGATCCCGTCGATGATGACCTTGCCCTCCGATGGCGCGTCGAGCGTGCCGAGGAGATTGAGCAGGGTGCTCTTGCCGCAGCCCGACGGCCCGACGATGGCGAAGCGTTCCCCCGCCTCGACGACGAGATCCAGGCCATCGAGGATGCGCCGCGCCGGGGCGGTCCCCTCCTCACCGGATTCATACCATTTGGAGACGCCACGGAGCTCCACACTCGATTTCGGAATATCGGCCATTGCCGAAAGTCTCGACCGTGCCCCGGCAGGCTTCAAGTGGGATATTCAGGAGCTAGGAGTTAGGGGCTGGGGGCTGGGATACAAAAACGCCGCGGTGGGGAAACCGCGGCGTCTTTGGTATGATTTGGAATCGGATCGGGTCAGGATCAGGGGGTCGGGACCAGGGCGATGGTCTTGGAAACCCGCGAGACGACTTGATAGGGATCCGCCTGGGAGTTCGGGCGACGATCTTCGAGGTAGCCTTTGTAGCCGTTGTTCACGAAGGAATGCGGCACGCGGATGGACGCCCCGCGGTCGGCCACGCCGTAGCTGAACTGGTCGATCGACTGGGTCTCGTGGAGACCGGTGAGGCGGAGGTGGTTGTCGGGGCCATAGGCCGCGATGTGTTCTTCGCAGACACCGGAGAAGGTGTCCATGAGCGATTCGAAGTACTCTTTGCCACCGGTCTCGCGCATGTATTCGGTCGAGAAGTTGCAGTGCATCCCGGAACCGTTCCAGTCCCCTTGGAAGGGCTTGCAATGGAGTTGGACATCCACGCCGTATTTCTCACAGACGCGCAGGAGGAGGTAGCGGGCCACCCAGATCTCATCGGCGGCCGTGTAGGCGCCTTTGCCGAAAATCTGGAATTCCCACTGGCCTTTGGCCACCTCGGCGTTGACGCCTTCGTGGTTGATGCCGGCGTCGAGACAGACGTCGATGTGCTCTTCGACGATGGCCCGGGCGAGGTCGCCCACGGCTTTGGAGCCGGCACCGCAGTAGTATTCTCCCTGGGGATCGGGATAGCCGGAGTCGGGCCAACTGAGCGGACGTCCGTCCTGGAAAAGAAAGTATTCCTGCTCCAGACCGATCCAGAGACCGGGATCGTCCGAGATGGTGGAGCGGGTGTTCGACGGGTGGGGGGTGACGCCGTCGGGCATCATCACTTCACACATCACGATGAAACCGTTGCGGCGGGTGGAGTCGGGGTAGAGGGCGACGGGTTTGAGCATACAGTCGGAGCTCTTCCCCTCGGCCTGACGCGTCGAACTCCCGTCGAATCCCCACATCGGGCAGTCGTCGAGGGCGAACGTATCCGGGTCCCCTTCCGCTATTTTTGTCTTGCCGCGGAGGTTCGGCACGGGCTCGTAGCCGTCGAGCCAGATGTATTCCAATTTCAGTTTAGCCATGTTCACTAGTTGTCGTTTTGTATTTTAGATTCGAAGCCCTGCGACTGCCTGGGCATCCTGCGCCTGCGGCATGAACTTCGGGTTGGGAAACCATGGCCCTAGAGAAGCAAGCTCCGTGCCATTTGTCAACGCAGGCCCCAAAATATTCTTCCGCCTCGGAAAATCCCTGTGAAAAACGGGAAAAGACCGGGAGAAAATGCCGACAATCGGACTCCGCTCACTGGCGGCACCCGTCGAGGAGGACGCTGAGGAAACTGGTGATCCCGGCGAGGGCGGCCTTGTGCTCGCTCTCGTCGAGAATCTCCAGACAGGCGCGCGCCTTTTCCACGAGAGCCTGACCAGTGTCGAGGGAGGCTTCGATCGCGCCGACATAGTCCGCGATGCTGGAGAGGGCGGCGATGTCGATGGGCTCTTTCTGAATGAGGAGACGGTTGAGCTTCTCCCGCTGCCGCTCGTTCGCCCCGGCGAGGAGGTTGAGAATGGGGAGGGTCAGCTTGCCCTTGTTGAGGTCGGTCCGCAGGGTCTTGCCGTATTCCTTTTCCTCGCCGATGAGGTCGATGCAGTCGTCGTAGATCTGGTAGGCAGTCCCGAGGTGCAGCCCGAAATCCCGCAGCGATTCGCAGACCGCCTCGCTCCGTCCGTTGAGCCGCGCACCAAGTTCCATCGCGGAGGCGAAGAGGGCGGCGGTCTTTTTACGGATGATCTCGAAGTAGTCCTCCCGCGTCAGTTGCAGGTCGAAACGACGCTGGGTCTGGATGATCTCGCCGCTACACACTTCGTTGGCCGAGATCGCGATTTTCCGCCCGATCAGGGAATCCTCGAACTCGCTCGAGAGCATGAGGGCGTGGGAGAAAAGGCAATCGCCGAGCAGCACGCTGAGGGCGTTGCCCCACTTGGCGTTGGCGGTGGGGGCCTGACGCCGGATCTCGGCCTCGTCGATGATGTCGTCGTGGACCAACGTGGCCACGTGGATCAACTCGAGGATCACGGCCAGCTTGTGGTGGTCGTCCGCGATGGCCCCGGTCGCCCCGCCCGCGAGAAAAGCGAGGGCGGGCCGGATGCGCTTGCCCGAGGTGTTGAGGATGTAGGCGATGTAGGGTTCCACCGCCGGATCGAACTCCCTGGCCTGGGCGTGGATGCGCGACTCCACTCTGTCCAATTCGGGACGAAGGAAGTCGAAGGGAGCAAGCTCGCTCCCGCTCGCAGTATCCGGAAGGGGGGGAATCGATGTCATGTCGCAGACTTTCGGGAAAGAGAAATGAAGGAGGAAGAGGATGAATCACAAAACAGGGGCGGTCGAAACGCCGTGCCACTTGAAGATTACGATGGCAATGGCGCGTCGGCGTCATTTTTGCCCTCATTATGGCGGGTTTCCAGTCATTTTCTGACCGGGACGCGCCAGCATGTCCGACTCCTGATAAGAAACCAAATTCTTTCTTCAATTTTTATGGAAAAGCGTTAAGGATTCTATTATTCGTAAAAATCATATTGCGCCGAGCCGATTTTTCCCCTCTGTTTTTGCTCCTGATTATGACTCTTTCCTTCCAACATCTTCGCTGCTTCTCTTCCCTTTCGTCGTCGTCTCCTCTCCCCCGATGAAAACCACGCGCTTCCGCCGCGGAACGAGATTTTTCCTGGGGAGCGCGCTGGTGGTGCCTCTCTCGCTCGGGGTTTGGATCGGGTTGCAGGTCGCTTTTCAACAGCCTCCGGCGGAGAGTTTCACGCTCCCCGCCATCCCCGTCGATCCCATGCTGGCAAAGGCGGACATCGCGACCGTGGCGGACCCGGTTGCTCCCGCGCCCGCCGCCCGTCAAAACGACCCCGCCGCGGGAACCGAGCCTGACGTTCCCACCTCGCGGGCCGGATCCGCCGACGTCCTCCCGGCGCTCCGCGACCGAGTCGCCCGAGACCCGGAGAACGGGGAACTCCTCCTCGCCCTCGCCGACGCCCTTTTCGCTGCCGACCATCCGGCGGAGGCCTGGGAACGGGTCGCCCGCACCGGCCGACTGCGTGATCCGCGTTTCGTCTCGCGCCTCCTGCGATTCAGCTTCGCGGCCGCCCGCGTCGACGAGACTCTCGTGATGCTGGACTCGGTCGGCGACTCGCTCCCGGCCTTTTCCGAGGCGGACCGACTCCTCCTCGTTCGCCTCCACGAAGAGGCGCTGCGAGCCTCGCGCGAGGCTGGCAGGGAGTTTCCCACCTTCCTCGCGAACCCCTGACAGGCTGCTGACCCGGCCCGAAAACGGGGCGATCCCCGGATGGCGCGATCGCGCCACCTAATCAAGTCGGGAAATACTCATTGCACGGGTCATCTCCCACGCATAGCTTTCCCCTGTGAACACATACTACTTAGCTTTTGGTTTGGGAATGCAGGAGATGGTCGTCATCTTCCTGATCGTCCTCCTTCTCTTCGGTGCGAAAAAAATCCCGGAGTTGGCACGGGGAGTGGGCAAGGGCATGGGCGAGTTCAAAAAGGCCAAACACGAATTCGAACGCGAGATCAAAATGGGCGAGGAAGAAGGCCAGCGCGAGTGGGACAAACCGCTCAAGGACGACACCGACCCCAAGGATTGATCGATCTCGCGACCTCGTTCCGATGATACAGAGGAAGACCGCTTCGCCCCACGAAGTGGTCTTTTTTTGTGTCCTCTTCTGTTTCCTCCCGCTCCATCCAAGCGCGGGCGCGG